>NZ_CP035103.1:1517942-1821531 GCF_006094695.1 Kocuria rosea | reverse complement strand
GAGGATCGTGATGATCCCCAGGTAGCTCTGGCCCAGCAGCAGGATCTGCACCCCCACGGCGATGAAGGACAGCGCCAGGGCATAGGTGGCCCGGGCCATGGAGTCCACCACGAACACGAGCGCCCCCGCGGCCACGGCCACCACGGCGAGGACCCAGAACACGATTCCGACCAGCACGGCTCAGCCCTTCCAGACGACGACGAGGGACACGACCAGGTCCTGGAGGACGGCGGCCGGGAGCAGGACCATCCATCCGATCTCCATGAACCGGTCCGGGCGCAGCAGCGGGATCCTCCGGCGCAGCCACACGAGCACCGCCAGCACGGCCACGGTCTTCACCAGGACCCACGCCCAGTCGGGCAGGACGGGCCCGGCGCCGCCACCGAGGAAGAGCGGCACCGAGAAGGCGGCGCCGGCGGTGAGGAACAGGTAGCGCCCGGCCTGGAGGACGAGGCGGTCGACCCCCGAGAGCTCGGCCAGCACGCCGCCGCCGAGGTCGGCGGCCAGCGCCGGGGCGAAGGGCCCCCACACGGAGAAGCCGGTCACGCCGATGAGGAAGACGAGGAACGCCACCGGCATCCACACCACGAACCACATGCCGTCCTGGGCCGCGGCGACGTCCCCCACGGCCAGGCTGCCGGCGGCGATCGCCGGGGCCACCAGGGCGAACATCAGCGGCAGCTCGTAGGCCAGCCCGTGGGCGAGGAAACGGTAGCCGCCCACCAGACCGTGGGTGGAGTTCGCGCCCCACCCCGCCAGCCAGACCAGCGCCCAGACCATGACGTCCACGGTGTTGAACCACACGACGCCGACGTCCAGGTCCGCCAGCGTCCACTCCCCCAGCGGGATCACCGCGATCATCAGGAACGCCCCGACCAGCATGCCCGCGCCGCCGACCCGCCACAGCAGGGTGTCCGCGGCCACGGTGGTCCGGCGCCGCTGCCGCAGCAGCCGCGCCGTCCGGCCCAGCGGCGCGCCCCACCCGCCGCCGTTGCCCTGCGCCCGGGCCGAGAGCGCCGCGTCCAGGGCCACGGCGAAGAAGGCCAGGCCGCACAGGAGGATCCCCGCCAGCACGGCCCATCCGCCGGGGACGGTCGTCACCACGCTCTCAGCCATGCCCCACCGCCTGGACGGCAGGGTGCGGCTGGAGGTCCAGGCTCGCCACGGCCAGCCGCACGGAGCCCAGCTCCAGCCCGGTCACCAGCTCCGGCAGCACCGCCCACGGCACCGCGGCGTCCTCCACCGGGACCGGCTCCGCGCCACCGGCCTCGGCCCGGATCCGTTCCACCCGGGACAGCAGCCGGTCGTGGGCGTCCCCGAGGCAGTGCCGCGGTAGCCCGTGGTGCTCCAGAGCGGACGGGTCGAGCGGGAGCACGCCTCGTAGCGACCAGCGGAGCAGCCGTGATCTCCGGATCGTCCGGTGCAGCCGCTCGGCGGCGTCCCGGGCGGCGCCCCGATCGCCGTGCAGGAGGGCGTCCCGGGTGCGGCGGGCGCCGGCTGCCGCGTCCTCGGCCCCGGCCAGGGCCAGCAGCGCCACGACCTGGTCGCACCACACCACCGCCGCCGGCGCGGGACCGGGACCCGGTCCGCCTGCTCCGGCGCCGTCGACCACGGAGGCTTCGGCGTCGACCACGACATCCCCCTGCAGGGAGCAGCGCAGCACGAGCCCGGCCGGCCAGAACGGCAGGACGGGCCCGAGCGGAAGGTGGAGCACGTCCATCTCCAGCCCGTCACGGTCCTCCCCGCTCCCGGCCAGGGCGATTCCCCCCGGGGCCATGTCCATCCCGCCGTGGCCACTGTGGTCCATGCCGCCATGACCGCCGTGGTCCATCTCGCCGTGGTCCATCTCGCCGTGGTCCATCTCGCCGTGGCCCCCATGATCCGCGTCCTCGGGGATCTCGGGTTCCTGCGCGCGCTCCTGGGCGTCCTTCCGTTGGTGGGTGGTATCGAGAAGGAGGGCTGCGGCGTCGTCGAGGGCGGGTCCCACGGCTGCGGGCGAGGTGATGTCGGCGCGGACTCGGGGGCCGGGCATCTGCTCCCAGAGCCGGTCCACGAGCTCCGAGAGCTCGGGGCCAGGGGCACCGCACACCGCCAGGACGTCCGCGTCCGCTGGTGTCCAGGCCGGCCGCCACCCGCGGCGGAGCGCCTGGTGCTCGAGCTCCATGCGGGTAGCCCAGTGCCCGGGGACCTCGACGACGAGGACCTGGGCGGCCCGGACCGCGAGCCGGGCGAGAGCATCGCTTAGGCCCATCGGAAGGCTCCTTCTCGCCAGGCCCAGGCCACGGCGACGAGCAGGGCCCCGAGGAACAGGAACATCTCCACGACCGCGGAGATCCCCTTCTCGATCACGACCACCGCCCACGGATACATGAAGAGCATCTCGACGTCGAAGGCCAGGAACACGATCGAGGCGAGGTACCAGCGGGCGTGGAACCGGGACAGCGCGTGCTCCTGGGGCATCCACCCGGACTGAGCGGGCAGCACCGTCAGCGGGTCGGCCGTGATCACGGCTGTGCGGTGCAGCGCGTAGAGGAGAACGACGACCGACATCGCCACCAGGGCCATGGTCACGATTCCGGAGTACACGACGGTCTCCCCTTTCGCGCGGTCGGAACATGGAAGTCTGTCGTTGATCGGTGGGGCCACCCTAACGGGCGGCCCCACCGATCGCGCCGTTTCAGCTCGGTGATCAGGCGCGGCCGGCGAGCCAGGTGCGGAAGTCCGCGACCTGGGCCTGCTGGGTGGTGATCCCCGAGGTGGCCGCCACGCGCAGTTGCGGGTGCACGGCGCGGGACTGCGGCTCGAGGAACTCGATGATCCCGCTGTTGTGGTGTGGAATCATCTTCTGCACGAAAGCGACATCGAAGTCCTCACCGGCCTCAACGGCCGACAGCTCCTCGATCATCATCTGGGTCTCCTCCTCCAGGATCTTCATCTCCTCCTGGGCTTCTGCCGGGGCCTGGGCCATGGCCTCTTCAGGGGTCAGCCCGTACCACTCCTCCAACCAGGTGGTGAACTGGTCAATCTGGTGCTGCTGATTGGCGATGATGTTCTCCGCGTGGGTGCGGATGTCCGGGCTGGTCCCGCGCTCGAGCTCCAGCTGGGCCATCTCGATCGCGGCCCGGTGGTGCGGAATGATCTCGGCCAGGAACGTGATCTCCAGTTCCTCGCCCTCCAGCCCGGCCAGGGTCTCACCGAACTCGTAGGCGGTCGGGGAAGTCGGGTCCGGCTGGAGCATCTCCGTCTGACTGTGGGAGGACACCGGGGCGGCCTCCCAGTGGGCGGATGCCGGCGCAGCGGCTCCGCCCAGCAACGCAGTGGCCACCGCGGCCGCGGAGGCGGCGGCCGCGGTACGGCGGCCTAATGAAATGTAGTGCATGGCAGATTCCCTCTCGGGCGATGAGCCGGTCCCTCGATACCGGCTCGGCGGATGCCGGGCGGTTCGACACCGGGACCATTCGTGCACCGCGGTGAAGCAAACGCCAGGCAGTAGTGGGCGGTATGGGGGGAAGACGGAACCTCCCCCGTGCAGCTCGTGCGTGCAGGGGCAGGCCCCGTCTTTTACCGGCAGATGGTGTAGATGGCCATCGGCCGGTCAGCGGGTCGATCAGGCGGTGGCGGCGGGGCGGCCGCCTTGGCGGTCGTACCACTCCTCGAGCCAGATCTGCATCTGTGCGATCTCGCTCAGCTGGACCGTTTTGATGTTCTGGCACAGCTGCAGCAGGTCCTGGTGCTCGGCGCGGTCCAGGCAGGTCTCGGCCTCCCGGACCGCCGCCCAGTGGTGGCGGATCATCGACTGCATGAACCGGATCTCATACTCGGCCCCGGTGAACTGGTCCAGCCGTTGCATCGAAGCCATGTCACCGGTGGACAGCTGGGGCTCATAGGTGATTCCGTACCACTCCTGCAGCCAGGTCTGCATCTGCTCGATCTCCTGGTTCTGGACCGTGATGATGTCCTCGCACATCGCGGCCAGCTCCGGGTGCACGGCCTTGTCCACGCACTCCTGAGCCATCACGACCGCCATGTAGTGGTGGTCGATCATGCTCTTCAGGAACTCCACCTCGAAGCTGGCGGCTTGCTCGTTGCCGGCCGGGGCATCGGCGAAGGCCGGGGCCGCCGTCGCCACCCCTGTGCCGGTCACCGCCCCGAGAGCCAGAACGGCCGACGCGGCCGCGGCAGGAACACGCCGCCGAAGGCGCCGTTTGCCCGAGATCACGCTCTGTTCTTCCATGCTCGTCCTTTACCTTTCCTGCGTCAGGTCAGTGCTCGGCCCGTCTCAGCCCAGGGAGGAGATCAGGTCCGCGCAGGCGGCCTCGCAGCGGCGGCAGGCCTCGGCGCACACGCGGCAGTGCTCGTGCTCACCCGCGTGCTGGGCGCACTCGTCGCCGCAGGCCTTGCAGGCGGCCCGGCATGCCTCCAGGACGGCCCGGGTGACCTCGGCGTTGTTGCCGGTCTGACGGGAGAGCACACGGCCGGTGCTCGCGCAGATGTCGGCGCAGTCCAGGTTCTTACGGATGCACGTGGTCAGCTCCGCGACCATGTCCTCGGCCAGGCAGGCATCCGCGCAGGCGGTACAGGTCTGGGCGCACTCGAAACAGGCCTCGATGCACTCCGCCAACTTTTGCTGGTCGATGTCCCCCAGGTCCTTCGGGTAGGTCTCCAGCATCGAGCTCACGTGATGAGTCATGGTTCTGCTCCTTCTCTCATACTGCGGTTCGTGCGGTATATCGATCTGGTGCCGACGGATCCTGCGATCCACCATGTTTCCGACAGTAGCCTTATCAGCGCTGTATCTAAACGGTGATCAACTCCATGTCAGGGCGATGAGCGGGAATCTTCACGGAACCTTCAAGAAGGAGGTCCTGGAACCGTGGGGCCTTCCCTGGCGCGGCGGGCTAGTTGAGCTTGTCGGCATGGAGCAGCGCCACGCGCGTGGACGCATCCGTGCGGCTGGGCCCGTCCGGCACCGGTTCCGCACGTCGTGTGGCAGCCCCAGACGACAGCGTGAGAACGTGGCGGACACCCTGGGATGGAGGGGAGGAAACTGTCCCTGTTGGCTAGATACAAGAGGGCTGTGTCTGTGCGGTCTTCCTCCGTGGGGTGACCCTGCCAGCTGATCTCCGTCTGAGCGGCGGAGGACCGAGAAGGGAGCACACCATGCAGGTGGGACTGGTAGGACTGGGCAAGATGGGCGGCAACATGGGTGAGCGGTTGCGCGAGGCCGGCCACACCGTCGTCGGCTACGACACCGACCCGGAGCTCTCCGACACCGAGAGCCTCACCGCCATGGTGGAGCAGATCGGCAGCCCGCCCCGGGTCGTGTGGGTCATGGTGCCGGACACGGTCGTGGACACCGTGATCGACGAGCTGGCCGGGCTGCTCGGGACGGGGGACGTGATCATCGACGGCGGCAACTCCCGGTGGATCCACGACGCCCCCCGCGCCCGGAGACTGGCGGACCGGGGCATCGAGTACCTGGACTGCGGGGTCTCCGGCGGCGTGTGGGGCATCACCCAGGGCTACGCCCTCATGGTCGGCGGGGACGAGGGCACCGTGGCCAAGGCGCAGCCGATCTTCGACTCGCTCAAACCCGCCGGCGAGTTCGGCTTCGTCCACGCCGGCGAGCACGGTGCGGGCCACTTCGCGAAGATGGTCCACAACGGCATCGAATACGCGATCATGCAGGCCTACGCCGAGGGCTGGGAACTGCTCGAGGCCGCCGGTCACGTCCGCTCGGTACGGGAGACCTTCAACTCCTGGCGCGAGGGATCGGTGATCAAGTCCTGGCTGCTGGACCTGGCGGTGAACGCGCTCAACGAGGACGAGCACCTGGACCGGCTCGCCGGCTACGCCGAGGACTCCGGCGAAGGCCGCTGGACGGTGGAGGCCGCCCTGGACCTCGCGGTCCCGGTGCCGACCATCTCCAGCGCCCTCTTCGCCCGGTTCGCCTCCCGGCAGGACCAGGCCCCGGCGATGAAGATGATCACGGCGATGCGCAACCAGTTCGGAGGCCACACGGTCCGCGACGTGGCCGCGGGCCCAGAGCACGTCGAGGCCGCACCCGGCGAGGAGCCGGCCCACCCCGCCGAGCAGTAGGTCCGACCGTCCCCGCCGCCAACGGCCCGGAAGCGGCCACCCTCACCCCCCTGCAAGGCCTGCGCCATGCCGATCCGCACGGTCACCACGGTCGGCACTGCTCCCGCCCGGTGCCGGCCTTGTCGAGGAACGCCTGCGGGGCGAGGGGATCGCGGATCAACCGCCCGTGACCACGATCGAGGCAGCGGTGACGGCACCGCCCGGCGTCCACAATCGGCCCCGGAATACTGATCGGCCCAGCCACGTGGCAGCCGGCAGCCCAGTGGCTCCGCCGCTGACCACCCTGGCCTCACCAACGACAGCGAAGGACCCGCTTAATTACTCCCCTCGCCCCGGGCCATTGATCTACCGGTCCGATACATGGACCCGGATGAATTTCAAGATCTCGTGAAGAAAGCAACTCTTCCCACCTGGTCGACACCCTTGGATATGAAGATTTCATGAAGAAAACAGCTCACTCCCCCAAAAAATACTGGGCGGTTTCGTAAAAGAATCCGAGAACACCCTTGAGGGACGCTGAAGCTCCCCCGGGGGTTCACCTCCCCCCGCACCGGGCGCAGGCCGAAGAATTCCACGGGTAGTAAGGGGCAGCGGATCCGAGCTCCCACCGCGCCCATCGGCGCGATACCGCAGGTCAGAGCCTCCCCGGAGCGGTCCCGATGAGTGGGGGCACCGGGAGGAAAGACAGCTAGCGGCGCCACCCCGCCGGAACGAATGTGCCCCAGGCATGGTGAGCTACCGGCCGGTTTGCCGGCGACCGCGCGAGGCCGGTGCAAGCCTTTTCCCGGCACCACAGGGAATGTGACCTTTTCGTTATCTAGGCGCTAGTGTCCTCTGCGTGCCGTTGGCTGATCTCATCGGCTTCCCCGGGTGCTTCGCCGAATTCTGCCGGCAGCCGGGGTCCCCATCACAGAAATGACTTGGCAGAAGCGGGGGAACCATACCCGGTCCGCACCCGGACCTTGGGGTGAAGCCGCCGGAGCTGCAGGCTCGGCGGCCGGGTGCCTCCCACCCGAACCCGACAGCTCACCTCGTAGGCAAAAGGAGGACCCTCATTCATGACTTTCTTCACGCGTAGCTCTGCCCGCCACCGCGCCCAGACCCCCTCGCACCTGGTGCGCACCACGACCCTGGCCGCCGCTGTCGGCGCGGCGGTGATCGGCTCCGTCGCCCCGGCTCAGGCCTATGCCGAAGCCCCCGCCACGTCCGGCACCGCATACTCGACCCCCGCGACCTCCCCGGCTCCGGCCGCTTCCCAGGCCCCCGTCACCGTGCAGACGGCGAGCCTGCCGGCCGCTGGGGCGGCCACTTCGAGTCTGTCCCCCCAGTCCTCGGACATTTCCGAGATCTCCGCCACCTCCGCTGCGGCCGGCGGCATTGTCGGCACCGCGATGCAGGGTGTGGGCACCGGCTACGTCTGGGGCGGCACGGACTTCGGCGCCTGGGACTGCTCCGGTTTCACCCAGTGGGTCTACGCCCAGCAGGGCATCGACCTCCCCCGCACCAGCCAGCAGCAGTGGGCGGCCGGTACCCCGACCACTGACCCGCAGCCCGGCGACCTCGTCGTCCAGAACGGCGGGGCCCACATCGGGATCTACCTCGGTGGCGGCAAGATGATCTCCGCGCTGAACCCCACCCAGGGCACCTTCGTGCACAGCGTGAATGCCATGCCGACGGTCGGCTACGTCACTTTCCGCTGAGCCAACACGCCGCCCGCCACGAATGCCGCTCGTGGCGGGCGGCGGGTGCGCCCCCCACCTGATCAGCATCCAGAATCGGTCGGCCCGGACATGCCTGCACCCATCCACCGACCGGGAACACACCGATCTGGCCGCCTGATGGGCCCGCTCTTGAAGGTTCGGTGAAGATCTAACGCCCAGCCCTCCCAGCCCGGAGAAAGCGACCACGGCGGGGCTACCGTGGACGGATCGGTCCGCCTCGACCTGAGGCTGAGCAGAGCAAACACCACGATGTGCAGGCCCAGCACGGGCTGCTGCGAAGGAGAGGTTCGTCATGACGTCGACGTTCAAGCACCTGGCCGCTGGGACGGTCCTGGCGCTGGCCCTCAGCGGTGCCGGGGCGACCGCGGCGGTCGCCTCCCCGACGCACCAGCCTGCCTCCGCCTCCGCACAGACGGGCGCTGAGCGGCACATGAACCACGACCGCCATTTCGCCGTGATGATGGTCCCCCACCACCAGGGTGCCACCGACATGGCCGAGCTGGCCCTGCAGAAGTCCGAGCGTCCCGAGATCCGTGACTTGGCGGAGAAGATCATCGAGGCCCAGACCGAGGAGATCCAGCAGCTGGAAGCAGCGGCCCAGCGGCTGACTGCCGAGAACACCTCCGGGCACCACCACCACGGACACGGCCACCGCCACGGGCACCACGGACACGGCGGCCATGGTCAGAGCATGAATGCCGACATGCAGGGCGCCATGATGGACGAGATGGACGAGATGGACGGCATGGACGGCATGAGCCTCGAGGAGCTGGCGAAACTGTCCGGGGACGAGTTCGACCAAGCCTTCCTCGAACAGATGATCGCCCACCACCAGATGGCTCTCGAGATGGCCGAGATGGAGCTGCAGATGGGCACCGACCTCGAGCTGCGAGCCATGGCGGAGAAGATGATCGAGGACCAGCAGGCGGAGATCGAGCTCATGCAGGGCTGGTTGGAGGAGTGGTTCGCGGCCTGATCCAGGACCACGAGCTGGGCCGTCACCGACTGGAACGGGCCGCCACCGGGATGTCATGATCCCCGTCGACCCGTTCCAGCCAGTCCAGTGCGGTGATCACCAACCCGGCACCCGATGGGCGCGCACCCTTCGCACAGTCAGCAGCACCCCAAACGGTCACCGACCAACCGTAGGTTCGCCAGCGCCGCGCCCTCTTGCCTCAGGACACGGACCCCCTCGCCTGGGGTCCTGCTCTCCAGCGCGCGCACCGTCACCGAGATGTCCGAGATGTCCGAGATGTCCGAGATGTCCGAGATGTCCGAGATGTCCGAGACCACCGGAGTCCCCTCGCACGGTGGTGGGGTGGCCGGATCCCGGCCGTGTTGCGTCTGTCCGGGCTCGTGGATGGGCGACACGCGACCTTCTCCGTGCCCGATAACCATCTCATCTGCCTGGGGCAGGGGATCGTTAGTCACAGCGACCACCGGTTCACCGGTGAGCCCGGCCATGACGAGTCCACCCCCCCCTGTTTCGTTCCCGAGGCCTCAGACACGGTCGCCCTAGGACGCTGGGGCTCGCAGCACAGTCTTCATGTCACAGCGATCAGTATCGGGAGGACAAATGACGGATCCGCTCACCGGACGTGTGCTGGTGGTCGACGACGAGGTCGATCTCGCGCAGCTGATCGCGGACTATCTGCGCAAGGCCGGACTCGAGGTCGTGATGCGCCACGACGGCACGGAGGCGGTCGCCGCGGTGCGGGAGTACACCCCGGACGTGCTCGTGCTGGATCTGGGGCTGCCCGGGATCGACGGGATCGAGGTGTGCCGTCAGGTGCGGGCCATCTCGGACTGCCACGTGCTGATGCTCACCGCCCGCGACGACGAGGTCGACAAGATCGTGGGCCTGTCGGTGGGCGCCGACGACTACGTGACCAAGCCGTTCAGCCCGCGCGAGCTCGTGGCCCGGGTCCAGGCCATGCTGCGCCGGGTGCGCACCCGGCCCGTCCCGGCGCCGGCGGGGCAGGGTCGGGTGCTGGTGATCGGGGACCTGGTGGTGGACGAGGCCGCCCGGGAGGTCCGCCTGGGCGGGGAGCCGGTGGCGTTGACCCGGATCGAGTTCGATCTGCTGGCCGCCCTGGCGGCCCACCCGCAACTGGTGCTCTCGCGCCGGCAGCTGGTGGAGATGGTCTGGGACACCGCCTGGACCGGGGACGCGCACCTGGTGGACGTGCACATCGGGCGGATCCGCAAGAAGCTCGGTGATACGGCTTCCGGCCCGAGGTTCATCCACACCATCCGCGGGGTCGGCTACCGGATGGGCACCGGCCGATGAGCACCATGGTCTCGAACCGGACCCGGGCCTGGGGGCCGCTGACCGTGCGGCTAATGCTGGCCCAGACCGCGGTGCTGGCCGTGGGTCTACTCATCGTGGTTGTGACCGCGGTGCTGATCGGGCCGAACATGTTCTACCACGAGCTCATCGACGCAGGCCACGCCGACGAGGCCACCGGGCTGGTGCACCTGGAGGACGCCTTCCGCTCGGTAAGCCTCACCGCCCTGGCCATCGGCGGGCTGCCGGCGCTCTACATCGCCGGGATGCTCACCTACTACCTCTACCGCACGATCAGAGGCTCCCTGGCCGCTTTCAGCACGGCGGCCGGTGAGGTGGCCGCGGGCAACTATGAGGTGCGGGTGACCTCGGCGAAGCTGGGCCCGGAGTTCGACTCCCTGGCCTCCTCCTTCAACGAGATGGCCGCCAGGCTCGCCACCGTGGACACCACCCGGCGCCAGATGCTGGCCGATCTCGCGCACGAGATGCGCACCCCGCTGGCCAGTCTCAAAGGCTATCTGGAGGGCATCGAGGACGGGGTGGTGGACTTGGATGAGCACACCACCGGGATCCTCAACGCCCAGATCACCCGACTGGAACGCCTGGCCCGCGACATCCGCCAACTCACCACCGCCGAGGAGGGCATGACGCGCCTGCAGCTCACCCCCCAGGACCCCGAGCACCTGGCGAACCAGGCGGTCGCGGCCATCGAGCCCGACGCCGCCGGCAAGGGCGTGTCGATCACCTCGGTGAGCACCGGTATGGAGGTCACCCCGATCCCCTTGGATCCGGAGCGGATGGGCCAGGTGCTGAGCAACCTGATGGAGAACGCCCTGCGCCACACCCCGACCGGGGGCACCATCGTGTTGCGCACCGACCACACCCCGGAGGCGGTCACCTACACCGTCTCCGATTCGGGGGAAGGCATCAGTGCGGAGAACCTTCCGCACGTCTTCGAACGCTTCTACCGCGCCCACACCGGCCGGGAGGCCCACCGCGGAGGCTCGGGGCTGGGCCTGGCGATCAGCAGGGCCCTGGTCGAGGCCCAGGGCGGAACGCTGGAGGCCACCAGCGACGGCCCCGGGCGCGGGGCCAGCTTCCGGATCCACCTGCCCCGCCCTCAGCCCGCCGACTGAGCCCCGAGGGAGCACTCGAACTCCAGGTCCGGGCACGGCCCGTGAGGGGGTGCACCGCCAGCTACCCGTGCGAGGACCCGGAGTTCCCGTGGAGCACGGCCCGGCGGGTGCCCTTCACGGACAGCCCGATCACCCGTTCCAGCGGGCCCTGACCCAGGGCCCGGTGCCAGGCCACCGCGAACAGTGCTGCGACCACCAGGTGGATGATGAACCACAGGTAGGGCTGGTCGTAGTGGATCTCAAAGGACAGCGCCACCAGGTGGGCGGTGTAGAGGGTCAGGGTCATCAGACCCATCGCTGCCAGCGGCAGCAGCCAGGCCTCGGCCTTGCGTGCGATCAGCAGGAGAGCTCCCAGCACGGCCAGGCTCACGCCCAGGCTGGCCGCGATGGCCAGCGGGGTGTTGGTGTGCGGGGTGGCGATCGCCAGCCACCACACCGTGGAGGTGGGCAGGGAGTCCGGGCCCCACACCAGCACTTCCTCCAGCTCGTGCTCGTCCATCGAGGAAGCGTCCAGCAGCCGCTGGTAGCCGCCGAAGGCGTAGAGCAGGAAGTAGGAGGTGGTCTGGGCGAAGATCGCAACCCCGATGCCGATGACCAGCAGCCGGATCTGGACCTCTTGCTTGCGCAGGTTCAGCCGTCCGAGCCCCATCCCGACCAGCAGGTACGTCATGTAGGGCAGGGCCGGGTAGGACCCGGTGAGCAGCAGCTGGGAGGCCGTGGCCCCCGGTTCAGCCAGCACGGTGGTGAGGGTGGGGTTGTAGGAGCTCCAGGCGGGCAGCTGGTCGAGCAGGCCCTGCATCAGCAGCGGGGACACGATGCCGAAGACCGCCGCACAGATGAAGAGCGCCTTCGGGCCGGCGTGCAGGAACGGGATCGCCAGCAGGAAGAACACCCCGTAGTAGATCAGGATGTTGTAGGCCGGCGGGTCCTCCGACATCAGAGTCCCGATCCATAGACCGACTGCGGCGATGAGCACCGCCCGTACCAGCAGCCCGATCCGGTCGGCGGTCATCGTCTTGCCCTCGTGCGGGTGGCGCCCCCCGGAGGTCAGTGCCAACCCCACCCCGGCCAGCAGGGCGAACAGGGCCGCGGAGTCCCCGGAGAACACCCGCCAGGTGAAGCTGGCCTCCCCGGTCTCCTCGTTCCAAGACGGCAGGATGTGGATGGCCATCAACCCGATCAGCGCCAGCCCCCTCGCCGCATCAATCCCCACCAACCGGCGTGTGGGCCGGATCAGTGCCTCGTCGAGTCCCCCTGGATCGGTTCTCTCCGCTCGCGACATCGCGCTCATGACTCCCCCTGATCGTGCCGGCCCTTCCCGGGTCGGCGAAGCGTGCGGCCCCGGAGTGTCCGGGGCCGATCTGACTTCAGGGTCTCGTCCACGTTTGGCGGCCACCTCGCGAGATCCTCAAGATTCCGTCAAGATTCCGACGGAGTTGCGCCGGCGGTGGGTGCGTCCGGCACCTGTGGGCGTCACAGTGGCCGCAAAAGCATCTTCTGCACGGCCGAGGTTTGCCCCGCGCGGCTTCCGCTCCCCACGATGGGACCACGGGGGTCGTTGCACCCCGTGGAGCAGCCCGCTCCCGATAGGGCAGGGGTTGGGGGACCAATGAGCGAGACCAGTCGGGCCGGTGTGCGGGGAACGAACCGGTGGGCCGTGGAGGCCTCCGTGCGAACGACCCAGCGGGTGGAGGAGCCGGTGATCGCGGCGGTGCGGGCGTCCATCGCCTCCTGTCACGGGGTGGTCCGCTGCACGGGCGCCCCCGGTGTGTCCGTGCGGCTCTCCTTGGCGGCCCAGACCCCAGCGGCCGCCTACAGCGCGGCCCTGGCCCTGCTGGCAGGCACGGTGCTGCCGTTGCTGGAGGGCTCCACGCTGATGGATCTGCACGTCACCACCGACGAAGCGCCACCGGAGCACCTAGCCCTGCCCGCCCCCACTACCGTGGTGGTGGCAACGGCTCCGTGAACCCCGCCCCGGACCGCGGCTGACCCTGAGCACACAGCCAAGGTGCGGGTCCGGAACCGGGGCTCAGGTCCGAGGTTGCCGTCCCAGCACGAGCCGGCGGGCGGCGCGCACGATCCCGGCGACAACACGCTCGAGCGGGCCCTGCCCGAAGGCCAGTCGCCAGAGCAGGGCGAACACCAGGGCGACCCCGACGTGGATGAGGAACCACACCGGCTGGTCGTAGTGCACCTCCGCGGACAACCCCAGCAGGTGGGCGGAGTACACGGTCAGCGTCATCGAGCCCATCGCGCTCAGCGGCAGCAACCAGCGTCCGGCCCCGCGGGCCAGCAGCAGGAACAGACCCAGCACCGCTGTGGCCGAGCCCAGGCCCAGCAGCAGGGCCATCGGGGTGTTGGTGTAGGGCCCGGCCACCGCCAGCCACCACCACGTCGTCGTGGGCAGCGCCGGCTCAGGACCCCACACGATGATGTCGTTGACCAGTTCCTCGTCCAGCCCTGGGGTGCGGGCCACCAGCTGCTCGAAACCACCGGCCTGCTGGATGAGCACCCAGGAGACCACCCACGCGGCGGCCGCCAGCACCACCCCGCCCACCACCAACCGGGCCTGCACCTGGGCCTGCCCCAGGTCTAGGCGCCCGATCGCCAATCCGGCCAGCAGATAGGCCAGGTACGGCAGCGCGGGGAAGGTCCCGGTCAGCAGCAGCTGGGCCGCCGTGGCGGCAGGGGCGGTGAGCAGGTCGCCCAGGACCGGGTTGTGCCGCTCGAAACCCGGCAGGGTCTCCCGCAGTACGTGCATCAGCACCGGACCGGCCAGGGCGAAGAATCCTGCCCAGGCGAACAGTGCCCGTCCGGACAGGGACAGGAACGGGATCGCCAGCAGGAAGTACACCCCGTAGTAGACCAGGATGTTCACCGCCGGGACCTCATCGATCGTGTCGCCGGGGATGACCTCGTTGATCGCCAGTCCCAGGCCCGCGATCAGCACCGCGCGCACCACCACCCCCACCCGGTCCGCCGTCATCGTCCGCCCGGTGTGCGGTGTGCGGCCACCGGTGGAGAAGGCCAGGCCCACCCCGGCCAGCAGGGCGAACAGGGCCGCGGAGCGCCCGGCGAAGACCGTCCACTGCGCGGTGGGCTCGAAAGAGACCGGGTCCCAGGAGGGCATGATGTGGATCGAGATCATCCCGATTAACGCCAACCCGCGGGCGGCGTCCACCCCGACCAGGCGCCGCTTGCCCGCCCCGGTGGCCGCGGCGCTGGCATCGTTCCCCGCAGCAGCCCCTGCCCCCGTCCGAGTGGTGGGCACTCGTGGACCGTCCTGTGTCCACGGGGCGCTGCGCCCCGGGTGTCCCTGGAAATCTGTCATGCCGAGCTGTCCCCCTGTGCTGCACCGACGGGCCCCCTGCCCACCGGACCAGGCCACGACGCCCGGTACAGGATTTACTTCAGCAAGGGCGGATATAGCTGGGGTATCCGCTGTCTGAGAATCACCTGTGAAAGCGGGTTCGGCTGCCGAGGCGGCTCGTGCGGAAGGGCCCCCATGGACGGCCCCTTCCGACGCCGTCTCCGAACCGGTCAGGACGGAAGATGCGTAACTGAGCCCCTGGACCCTCGTGGACGCCGGCCACCGTCACCACGTCTCCCATTGAAGAAAGGGTGCCCCGGCTTCAGCGGAAGCTGAGCCGGGGCACCCTCACACCGCTGACCCGAGGCACTGCCCGGGGCACCGGCCGATGAGAACTGGGGGTTCCCAAAGGGAAAGCTACGTCTTCTGCAACCCAAAAAACAGGGCCCGAGCCCGCTGGAGACCATGCTTGATGGAAGCTACACACTCCCTTTACTTAAGCTCAACGATCGGCCCCGGAGCCGATAAGGGAAGCCTGCGACATTCGTGGCGCCCTCCAGCCCATGACAACACGCGTGGGGCCAGCACCGCATGGCAACCCCGTCAGAAGCCCAGAGCCGACGGCTCCCGGATGCGCTGGTCGAGCGTGGCCCTGGACTATCTGTGGTTGCACGGGTCAGCACAGGCCGGTGATCCGGGCGAGAACCGACTCGGGCGCCCCGGTGGCGTCCACGACGGTCCAGCCCAGAGCACCGGCGAGCTCCAGATAGGCAGCCCGGGCCGCGCGCAGGTACTCCAGCGACTCGTGGTCCTGCCCGCGGGCGAGGATCCGCGCACGGGCGGTCTCGGCCGGGACGTCGAGAACCACCACCACGGCCCCGCGCAGCGCCCTGACCGCCAGCCACGGCAGGGCCCGGCCCGGCGGCAGCCCCCGGACCTGCCGCAGCACCGACTGGCACACCAGGTGGCGATCGATCACCACCAGACCGTCCCGGTGTGCGGCACGCACCTGGGAGACCAGGACGTTGGCGGTGCGCACCACGGTCTCCAACCGGTCCGCCCACCGCGCCGGCACCTCCACCCCCCATCGCGCCGAGGTGCGTGCCAGCCAGCGGCGGCCGGACTGGTTGCGCAGCACGACCGCCTCCCGCCCCGCCTCTTCCTCCGCCGCCACCAGTGCCGCGGCGGTGGTCGTCTTCCCGGCCCCGTCGACGCCCAGCAGCACCACGGTCCGCGCCCGGCGAGCCGGCAGGGCCCCGGGCCGCCGCCCTCGAGGTGCCCCAGCGGCAGGGTGCCTGCGGCGCCCCTTCATCGGGATGCTCCTAATGCTGCTGAACGGGACACTGCTCCGTCTTTCCGTCTGGGAGGGGCCTGGCGTACTTTGTGCCGATCTGGCCCACGAGCGCCAACACCGGCCGGGAAGCCCACCAGGGCGGCTCGGATTTGGGCCTGGCCATCCGTAAGGCTCTGGTCGCGGCCCAGGGTGGGCCCCTCGACCTGGGCGCGGAGCCGGCTTTCGAATCCACCTGACCCGACATCCACCCGAAGACTGACCGGAGCCAACAGCTCCGAGCCGCGCCCGCCACTGAGGAATCCATCTGCTGTGGCTGGCGCGGCGTGTGAGAGTCTGCCTCGTCTGGTGCTCACATCCGGTGGATCCAGTGGGGGCGCTGGGGGCAGTGGAGTACGGTGCGGCGGGTCGTTTCCACGCTGGTGCTCAGCACCCGCTCCAGCGGTCCCTGACCCAGTGCTCGTTGCCAGGCCACCGCGAGCAGCGCCGCGACCACCAAGTGGATGACGTACCACAGGTAGGGCTGGTCGTAGGGGGTCTGGAAGGACAGCGCCACCAGGTGCGCGGTGTACAGGGTCAGAGTCATCGATCCCATCGCCGACAGCGGCAGCAACCATGCCCCAAACTGTTGGGAGACCAGCAGGAAGCTCCCCAGCACCAGCAGTCCCACGCCCAGGCTGGCGACGATCTCCCATAGAGGATTTGTGTGCGGGGTGGTGATCGCCAGCCACCAAGCAGGATCGGTGGGCAAAGAACCCGGGCCCCGCACCAGCACCTCCGCCAGCTCGTTCTCGCCCATCCCACCGGTGGTCAGCGACCGGTCATACCCGCCGAAGGCGTAGGACACGAAGGCGGAGGTGGTCTGGGCGAAGATCACCAGTCCCGCTCCCACCGTCAGCAGCCGACCCTGGATCCCCGTGTCGCGCAGGTGCACCCGCCCCAGGCCCAACCCGACCAGCAGACAGGTCATGTACGGCAAGGTCAGGTTGGTGCCGGTCAACAACAGATGGGGGACCATCCCCGCAGGCTCCCCCACCCCGTCGGCGAACGCAGGATTGGATGGGCTGTATGCGGGAAGGATTTCTGCCATGCCCTGCATCAGCAGCGGACCCACGATCCAAGAGACCGCCGCGCAGACGAACAACGCCGTCGCCGACAAGTGGAGGAACGGGATCACCAGCAGGAGGAACACCGCGTAGTAGATCAAAAGGTTGTCCGCCGCGGCGTCTGCGGGCAGCAGCAACCCGGCCCCCAGACCCACCACGGCGATCAGCACCGCCCGCACGGCCACACCCACCCGATCGGCAGCCAACCACCTGCCGGTGTGCGGGAACCGCCCCCCGGAACTGAGCGCCAGTCCGACCCCGGCCAGCAGGGCAAACAGTGCCACCGCATCCCCCGAGGAGAAGAGGTGCGACCAGGTCGATTCCTGGGTTGCATCGACATACTCGGACAAGATCTGCATCGAGATCAGCCCGATCAACGCCAGCCCGCGGGCCGCGTCGATGCCGGACAACCACCCCGAGGGCCCGCAGGCACCGCCCATGGCACCCACCAGAGCAGGTTCTTCCGTTCTGGACGTCCAACGCATGGGTCCCCCGACCTTCCGGGCCCGCCCCAGCACCCTCAGGGTCCAGAGTCGAGCCGTATCTGAGGTCCCAACCTCCGGGACCATCCTGCGCTCAGGATCTCTGCTGCACCTGGCGCTCCAGTTGAGTAATCCTCAAGATTCCGTGAAGTCCTGCGTGCCCCACCGTGCACGCACGAGGGATGTCCGCCGCACCCGTCCAGCACGCTACGGTCGCCGAACCGATCCGCCAGTCGATGCGCACGTGTCCCGGATGGTGTCAGGCCCGATGACGGCGAAACTGACGCATCACTGAACGCCTCGACGAACGTTCGCTCAAACTGTTGTCGGCATGGGGAGCTCACGGATCCGCCGATACAGGGTGGCTCTCGACATGCCGAGATCCCGGCCGACCTGGGTGGCCGGTTCCCCACCGTCGATCAGCCGAAGGGCGTTGCGGATCTGGGAGTCGGTGAAGGTCTGCCGTCGCCCGCCGAGATCCTTGCCGGCGGCCCGGCGCTTAGCCACCGAGTCGGTGATCCGCTCCCGTTTGATCTCCAGTTCCATCTGCGCCAGGGCGGCCATGACGGTGAAGACCATTGAACCCATCGGGGTGGCGGTATCCACGTCTCCCCCACCGAGATTGAGCACCCGCAACCCGGCACCTCTCCCCCGCAGCGCCTCGGCGAACGCCAGCATGTTCTGCGTCGACCGCCCCAGCCGGTCCAGCGTGGTGATCACCAGAGTGTCGCCCTCCTCCAGCGCAGCCACCGCCTTATCGAAGGCAGGGCGCGAGCCACGGCCTCCAGACACTCCATGGTCGGCATAGACGTCATCGCGCCGTACACCGGCATTCAAGAGGTCAGACACTTGACGATCTGCGTCCTGCTGCCGTGTCGAGACACGTGCGTACCCGATCAGCTTCCCCACGTCTACCTCATCTGTCTCGCAACACACGTTGAGTAGCTAATTCTAGGGGCATGGATAAAGCACAAGGATGCGAGACAGGTCGAACCGCGGAAACATGCGGGAGCAAATTTCTCAGACGAGACGTCTCGCATCCCTTGAGTTGGGAGGGGCGGTGGGCTGATGAGCAGCAATTGGTCCAAGGCACATACTTGTGAGAGTGGAAAGTATTTGCTTTGATCGTGACATCATGTCTTTTCTGCAGGAGGACCCCGTGGGCCATCACCTCACCCCCGACCAAGCCCGGCAGCGGCTGGACGCTATCCGGAGCCGTCCCCTGGTCACCTCCCGAGACCGTGCGGTGCATGCCGGGGCGACGGCGGTGTTCGGGGTGATCACGGTCCTCTACATGGCCGCCCAGAACATGCGCTCCGACCGGGTGAGCTATACCGTGGCCACCGCGGTGTTCGTAGTTGCCTGGGTGGTAGCGGTGTGCTGGATCGAGCGGGTGGCGCGGACCGTGCCGCGCCGGGCCAAGGCGTGGTCGCGGGGCGGGATCGCAGCCTCTTTCGTGCTGACGCTGACCGTGGTGCTGCCGTGGCTGAACCTCTCCGCCCAGAATTCCCCCAATACCTGGCCCATGGTCGCCGCCGGGGCGACCGTGGCCGCCGTTCCCGCTCTGGTGGCTGCGGTCGTGATCCGCTGGGGGGCCAGATGAGCACCAGGGCAGGACGCCACGCCCGGCACCGGCTGGACGAGCTCATTCACGCCCCGGTGCGCCTGAGCATCGTCGCGGCCCTGGCCCAGGTCGACGAGGCCGAGTTCGCCCGGGTGCGCGACACCGTGGAGGTCTCCGACTCGGTGCTCTCCAAACAGGCGGCCCAGCTCGAGGCCGCCGGCTACGTGAAGATCCGCAAGGGCTACGTCGGCAAACGCCCCCGCACCTGGCTCTCGCTCACTCCCACCGGGCGCACCGCCTACACCGGTCACCTCGAGGCTCTGCGCGCCATCGCTGAGGGCGTGTAGAGGTTCAGACGTTCCCTTTTCCGGAACAGGACAGCCAGGAGCAGCCACCTCATTTGCCCGGCTGGAGGGGCTGATCCCTTTTCCCGGACGAGTCATCGCGCACCCCTTACCGTGCGCACTTCCACACCCTGGGTCTTTTCGGCGATCGATTGACATGAATCGAAGCGGTGCTCCAGGCTGGGGAGTTCCCGGGCGGAGAGGATTCGCCCTGACCGATCGAGGAAGGAGTCAGCATGGTGGACATCGGAGGCTTTGCGGACAAGGCTAAGAATTTCGCCGGCGAGAACCCGGACAAGGTGGAGCAGGGCATCCAGCGCGGCGGCGACATGGTCGATGACCACACCGGCAACAAGTTCCAGGACCAGGTGGACCAGGCTCAGGAACACGCCGGCGGCCTGCTCGGCGGGCAGAACCCTGAGGACCAGCAAGGCTGATCCAGACGGGGTATCACGGGCCTCGGCCCCCCCCTGGGGGACCGAGGCCCGCGCCGTGCCCGCCCCCTTGAGCTCGAAGAACCGGCGCCCCGACCCGGGCACGGGAGGCGGATCCCCCGACATCGGGCCGACCCGCTGCTGCGCACTCCGAGCCGGCTACTACCGCTCTCCCCGTCAAGACCCGCCCCCTGCACCCGGTGCCACCCCCCTGTCCACCCGCAGGAGACGGGCATACAGAACCCGTGGGTGCCGACAGTAGTGGCCGCTCAGACCGATATGCCGCCACCGGCGCATCGCAAGTTCTCGAAAGCGTCTCTAAAGGTGGATGGGAGCGGCTCCGGGGGAGCTCAACACCGGTAGTCTGAGCGCATGCTTAAAGGATTCAGAGAATTCATCATGAAGGGCAACGTCCTGGACCTCGCCGTCGCCGTGATCATCGGCGCCGCCTTCGCCCAGGTCGTCAACGCCCTGGTCGAGTCCGTGCTCATGCCCGCCATCTCCGCACTGGTGGGCTCACCCAACTTCGACTCGTTCGCGATGGTCACTCTCAACGGCAACGACATCAAGTTCGGGGTGCTGCTCACGGCGCTGGTGAACTTCCTGCTCGTGGCCGCCGCCGTGTACTTCGCGATCATCATGCCCATGAACAAGCTGATCGAGGCCCGCAACCGGCGCCTGGGCATCACCCCGGCCGAGGAGGAGGTCGACCCGCAGGTGCAGCTGCTCACCGAGATCCGCGACTCCCTCAAACAGCGCTCCTGAGTTCAAACCCATCCTTGACGGGGGCCTGTCCCTACCCCGGGGCAGGCCCCCCGTTCCTGTCCTCCGGACGAGGTGACACCCGTCAAGCCAGACCCGGACAGCAGTCGTCACTACCTCGCCCTGGTGAGCACCTCGACCCCATGAGCGCCTCGACCCTATGAGCGACTCGGCCCCGAGGGAGCGAGACCTCAGGCGCAAGGGATCCGATCTGGGAGTGCTAAGCCACAACCAACCACAGCGGCGCTCCACCGCACCGGAATGGTGTGGGGCGGGAACACCGGGCAGCCGGCGCCGCGCAACATCCTGTGACGCTGGCCGTGAGGGTCGCATTGGCTCCCGATCGCACCACCCATGGGGATCCCGCGACATGACCTATGGCCGGCATCACTCCCACACGAGTCGAACAGCCGACCCACCGTGGATGAGACGTCAAGCATCCCCTCAGTTGAAAGATGCCGCAGGTCACAAGGATCAGCGTGCTTCCCTCGGTGTCCGTGTGGTGTCTACCGTGGACCATCACCATCGGGTTTCGTCTTCGTCCGCAGTGGGGTTCATCCCTGGCCGCTTTCGCGACGTGATTCTTCACCAGCAACCAGGAAGCCGGCATGGACGCCTCCGCCTCCGGGACTCTCGCCGTTGAGCTGTACCCGCACTCCCCCACCCACTGGGTCGCCACCTACTACCCCATGGTGGCCACTCCCGCGGGCCGCTGGGCCGATGTCACCTGGGTGCTGCACCAGTGTCTGATGCCCCTCGCCCGTTACCCCTTGACCTCGACACGGTGGTTGGAGCTCGGCAGCTCCGATCCGGCGCACCCGGGATACGACCGCCACCCGCTCTGGAGTGCGGCCCTGGCCGCCGGCTATGCCACCGCGCGAGTCGTGCACACCACCGAAACCGCGAACACCACCGGTGCGACTCTTTCGCCCGAGGAAACCCGGCAGCTGCGTGCGGCCACGACCGTGGTGCCGGCCGCACAGCTGACGGAATGGCTGCTCGACGATCTCCAGCACCTGGACTGCTGAAACCACCCCGATCACCTATCGACCGGCCACCAACCCCGAGGTGGAACGAGATCCACCTGAAGCTGTGGCTGACCCCGTGGCCGGAGCGCAACCTCCACACCGGACCCTGCCCACCCCCAGCCACCGCCGTAACCTGATCAGCCCGCGGCACCCCGCTCGGCCTCGGCAGCAGTGACCGACTCGACCGTGACCGACTCGACCGGCTGGGGCGGCAGGTGCCGGTAGAGCGTGGTGCGGGTGATCCCGGTCTTCGCCACGATCTGCGCCATGGTGTGCCCGGTCTCGCGCAGGTGCACCGCGTAGGCCAGCTTGTCCGCATCCACCACGGAGGGCCGCCCGATCCGCCGCCCCTTGGCCGTGGCCACCGCCCTCGCGTGGGCGGCCCGCTCCAGGGTGTAGGTGCGTTCCATCTGACCGAACAAAGCCAGCAGCACCACCGCCAACTGCGCCATCGGATCATTGGGGTTGGTGGAGTCCACCTTGATCGGATCCGCCAGGTTGCGCACCCCCACCCCCCGCTCGGCCAGATCATGGATCAGGTTCAGAGTGTCGCGCACGGTGCGCCCCAGCCGGTCCAAGGTATGCACCACGATCACATCACCCTCCCGGGCATAAGCCAGCGCCGCGGTCAGCCCGGGGCGGTCAGTCGTGGCCCCGGACTTCTTGTCCACATAGATCCGCTCCGCCGCGATCCCCACCTGTCGGAGGGCATCGATCTGCCGATCGAGGTCTTGTTTGGCCGTCGAGACCCGCGCATAACCCAAATCCATGACGACAGCGTACCGAAGGTCGGATCCGTACAGCTGAAACGGAACTGTACTTTTGACCCAACTTATGGAACAGGAATCGCCGATGCCAACCTCGATCTGACGCTCTTGCGACCAACCGTCCCACTACCAAGGAAGTGGAACGTCCCCGCGAGAGCGATCAACACGTCGATCACCTCGAGCTCGGCCGGTCCGACGACTCCGAGCGGGAAGCGAGACCTCGATGCCGCCATTTAGCTCCGTCAGAACACCGCCACTTTTCGTTGCGGTTCACAATCATGCGGCCGCAAATTTTTTGGACGAGACGTCTCGCATCCCATGGCTTGAGAAACGAGTCGCTGTCATCTTGTTCAGTTTGCTTCCTGAGTGATCAGCTCAGTGGTTACTCTGGAATATCGCCGACGGGGTTCCCTCCCGACCCGGCGTCGCGGTCCAGCCCCGGCCGTCTCGATCCTTGACCTGTGAACAGGAAAAAGGCATGACATCCTCTGTCTCCGGGGCTCTGGCAGTCGAACTGCGCCCCCATTCCCCCGCCCACTGGATCGCCACCTACTACCCCATGGTGGAGACTCCCGCCGGCCGCTGGGCCGACGTCACCTGGATCCTGCATCAATGTCGGATACCCCCTCCCGCTTCTGTTGCACTGCCTCGGGCGCAATGGCTGGAGCTGCGCAGCCCCGATCCGGGTCACCACGGTTACGCCAACCACCCTGCGTGGAGGGCGGCCCTGGCGAGCGGCTACGCGGCAGCGCTGGCCGTCTACATCGCCGAGGCCGATGACGTTCCCGCACCGACTCAGCAGGCCCAGCGGCCTCGAGCCGGTACGGTCGTCGTCCCGGCCGGACAGGTCTCGGAGTGGGTGCTCGAGGACCTCGACGAGGAGACCATGCAGATTCCCAGGTGACCCTGCCGTTGGCCACCCGTCATCACCGCCGCTTTCCTGCACCGGCCCTGCACTGGTCGACAGGTTTGGGTGTGCGCTGTGGAATCGGTGCCACCACAACCCCGTGATGAGCAAATCTGCGAGGCAGGTCTGTAGATGTTGAGCTCGTGGGCGGCGCGGTCGAGGACATTGCGCTGGAGGCGAGACAGGTGCAGGGCCTCGTACAGGTAGGCCTGTATCTCCACCTCCCCGGCGTCGCGCCCGAGGTCGTAGTGGTGCCGGCTTGAAGCAGGGGACGGTGGTTCCACCGCCGTCCCGGACGCAGGGCCCGGAGCGTTCCGAGCCACGCGCTGCCCCCTGTCAGGTCCGTGGTGCTGCGGCCGGCTCACCACCCTCCCCTGGCGGGAAGGAGAGGAGGCGTCCGGTCGTGGTGCTCGCCACACGAGGCAGGCGCTCGGAACGACCCGGCCGCCGCCTGCGGTTCAGCACCACCACGAATCCCGTGGGGTGCTGGGGTTCAATTGCTGATGGCCGGGGCGGCGCAGATGTATGTGGTCTCCAGCGCCTGGGCGGCCAGGAACCGGGCGGTGTCGGCGCGGGTGATCGAGGGCCCCACCACGTCCCGGTGGGTCATCCCGACGTGGCGGACCCCGCGTACCGGTCCGTCCGTCAGCGGCGCGTGGCGCACGAGCGTCCAGCTCAGTGCGGAGGAGGCGATGGCATGGAAGTCGGCGGCCGCCTCCCGGCACAGCTGGGGGCACCACCCCTGCCAGAGCAGCCGGGCGGTCCGCCGCCAGGTGTCCGGGTAGCGGGTGTGGTCGACCAGGGTCGCCGGCTGCAGACCGATGTACCGGGTGCGCCCGTGGCCAGCCATGCTGTCCACGATGGCGCGGGTCGCGTCCACGGTGAGGTTCGGCCGCCGCCGGCTGCGTGCGGCACACAGCACGTCGATCACCACCTCGTTGTCCGCCACAGCCGCGTCGATCACGGCCGCGTCCAACGGGTCCCCGACGCGCAGGTGCACCCGGTCGGCCCACTCCGCCGGTGCCTGGGCCGGATCAGTGAGCACGGCGCTGACCCGGTGTCCCCGGAAGACGAGGTCCGTGACGGTCTCACGGCCGACGTCCGTGTCCGCCCCGAACACCACGACCTTCACCGAGCCTCCCACCCGGCACGTGCCGCCCGACCGGTCCCGCTGAGCAGAACGCCACCGGCCCGCGGCCGCTGGTCGGTGGTTGCATCTGGTTCCGGCAGCACGAGATCCACCCGCCCCCCGGGACGATCGCGGCACTGCTGGTCGATGCCGGCGCGCAACAGCGCCACGGCCGCCGGTTCTGGGGGACCGCCCGCGGTGAGGTCGACGAGGACCTCCGCGGCGGGGGTGAGGGTGCGAGCCCGCTCGATGACCGGGTGCAGGGCCTGTTGGTTGGCGGCGCTGAGGCACCCGGTGACGATCAGGCGCAGGCGCCGGCCGTCGAGGTCCACGCGCACCAGCACAGAGAGTTTGGGGTCGGACACAGCAGATCTTTCACGGCGGTCCCCCGGGAAGAGGAAGGGTGGGGCCGGCTGTTCGACCACGTCACAGCCTAGACCATTCCCGACGCGACAGCCGGGGAATGGATCTGCTCGGACATCTCCCTGCACCAGTGATCGGGGACGCCGTGCCGGTCCGGGTGTTGCTCCGGCGGATCCTTGCTGGCGTATCGTTGAGGACGAGGGGCGGCCGAGCACTGTTGGTCCCCTGCACGGGGTGACCCCCTGGCTCGCGCGTCCTGCATGGGCCAGGAATTGCCCGACCGACCGGGGAGCCCCCAATGGAACCCACTACCGCTGCTGCAGCGGACGCCACCGATCTGAGCGCGGTCTTCGCCCGGATCCAGGGGATGTTGCTGAGCCAGGAATCAGCTCAGGCCGCTGCCGCCCAGCTCGCCCTGGCGGCCCGGGATCTGATCGACTCCGCGGCCGGGGCCGGGGTCTCGCTGATCGACGAGACCGGACGCCGGACCTCCACCGCGGCCACCGACACCTTGGTGGAGACCGCCGACACAGCCCAGTACGAGCTGGGGCTCGGCCCGTGCTTGAGCGACTGGGCCACCGAGTCCGTTCAGCGCCTCGAGGACACCGCCGCGGATACTCGGTGGCCGGAGTGGTCCCGCACGGCGGCCGGGGCTGGGATCGCTTCGGTGCTCAGCGCCCCGGTGCTCTACCGGGACAACTGCCTGGGGGCGATGAAGATCTACGCCACCGCCGGGAACGCGTTCAGCGCCCGGGCGGAGCAGCAGCTGGTGCTGCTGGCCTCCGCCGCCGGCACCCTTCTCGGGGCGGCCCAGGGCAGTGACACCCCACAGCGGCTCAGCGCCTCGCTGCAACAGGCCATCACCAACCGCACCGCGGTGGAGACCGCCACCGGGATGCTGATGGAGCGCCACGCCACCGATCACGAGACCGCTCGGCGGATGCTGATCGGCGCTTCTCAGGCCCAGGGCCGGCCGCTGGCGCAGATCGCGCGCCGGGTCGTGGAACGAGCCGCGGACACGACCAGCTGAGGAGTGCGGTGGCGATGGACGACAGTGCTGCAGGCCGCCAGCAGGCCCACCTGGTGCGCCAGGCCCTCGAGGCCGCCGGGATCGAGGTGGGGCAGCTGTGGGTGCACTACTTCAGCATCGGCGGCGACGCCGGGGAGATGGAGGTCGATGCCTTTCTCCACCACTCCCTGACCCTGCCGGTCCTGCAGCGCGATCTGCTGGCACATGCCACCAACGAGCTCCTGGACGAGCAGCGGCCCCAGCGGATCCCGCAGACCTCGGACCTGCTCGACCACGACGACCAGGACGGCATCGGGCAGGACGAGCACAGCACTCGGGACCAGGACAGCGCAGAGGAGTCCTGACGCGCCCCTGCACGAGCAGGTGACCTCAGCGGTCCCGGGACCGCGGTGCAGAACGAGCGGGCCGGCGCGGCAGCGAGAGTTCCCCGGTCTCGACGACCTCGGTGGCGAGCTCGGCCAGCTTCCGGTTGCTGTCCTGACTGGCCACCCGCAGCAGCTCGTGGGCCTGGTCCCGCGTGAGCTTGTGCTGGGCCATCAGCACCCCGATCGCGGTGCCGATCTCCCGGTTGGACCGCAGCGCGGCCTCCAGGTTCTCGGCCCGCTGCCTGGACAGTTCCATGGACACCGCCCACCCGGCGTGGGTGGCCAGCAGCGTGCCCGCCCACTGGGTGTGCGCATCGAAGGCGTCGGTGACGTCGGAGTAGAGGTTCAGTCCCGCGATCAGCTCCGGATCCGCCACCAGGGTCAATCGGTAGGCCAGCGCGCTGCGCACCCCGAGCTCCTCTGCGACGCGGGCCCCGTACACCGGCCACCGGGGGTCGTGGGCCAGATCCGCCGAGCAGTGCACGCTGTCCTCCAGCACGGTGTCCACGCACGGGCCCGCCCCCAGCTCGTACTGCAGCGCGTCCGCCGCGCACGCCGTCTCCGCGGTGGCGGCCAGGGTGCGGAACCTCCCCTGGCGCAACGTGGTGATGCTCGCCCACCGCGCCCCCGGCAGCGCCTCCACCGCGTACTCGATCACCGCTTCCACGAGGGTGTCGGCCGATGCATTGCGCAGCTGTTCCCCCAGGCCCACCAGCGCATCGGCGATCTCGGTCAGTCCGACGGGGTCGGCCTGCGACGTCCGGTCCGAAGAAGCCATGACTACCCCCAAAAAATACCCGGTGGCGACCACGCACCTTGGATTCTCTACGCCTCACTCCTGAAGCACTCCCCAAGTCTATCCATCCCGGACACCGCCACAGCGTGACTGCCGTCGTCCGCGCGCTCGACGGCACATGCCCGGCCGTCGAAAACCGCGCACAGCCCCACCTCCCGTTGCGGGCAGGGTGCTACGACGTCGGGGGCCCGCGGCGATCCCCGTGCCCCGGTGTCGAAACTGTTGCGACCGCGTGCCGACCGTTGGTGTTTTCAGGTTCGGCCGGACGAGAGGTCCTGATGACGGGCTCAGATCCAGAGACGCGGCTGCAGGAGCATCGTGACCGGCATGGACCCGAGCAGCCGCCGTTCCTGTGCGAACGTGGTCCGTTCGTCGAGGAAGTCGAGGACGAGATCAGCATCGCCGGAGGTGAACGCGGCTTTCATGAAGTGCACCGCATGTTCGGGGTCGTGTTCCCACATCGTGAGCAAGGGCCTGTCGTACCAGCGGAAGCGTGGGGACGGCCGGGGAGCGTCGGGTGACCCGGTGGAGGCCAGCGTGGAGGCGAGGTGCTGGGTCTGACGAAGGATCCGGGTGAAGCCGTAGCCCGTGGTGGCCTTGACGGCCCCGGCGGGACATCCGATGCGCACATGGCGGCCGCGCGGAGAACGGAGGCGGATGCCCAAGGGGATGGACCCTCGCTCCACGGACAACGACGAGTACTCGTTCACACCCCAGACTTGGCGCAGGTAGTCCGACGTTGCCTGCTCGAACGAGAATTCCGGGGTGGGAGTCCTCCCCGGCATGATCCGGGTGACTTCGACGACGGCTTACCGGACTGAGAGCGGCAGGACGCAGTGGAAGTGCACGGGGTCGTGTTCGCCGGACCGGAACTCGATGAAGGTGGCGACCGACGGGTCGAAGGAGGCGTGCGCAGTCCGCACCCGACATGAGCAGTGGTGCCCTGATGCCGGGGGGGGGGCAGGGTGCTGTCGAAGCAGTGGGATGCCGTGACGAGCCGGCTGTCGGAGAGGGCCACGTCCACCGAGTCGGCATGAGCCCGTACTCGTGAAACCCGTGCGTCGAGACGGCTGATCTGAGGGTTGGCATCGATGACGTCGTCGAGGCATCGGAAAACGTCCCGTGACGAGGTGAGGCACAGGCGGTGGCGCTCGAGCGGCAGCACCCGCTGGGCAGGTCCTGCGTCAACCGCGAGGTTCGTGAACGTGGCTGCGGGCGTCAGGGGCAACGGGAGGGCGCCGTCGTGCCAGTAGATCAGGGAGCGGTGCGGGTATCGATCTCCGGCGTCGTCGATGATGAGGATCCGCGCCCCGGACAGCCCTGGTTCCCGGCTCAGGAAGAAGGCGAGGCTGCGCCCGGCAAGTCCACCGCCGGCAATGACGACGTCGTACTCCCTCGCTGGGTGGGTCATGAGCAAGGCACTCCTTCTCCGGACGCAGGCATCTCTGCGGCCACTCCCGAAACCGTCAGTGACCCTCGGGGCGATGTCCAGTCTGGCCGATCCGTCAGGGGTCGTCGACGTCGTCATCGGCGGCGGCACCCGCGTCCACACCCGTTGCACGGGAGGCTAGTCTTGGTCGCACCAGTCCGCCCACCACGACAGAAGCCGGCCCTTGGACAACCCACTCCTGCGCCCCAGCCCGCTCCCCTACGAGCTGCCCGACTTCGGGCGGATCAAGGAGGAGCACTTCCTGCCGGCCTTCGAGGCTGCGATGGCCCAGGACCTCGAGTGCGTGCGGACGGTCCTGGCCGACCCGGACCCGCCCACCTTCGCCAACACCATCGAGGCCCTCGAGCGCGGGGGTCTGGCCCTGGACCGGGTCGAGTCGGTCTTCTTCACGCTGACCGCCGCGCACAACACGGAGGGCATCCAGCGGATCTACCAGGAGCTCGCCCCGCGGCTGTCGGAGCACAAGGCGGACTTCACGCTCAACAAGGAGCTCTACGCCCGGGTCCGGCGGGTGGACCGCACCGACCTGGAGCCGTGGCAGCTGCGCGCCCTGGACGAGTACGTCTCCTGGTTCGCGAACTCCGGTGCGGAGCTGACCCTGGACGACCAGCGGCGGCTCCGGGAGATCAACGACGAGCTCTCGGAGCTGAGCATCGGCTACGGCAACGACCTGATCCGGGAGGTCAACGCCTCCGCCGTGTTCGTCGACGACCGCGCGGAGCTGGACGGGCTGTCCCCCACGGACGTCGAGGCCGCCGCCTCCGCGGCCGCCGAGAACGGGATGCCGGGCCGGTACCTGCTCACGCCCTCGCTGTTCACCGTGCAGCCCGTGCTGTCGGTGCTCACGGACCGCGCGCTGCGCCGGCGGATCCATCTGGCCGCCGTCAACCGCGGCACCGGCGAGCACGGCGGCGAGGGCTCGCAGAGCCGCACGGACCTGCTGCCCGTGGCCGCCCGGATCGCCCGGCTGCGCGCGGAGCAGGCCGGGCTGCTCGGCTACCGCAGCCACGGCGACCACGTCATGGCCGGGAACACAGCGCCGTCCCAGGAGGCGGTGCACGAGATGCTGGAGCGGATCACCGGCCCCGCCGTGCGCAACGCCCTCGAGGAGCGGGCGGAGCTCGAGCAGCTGGCCGGGCACCCGATCGAGGCGTGGGACTGGCCGTTCTGGGCCGAGCGGCTGCGCCGGGAGCGCTACGCCGTGGACGCCTCCGCGCTGCGGGAGCACTTCGAGCTGGAGTCCGTGCTGGAGCACGGGATCTTCCGCACCGCCCGGGAGCTTTACGGGCTGGTCTTCACCGAGCGCCCCGACCTGGACGGCTACCTGCCGCAGGTGCGGGTGTGGGAGGTCACCGACGAGGCGGGCCGCGGCGTGGGGCTGTTCCTGGGCGACTGGTTCACGCGGCCCACCAAGCAGGGCGGCGCCTGGATGGGATCGCTGGTGCACCAGAACCGGCTGACCGGTCAGCGCCCCGTCGTCGTCAACAACGCGAACTTCACCCGGCCGCCCGCGGGCAGGCCCAAGCTGCTGACCCTGGACGAGGTGGTGACGGTCTTCCACGAGTTCGGCCACGCGCTGCACGGGCTGCTCTCCGACGTGCACCTGCCCTCGTTCTCCGGGACGAAGGTGCCGCGGGACTTCGTGGAGTACCCCTCCCAGGTGCACGAGATGTGGGTGCTGCACCCGGAGGTGCTCCGGCACTACGCCCGCCACCACCGCACGGGCGAGCCGATCCCCGAGGAGACCCTCGCGGGCCTGCGGGAGGCGTCCGCGCACGGGCAGGGCTACCGGACCGTCGAGTACCTCGCCTCGACCTACCTGGATCTCGCGTGGCACGGGATCGAGGACCCCGCCGAGCTGCCGGACCCCCGGACCGTGGAGCAGGAGGCGCTCGCCCGCGCCGGGGTGGACGTGGACGGCATCGCCCCGCGCTACCGGACCGGGTACTTCAAGCACATCTTCGCCGGCGGCTACTCCGCGGGCTACTACTCCTACATCTGGTCCGAGATCCTCGACGCCGACACGGCGCAGTGGTTCGCGTCCCGCGGCGGACCGACCCGGGAGAACGGGCGGCGCTTCGCCGAGGAGGTGCTCTCCCGGGGCAACGAGACCGCCCCGATGGAGGCCTTCGAGGCCCTGCTGGGACGCCGCCCGCACCTCGGCGCGCTGCTGGAGCGGCGCGGACTCCAGCCGCGGGAGGAGTTCGTCCACCAGCGGCGCGGTGCTCCCGCCCAGGACGCCCGCGGCTGAGCGCCGCGGCGCCCGGGGGCGGAGGGCCCGGGTGTGACGACGACGCGGATCAGGCCGCGGGCCAGGCGTCGGCGATGTCCTGGCGGGTGTCCCCGAGGGTCTGCATGATGGCCTTGGTCCCGGCGAGGACGGGCATGAAGTTGGCGTCCCCGTTCCAGCGGGGCACCACGTGCTGGTGCAGGTGCCCCGAGAGGGAGCCGCCGGCCGCGGCCCCCAGGTTGATGCCCACGTTGAAGGCGTGCGGGGACGCGACGCCGCGGATCGTGGCGACCGCGGTGCGGGTCAGGTCCGTGAGCTCCCGCAGCTCCGCCGGCTCGAGCTCCGTCAGATCGGCCACGTGCCGGTACGGGCAGACCATGAGGTGTCCGGGGTTGTACGGGAACAGGTTGAGGATCACGAAGCAGTGCTCGCCGCGGTGGACGATCAGCGACTCCTCGTCCGCGCGCTGCGGGCCGTTGCAGAAGGGGCACCCGGGGTCCTCCCGCACGGACGGGTCCTCGCCGCGCACGTAGGCGAGCCGGTGCGGGGTCCACAGCCGCTGGAAGCTGTCGGGCACCCCGGGGATCTCGAACTCGTCCTGGCGGATCCAGTGGTGCGGGGGCCCGGCGTCGGGCGCCGTACCGGTCACTGCCCCACCCCGGCCGTCTCCGCGGCGGCGCGGGGGTCCTCGGCGGCGGCGGCCGTCGGCTCCTCGTTGATGCGGCGCTGGACGTGCGCCACGATCCGCTCCACGGCCTCGCCGACGGGGACGCCGTTGTCCTGCGAGCCGTCGCGGAAGCGGAAGGACACGGCGTTCGCCTCGGCGTCCTCCCCGCCCGCGATGAGCACGAACGGGACCTTCTCCTTGGAGGCGGTGCGGATCTTCTTGGGGAACCGGTCCGAGCCGGCGTCGAGCTCCACGCGCACGCCGCGGGCCCGCAGCGTGTCCACCACGCCCTGCAGGTAGTCGTTGAAGGCCTCGGCCACCGGGATCGCCACGACCTGGACGGGGGCCAGCCACGCCGGGAACGCCCCGGCGTAGTGCTCCACCAGCACCCCCATGAACCGCTCCACGGAGCCGAACAGGGCACGGTGGATCATCACGGGCCGCTGCCGGGTGCCGTCGGCGGCCTGGTACTCCAGGTCGAAGCGCTCTGGCAGGTTGAAGTCGAGCTGGATGGTGGACATCTGCCAGGTCCGCCCGATCGCGTCCTTGGCCTGCACCGAGATCTTCGGGCCGTAGAACGCGGCGCCGCCGGCGTCCGGGACCAGGTCCAGCCCGGACTCGGCCGCGACCTCGGCGAGGGTGTTCGTGGCCTCCTCCCAGAGCTCGTCCGAGCCCACGAACTTCTCGGGGTCCTTGGTGGAGAGCTCGAGGTAGAAGTCGTCCAGCCCGTAGTCCTTGAGCAGGTCCAGCACGAAGCCGAGCGTGGTGGTCAGCTCCGCCTTCATCTGCTCCCGGGTGCAGTAGATGTGGGCGTCGTCCTGGGTCATGCCCCGCACCCGGGTCAGGCCGTGCACCACGCCGGACTTCTCGTACCGGTAGACCTGCCCGAACTCGAACAGGCGCAGCGGCAGCTCCCGGTAGGAGCGGCCCCGGGAGCGGAAGATGAGGTTGTGCATCGGGCAGTTCATGGGCTTCAGGTAGTAGTCCTGGCCCTGCTTGGTCAGCTCCCCGGTCTGCGGGTCCCGCTCCTCGTCCACGTGCATCGCGGGGAACATGCCCTCGCGGTACCAGTCGAGGTGGCCGGAGACCTCGTAGAGGTGGCCCTTGGTGATGTGCGGGGTGTAGACGAACTCGTAGCCGGCCTCCGTGTGCCGCTCCCGGGAGTAGTCCTCCATGGTCTTGCGGATGATCCCGCCCCGGGGGTGGAACACCGGAAGGCCGGAGCCGAGCTCGTCGGGGAAGGAGAACAGGTCCATCTCCGAGCCGAGCCGGCGGTGGTCGCGCCGCTCCGCCTCGGCGAGGCGGTTCTTGTACGCGGTGAGGTCCTCCTTGGACGGCCACGCGGTGCCGTAGATGCGCTGGAGCTGCTTGTTCTTCTCGGAGCCGCGCCAGTAGGCGGCGGCCGAGCGCATCAGGGCGTAGCCGTTGCCGATCAGCTTGGTGTCCGGCAGGTGCGGGCCGCGGCACAGGTCCTTCCAGACCGTCTCCCCGGTCTTGCGGTCCACGTTGTCGTAGATCGTCAGCTCGCCGGCGGCGACCTCCACGGAGGCGCCCTCCGCGGCGGCGTCCACGTCCGCGCCGGAGCCGGGGCCCTGGGACAGGCCGATGAGCTCGAGCTTGTACGGCTCGTCCGCCATCTCGGCGCGGGCCTCCTCCTCGCTCACCGCACGGCGGCGGAAGGACTGGGTGGAGTTCACGATCCGCTGCATCCGCTTCTCGATGGCCTTGAGGTCCTCGGGCGTGAACGCCTGCTCGACGTCGAAGTCGAAGTAGAAGCCGTCGGTGATGTACGGGCCGATGCCGAGCTTGGCGTCCTCGTGCAGCTGCTGCACGGCCTGGGCCATGACGTGGGCGGCGGAGTGGCGCAGCACCTCGAGGCCCTCGGGCTCGGAGATCAGCACCCGCTCCACGGCGTCCCCGTCGGCCAGCCCGGTGGCGAGGTCCTTGAGCACGCCGTTGACCCGGGCCACCACCACGGAGCGGTCCTCGCGGTACAGGTCCGCGGCGGACGTCCCGGTCCCCACCGTGCGCTGCTCGCCGTCGACGGTGATCGTGAGGGGGGCGGACTCGGGCTGGTGCTCGGGCACGGTGGTCATGGGGAAGGTGCTCCTCGGGTCGGGATCGGCACGCACCGGTACGGGGGGCGCGTGGCAGCGGCACCGGCGGGCGGCGCGCACTGCATCGATGGTACCTGTCGGCCGGTGGGGACCGCGGCGGTGAGATGATGGCCGGCGGAGGTGAGGCCACCCGATGCCCGCAGACGTTCCCGGACCGCCCGACCCGCCCGCACCGGGAGGGGAGGTGCCCTCTCCCCCGCCGCACCGGCTGTGGACCGCCGGCTTCGTGCTGATGTGGGCGGGCCAGTTCCTCATCTCCATGAACTTCTACCTGCTGATGACCGTCATGGCGCTCTACGCCATGGAGCGCTTCGGCACGGACGAGGCGCTGGCCGGGGTGGCCACGAGCGCCTTCATCGTCGGGGCGGTCCTGGCGCGGCTGCTCACCGGCAAGTACATGGAGCTGCTCGGGCGCCGGCGCGTGCTGCTCGCCGCGCTCCTGCTGCTGGCGCTGTGCGCCGCCGCCTACCTGCTCGACACCGGCTTCTGGGGCCTGCTGGTGGTGCGGGTGCTCAACGGCGTGGGCTTCGGCATGGCCACCACCGTGCTGCCCGCGTCCGTCCAGGCCCTCATCCCCGCGCACCGGCGGGGCGAGGGCACCGGGTACTTCATGCTTTCCACCACCCTGGCCGCCGCGCTGGGTCCCCTGGCGGGACTGAGCCTGTCCACGGCGGTGGGCTACGACACGCTCTTCGGGGTGTGCACGGCGGTCGCCCTGCTGGGCCTCGCCGTGGGAGCCGTCACCCGGGTCCCCGAGCTGAGCCTCTCCGCCGAGCAGCGGGCGGGGCTGCGGTCCTTCTCCGTGGGGCAGTTCGTGGAGGCGCGGGCCCTGCCCGTCTCGGCGCTCATGCTCTTCGTGGGCGTGGGGTACTCGGCAGTCCTGTCCTTCCTCAACCCGTTCGCCGTGCAGGCGGACCTCGTGGGCCCCGCGGGCGCGTACTTCGTGGCCTACGCCGTCACCGTCCTGGTGAGCCGCCCGTTCGCGGGCCGGCTGCAGGACCGGCGCGGGGACAACGCGGTGCTGTACCCGTCGCTGCTGCTCTTCGTGGTGGCGCTGCTGCTGCTCGCGGCCGCGGACTCGCCGTTCCTCGTGCTCGCCTCGGGCACGGTGCTGGGCGTGGGCTACGGGGCGGTGCTCTCGGCGGCCCAGGCCGCCGCGGTCCGCTCGGCCCCGCTCACCCGCGTGGGGCTGTCCACGTCGACCTACTTCCTGTGCATGGACGTGGGGGTGGCCCTGGGCCCGATGCTCATGGGGGCCCTGGTCCCTGCGCTGGGCTACCGGGGGATGTACGTGGCGGCCGCGGCGGTGGTCGCGCTGGGCCTGGTCTACTACGCGGCCGTGCCCGGCACGCGGGCCCGGCGGGCAGCGGGGTGAACCGCGTCCGGCACGACGACGGGGCCCCCGTCACCAGAACGGTGACGGGGGCCCCGGAGTCGATCGGGTGCGATCAGATGCGGTCGCGGCGATCGTCGTCGGTCAGGCCGGTGCCGCGGTTGCGGTCGGTCAGGCCGGTGCCGCGCTCGGCGTCGGTCTCGACCTCGACCTGCTCCTTGCGGACCTCGGCGTCGACGCGCTCGGTGTCGCGGACGGTCTCCTTCTCCAGGCCGACCTTCTCGACGCCCACGGTCTCCTTGGCGACGACGGGGCGCTCCTCGTGGAGGGTCACCTCGACGTCCTCCTCGCCGATGGTGCCGGCGGTGGCCTCGGTGCCGCTCAGCGGGGTGCGCTCGACACGGACCTCTTCGCGCTCGAGGGGCACGTCCACGGACTCGTTCTCCGTGACCACGTACTTGCGCAGACGGGCGCGGCCGGTCTCCTGGCGCTCCTTGCCGACGTGCAGCTGCTCCTCGTGGCGGACCACGCCGTTGTCGACACTGTCGGTGCGGTCACGGTCGGTGAGCCCGGCGGTGCGGTCGCGGTCGACGTCGGCGACCCCCGCGGTGCGGTCGCGGTCGGTGTCGACGTCGGTGATCCCGGCAGTGCGGTCACGGTCACGGTCGGTGTCGGCGTACCCGTCGTTCTCGGGGTAGCCGGCAGTGCCGGTCGCCGGGACGGCGTTGCGGTCGGTGTCCGCGGCGTAGCGGTCGTCGCGGTCGGCGAGACCTGCGGCGCCGGCGGTCCCGGCGGTGCCGGCAACGCCGGCGGTGCGGTCACGGTCGGTGCGGTCGCGGTCGTCGGTGCCGGAGTAGTTCATCTTGTAGTAGCGGTAGATCTCCTCCTCCTCGGCCGGGGAGAGGTGCTGGTCCGCGTCCACGTTCGGGGCGTCCTTGACGACGTCCTTGGTGTAGGGAAGGACGAGGCGGTCGCCGTCCTGCTGGGCGCCGTCGGCGGGGACGAAGCTCTCCTTGGTGCCGAAGAGACCGGTGTTGACGGTCACGAAGGTGACCTCTTCGGTGTTGTCGTCCAGGAAGACCTGCTCGACCTTGCCGATCTTGTCGCCGTCCGACCCGTAGGCGGTGGCGGACAGCAGTGCGTTCACGTCGTACGTAGCCATGAGAACTCCTTCTCTATTCTGCGAGGCAACGGGCTCCCCTGGACGGGGGGCTCGCCGCGGACGATCTCCGCCCGGGGAGGCGGGGTGCAGCTCGTCCGCTGTTATTAGTAACCATACTGGCAATCAGTTCGCTGGCCAATGGCTTCACCGAGAGTGAAACCCCTGGATCCGGACGGTCTCCCGGCTCATCCTGCCCCGGCTCCCCGCAGGCTAGGCGGGGCCGCGGCGCGCACCGCGGCCGGGGTTCCGGGGTCGGCGAGGTCCCAGGCCTGCTCGGCGCTGATGCTGATCCCCCGGGGCCCGGTGCGCCGCGTCCGGCCCCGCACCAGCAGCATCCGCGTGCCGAACAGGTGCTGCCCCGAGCGGGTCTGGGCGTCGGAGAAGAAGGCGCAGTCCACCGCGCCCGTGCCGTCGTCGAGGCTGACGAAGACCACCCGCCGGCCGCTGCGCATGGGCGGGGTCATGGTCGAGACCCGCACCCCCGCCACGAGCACCTCGGACCGGTTGCGCAGCTCCAGCAGCCGCTCCGCGGGCGTGACCCCGAGCTCGCCGAGCAGGGGCGCCCAGCTCTCCAGCAGGTGCGCCGAGACGTCCACCGCGAGCAGGTCCAGCTCGGTGCGGACCTTCTCCGCCAGGGTGGGCTCGGGGCGCTCCGCGGGCAGGGCGCGCAGCTCGAGGTCCCCGAGCGGAAGGGCCAGCTGCCCCTCGACCTCCCCGGCCGGCCGGGCGGGCCGGCCGCTGTCCGCCCGGGCCCGCAGGGCGTGCACCAGGTCGGCGCGGGACGCGGGACCGCCGGAACGGCGCAGCAGGCCGTCGAAGGCCCCCACGGCGGCGAGACGCTCGAGGGTGCGCCGCGAGGGACGGGCCCGCTGCCGCAGCTCGGCGAGCGAGGCGTAGGGCTGCCCCGCCACGATCCGGCGGACCTCTGCCCGGGAGACCCCGTGGATCCCGGTGAGGGCCAGGCGCACGCCCAGGCGGGCGGGGTCGTCGTCGAGCCGTTCCACCCGGTAGTGCTCGTCGGAGCGGTTGACGTCCACGGGCAGGACGGGGATGCCCATCCGCCGCGCCTCCCCCACGAGCAGGCGCTTGGGGTACATCCCGGGATCGTGCTCCCACAGCCCCGCGAGGAACGCCTCCGGGTGGTGGGCCTTCAGCCACGCGGACTGGTAGGTGGGCACCGCGAACGCCGCGCCGTGGGCCTTGCAGAAGCCGAACGAGCCGAACGCCGCCAGGGTCTCCCAGACCCTGTCCACCACGTCCAGGGGGTAGTCCCGCGCACGGGCCCGCTCGCGGAAGAACTCCTCCACCTCGAGCTGGCGCTCGGAGCCCAGCCGGCGGCGCAGCTCGTCGGCCCGGGCGAGACCGCATCCGGTGAAGGTGTCGAGGATGCGCAGGACCTGCTCGTGGAAGACGGTCACGCCGTGGGTCTCGGCGAGGATCGGGTCGAGGGACGGGTGGATCGAGACGGGCGCGGACCAGCCGTGGCGGTGCTCCAGGTAGGGGCGCACCATGTCCGAGTGCATCGGCCCGGGACGGAACAGGGAGATGTCCACGATGAGGTCGCGGAAGCTCGTGGGCGCCATCTTGCCGATGAGCTCGCGCTGGCCCGGGGACTCGATCTGGAAGCACCCCAGGGTGTGGGTCGAGCGGATGAGCTCGAACGTCCTCGCGTCGTCCACGGGGATCGCCTCGAGGTCCAGGCGGGGCCGGTCCGGGTGGGTGCGGGCCACCTCGTCGACGGCGTGGGCGAGCGCCGACTGCATCCGCACGCCGAGGATGTCGAGCTTGAGCATGCCCATGGGGTCCATGTCGTGCTTGTCGAACTGGCTCATGGGCATCCCCGTCCCACTGGACTGCACCGGGGTGCGGTCCAGGAGGCTCAGGTCCCCCAGGATCACCCCGCACGGGTGCATGGAGATGTGTCGGGGCAGCCGGTCCAGGCGCTCGGTGAGGTCCACGAGGAGGTCGAGCTGCTTCTCCTGGGCCACCTGCTCGGCGAAGTCCCGCAGCTCCGGCTGGCGGGCGATGGTCTCCCGCAGCGCCGAGGCCGGCAGGTGCCACAGCTGCTTGGCCGCGCCGTCCACGGTCTCGGGGTCGATGCCGAGCGCCAGCCCGGCGTCCCGGACGGCACCGCGGGCCCGGTAGGCGTTCTGCATGCTCATGAGGCTCACCCGTTCGGGGCCGAAGCGCTCGAAGATCCGCAGGTAGACGCGGTGGCGCTCGGCCGACTCGACATCGATGTCGATGTCTGGGAGGGTCGAGCGGTCGTTGGAGAGGAAGCGCTCGAAGAGCAGCTCGTGCTCGAGCGGGTCCACCTGGGAGACGTCGAGCAGATAGTTGACGAGCGAGGACACCCCCGAGCCGCGGGCGGCGTGGCGGACCCCCATCTGCCCGATCATCGCGGAGACCTCGGCCACGGTGAGGAAGTAGGAGGCGAAGCCGAGGTCCTCGATCACCCCCAGCTCCTGCTCCAGCCGGTCCCGCACGGCCCGTGTCATGCGGCGGCCCGGGTAGCGGCGGCCCAGCCCCGTCTCGCACCGGGCCCTCAGCTCTGCGGGCGCCGGCCGGTCCAGGCCCAGCACGGAGGCCTCGGGCACCACCGGCCGCCCCCAGCCGCAGTCGGCGACCGGGTCCAGCCGGCACCGGTCGGCCACCCGCTGGGTGCCCGCCAGCAGGGCCGCGGCCCCGGCCGCGCCGAGGTCCGCGGCCCGGGCGATCTCCGCGGCGAGCGCGCGCATCTGCCGGGCGGACTTGAGCCAGCCCTGGCCGTTGGGCTGCAGCGGCTCCGGCGCCGTCGTCCGTCGGGACGTCCCGGTCCGCCCGGTGGCCCTGCCGCCGGGGGCGTGGCCGGCGCGCGCCCCGAGGGTCTCGAGCGGGGTGAGGGCGCGGGCGGCGTCGAGGACGTCGGCGGTGGCGGCCTCGGCGGGCGTGGCGTAGCGCACCGCGTTGGTCAGCACGGGGGTCAGCCCCGCCTCGAGGGCGGCGCGCAGCATCCGGGCCGCGTGGGAGGTGCTGCACGCCGTGCCGGGGGCGGCGAGGTGCGAGACCACCTCCACGGCGAGCGCCGGTGCGGGGAGCAGGGTCCGCCACCGGGCCAGGGCGGCGCGCCCGGTGCGGTAGCGGCGGGCCGCGAGCTCCTGCCCGACGTCGGAGGAGGGCCCGAGCAGGACGGTCAGGACCGGCTCCCCGTGCCGGGGCGAGTGTGCGGCGGCCGCGATCTCGGCGGCGGTCACCCCGGGCGGGCCCGCTGCGGCGTGGGCGGTGGAGACGAGCCGGCACAGGGCGGCGTAGCCCGCACCGGCGGTGCCGCCGGCCGCCAGGACCACCACGCGGCCGAGGGCGCGCTCGCGGCCGGGGTCCAGCAGGGCGAGGTCGGCCCCCAGGACCGGGTCGATGCCGTGCTCCCGGCACGCGCCCAGGTGCTTGATCGCGCCGTAGAGCCCGTCCCGGTCGGTGCAGGCGAGCGCGTCCGCGCCGTCCGCCGCGGCGGCGGCCGCCAGGACGGCAGGTCGGCTGACCCCGAAGTGGGCGCTGAAGGCGGTGGCGACGTGCAGGTGCGGAAAGCTCACGCCCCCATTCGAATACGTGTTCGAATCTTAAGTCAATTGCAAACCGCCGGGGCCGCGAGAACTCCGGCTCCTGGGCGTCCGTGGCGGCGCACGCCGGCCCAGGAGGACGCCGGACCCGGGCGGGACACGATCCGCCCACGGCCCGCAGGGGCGCCGCGCACGGGGACGCCCTCGTTCCGGGACGGGGGATGCCGCACTTCTGTGGCATGTTGTTTCCTGCACCCACGGGCAGGACCGAGGGGCCCGCACCCCCGCCGCACGGACGCAGGAGGAGACGACGATGGACGTCCGGCAGCTCATGTACTTCCTGGCCGTGGTGGACCACGGCGGCTTCACCCGCGCCGCGGAGCAGCTGCTCATCGCCCAGCCCTCCCTGTCCCAGACGATCAAGGGCCTCGAGCGGGAACTGGGGGTGCCGCTGTTCCACCGGATCGGGCGGCGGGTGGTGCTCAGCGAGGCCGGCGAGGAGCTGGTGGGCCCGGCCCGGGTGGTGGTCCGGGACCTGGAGGCCGCCCGGTCCGCCGTCGACGACCTGCGCGGGGTGCGCAGCGGCCGCCTGGACGTGGTCGCCATGCCCTCCCCCGGCGTCGAACCGCTCACGTCGATGATCGCCGCCTACGCGCGGGCCCACCCGGCCGTGACGGTCAGCGTGGACGCGGCCTTCACCCCCGAGGAGGTGGCCGACGCGGTGCGCACCGGCCGCGCCGAGATCGGCGTCCTGGGCTCGGAGCACCCGTTCCGCTCCGCCGAGGTCGAGGTGATGCACCTGGAGCAGCAGCCCCTGGTGCTGATCGTGGCACCGCAGGCGGACACCTTCGGTGACGGGCACGCCATCCGCCGGGAGGACCTGGCCGGGCACCGGGTGGTCGTCTCCCAGCAGGGCTCGCTGATGCGGCGGCTGGTCGACGACGCCCTGGCCGGCGGGGTGCCGGTCGAGATCGCCGCCGAGGTCGCCCACCGCACCTCGGTCCTCCCGCTGGTGCTGGCAGGGGTCGGGCACGCGGTGCTGCCCTCCTCCTGGACCCCGCTGGCGCGCGCCGCAGGGCTGCGGGTGCTGCGGATCGAACCGGTCACCGTGCTGCACGTGGCCGTGCTCAGCCGCCCGGCGCACCTGACCCCGGCCGCCCGAGCGTTCCTGGCGGTCGCCGCCGAGCACGCGGCCCGGCACGCCGCGGATTGCTCCCGGGCACCGGAGGGAACGGCGCCGGACCGGGCCGAGAGGGCGGGCCGGCCGGAGGGGACGGCGCCGCAGGACGCGCCGCGGATCGTGTCATAGGGGATTCCTATCCGGGGGATGGGATTCCGGTCTTGGACCTCACGGTGCTCGGGGCGCTCTACTGGAACCCGGTGCCGCACTGCGCTGCGGACACCACGACCAGAGCACCCGAGAAGGAGAGCACCCCATGGCCGAGCACCAGGTCTTCACGATCGCCTCGATCCCCGCCGACGGCGTGGGCCCGGAGGTCGTCGCCGCCGGCCGCACGGTCCTGGACGCGGTGGCCGAGCAGTCGAACGGGGCGTTCTCCTTCGACTGGACCGAGTTCCCCTGGGGCAGTGCGTACTACGCCCAGCACGGGGTGATGATTCCGGCCGACGGGCTGGAGACCCTCCAGGACTTCGACGCCATCTACTTCGGCGCCGTGGGGTGGGAGAACGTCCCCGACCACGTGTCCCTGTGGGGGCTGCGGCTGAACATCACCCAGAACTTCGACCAGTGGGCCAACATCCGCCCCGTCAAGTTCCTCCCCGGCGTGGTCTCCCCGCTGCGCAAGGCCGACGACACCGAACTGGACTGGGTCGTGGTGCGGGAGAACAGCGAGGGCGAGTACGCCGGGCTCGGCGGGCGGAACCTCGCCGGCCGAGGTCCCGGCAACGAGGTCGCCGTCCAGTCCTCCCTGTTCACGGAGAAGGGCTGCGAGCGCATCATCCGCTTCGCCTTCGACCTCGCCCGCACCCGCACGGTGCAGAAGGTCTCCAGCGTCACGAAGTCCAACGCCCAGCAGTACGGCATGGTGCTGTGGGACGAGGTCTTCGCCCGCGTCGCCGCCGACTACCCCGACGTGCAGACGGAGTCGGTGCTGGTGGACGCGATGAGCGCCAAGTTCGTCCTGCACCCCGAGGAGCTCTCCGTGGTGGTGGCCTCCAACCTCAACGCCGACATCCTCTCCGACCTCGGCTCCGCCCTGGCCGGCAGCCTCGGCCTGGCCGCCAGTGCGAACCTCGACCCGGAGCGCCGGTTCCCCTCGATGTTCGAGCCCGTCCACGGCACCGCCCCGGACATCGCCGGCCAGGGCATCTGCAACCCGATCGGGGCGATCGCCAGCGCCGCCCTGATGCTGGACCACTTCGGTCTGCACGCCGAGGCCCGCCGGGTGGAGGCCGCGATCGAGGCCACCACCGCCGCCGGGCACCTCACCCGTGACATCGGCGGCACCGCCGACACCGCCGAGATCACCCGGGCCGTCGTCGACGCCCTGGCCGCCTCCCTGACCTCCGCCTGAGGCTTCCCGTCCCTCCGGCCCCCGCCCCGCCCGGGACACCTCCCGGGACCGGCCGGCGCCGCGCCGGGCGCGGCGGTCAGCGTCCCGTGGCGCAGATCGCCCGCTCGATCAGGGAGGCGCTGCGGCGGTCGATCTCGTCCTCCACGAGCCTGCCGGGCGCCTCGGGGTACCAGCCGAGGTCGTCCCGCACGTCGGCGGCGACCTCGGACCCACCGCCGCGGGGGACCACCCGGAAGGTGGCCCGCAGGGGCAGGGCCCGCCACCCGAACTCGGAGGCCGTCCCGCGCCGGCGGAAGGTGACGTCCGAGCCCACCGAGACCTCCACGCAGCACTCCTGGGAGCGGACCGCCGGGCCGAGGTCCTCGAACGCCGTGCGGATCCGCTCGAGGGCCTCCTCCGGGGGCATCGGGCACGTCCACGCCCGGGTCGTGGTGATGCGCGGCCGGTTCGGGGACCGGCGCGCCAGCCAGGGGACGAGGAACCGCTGGCCGAGCACCAGCGCGACGACGACGAGCGCCGCCGCTCCGAGCGCGAGCTGCGCCACGGAGATCACGCCCCGGAGGAGGAGCTGGACCACGAGGAGGACGACCACGGCCGACCCGGCCGACCCGGCCGGCCCGGCCAGCCCGGCCAGCCGGTACCGTCCCCCGGCGGAGCGTCTGGCAGACACGCGACCTCCCTCCCCCGTCCGGACCACGGTGCCCCTCGGCTGTCCTCCGTCGCTGCCATTCTTGCCCGCGCGCACCCCCGGACACCAGGTGTGCATCCGTAAAGGGGACAGGCTCGCGGGGCGCTCCCCGGGTGCAGGGAAGATCGGGCGGCGCGGCCCGGCGCCCCGCGGTGTCGCCCGCCCTGCCTATGCTGAGGTCCGGCGACAGCGAGGCGGCGCCGGACCGGCGGCCGCGACGACGGAGGGGTGTGGGCCATGACGGCGACCTATCGGTACGACGTGGAGGTCCTGCACCTGCTCGTGTCACCGGCGCACGCCTACTTCGGCCGCGCCCGGGACGGCGCGGCGGAGGTCCCCACCACAGACGCCGAGCGGGTCGAGCTGGTGGCCGGCAAGGGCGTGGTGGGCGACCGGTTCTTCGGCAAGGCCGCGCACATGGACGCCGCCGTCACCCTGCTCGCCGTCGAGGCGCTCGAGGCTATGGCCGCGGACCTGGGCACGGACCCCTTCGACCCGCTCCTGACCCGGCGCAACGTGGTCCTCCGGGGCGCCCACCTGGCCCCGCTGCTGGGCGAGGAGTTCGCGCTGGAGTCCCGGGGCGCCCTCGTGCGGCTGCGGGGCGGGCGCCCGGCCCACCCCTGCGTGTGGATGGACCGGGTCCTGGCTCCGGGCGCGCACGCCGCCATGCGGGGGCGAGGGGGCCTGCGCTGCCGGCCGCTGTCCAGCGGCGACCTGCACCGCGGACCGGCCGTGCTGCACAGCCCGGTCCCGCTCGAGCCGGAGCTGGCCGGCGCGGCCGTGCTGCGGCGCCCGTCCCGGCTGCCGTAGCCCGCCCACCCGGGACCGGCGCCCGGGCCCGCGCCGGGTCAGGCCTGCGCCAGCTGGGGCAGCACCGTCTCCCCGAAGGCGTCGAGGAAGCGGCCCTGCTCCTGCCCCACGTGGTGGAGGTAGATCTCGTCGAAGCCGAGGTCGGCGTACTCGTGCAGCCACTGGGCGTGCCGGCCGAGGTCGGCGGAGACGTTGACCGCCCCGGCGATCTGCTCATCCCCCACGTCCTCCTGGACCGCCTTGCGCAGGTAGTCCTGGGGCGAGGCGAGCTCGGCCATGGTCACGGCGTCGAAGACGTTGGTGCGCCACTGGTCGAAGGCGATCGCGCGGGCCTGCTCCGGGGAGGGCGCCCAGCTCAGGTGCACCTGCAGCGCGGTCCGCCCGGTGCCGCCGGCCTCGCGCCAGGCCTCGAGCATCCGGCGCAGGTCCTCGAGGGGCTGCTGGACGGTGATGAACCCGTCGGCCAGGGGGGCGAAGCGGCGGACCGTCGCCGGGGTGAGCGCGGCCACGCGCAGGGCGGGCAGGACCTCCGGCGGGTCCCAGACCCGGGCGCGGTCGGCGTGGAACGGCTCGCGGCAGGACACCTCCTCGCCCGCGTGCAGCCGGCGGACGGCGTCGAAGCTGCTCTCGAGGAACCGCTGCCGGTGCTCCTTGGCCGGCCAGTCCGGGGTGACGGCCCGCTCGTTGAGCTTCTGCCCGCTGCCCAGGGCGGTCCAGATCCGACCGGGGAACATGCGGGCGAGGGTGGCCGTGGCCTGGGCGGTGACCACGGGGTGGTAGCGCCGGCCCGGGGCGTGCACGAACCCGAAGGGCAGGTCCGTGGTGGCCAGGGCGGCGCCCAGCCAGGACAGGGCGAACCCGGAGTGGCCCTGGTGCGGCGACCATGGCTCGAGGTGGTCCGAGCACATGGCGGCGCCGAAGCCGGCCTGCTGGGCGTGCTCGACGTCGCGCAGCAGCTGCTCGGGAGGGATCTGCTCGTGGGAGGCGTGGAAGCCGATCGTCGCCATGGGGTCCTCCGGTCGAAGGCGGGAACAGGACAGTGGGATCAGGTCACGGGGATCAGGTCACGGGGATCAGGTCACGGGGATCAGGTCACGGGGATCAGGTCACGGGGATCTGGACAGCAGGAGAGGGAGGACGGGACCGGGTGGGGACGGGTGCCGGGTCAGCCGGCCGCCGCCCGGAGGTCCTCGGCGGGGGTGCAGACGTTGCGCAGCTCGCCGATGCCCTCGATCTCGGTGACGACCTCCTGGCCGTCCCGCAACCAGATCCGGCGGGGCTTCTGGGCCAGGCCCACGCCGGCGGGAGTGCCGCAGGCCACGAGGTCCCCGGGCTCGAGGGTCAGGAACCGGCTGAGGTACTCGACCAGCTCCACGGCGGAGAAGATCATCCGGTCGGTGCCGGAGTCCTGGTGCCGCACGCCGTCCACGGTGCAGCGGATCGCCAGTCCCGCCTCGGGGTCGATCTCGTCGGGGGTCACCACCACGGGGCCCACCGGGGTGGTGCGGTCGAAGTTCTTGCCCTGGAACCACTCGGAGGTCCGGCCCTGCCAGTCCCGCACCGAGATGTCGTTCATGATGGTGTACCCGGCGATCGCGGCCCGCGCCTGGTCCGGCGTGGCGTGGCGCAGGGGCGAGCCGATCACCACGGTGAGCTCGGCCTCCCAGTCGATCTTCTCGGACTCCTCCGGCATGGCGATGGGGTCGGTGGGGCCGATGAGCGCGGTGGCGTACTTCGCGAAGATCGTGGGGTGCTCCGGGATCTCCTGACCGACCTCCTCCGCGTGGTCGTAGAAGTTCAGCCCGGCGCACAGGATCTTGCCCGGGCGCAGGACGGGCGTCGCCAGGTCCTCCGGGGCCGGCGCGGGGCCCGGCTCCCCCGGCAGCCGCAGGTCGCCCCCGGCGAGGAGGGCCCCGACGTCGGGGACGGGGAGGTAGACGGTCCGCCCGTCCTCCTGCCGGAAGGCCTGGGTGGTGCCGTCTCGTCGCACGGTGCCGAGTCTCACGGGTGCTCCCTCACGTTCTGCGGTGCGGTCTCCACCGACGATCCTATGCACCTCCGGCGGGAGGGTGCACCGCGGCGGCCTACGCGCAGCGCACCACGCGGATCCCCGAGGCGCTCGTGGCGGCGAGCAGCCGCCAGCGCCCGGTGTCGAGGGTGTGGACGAGCTCGAGGGTCAGCAGCTCGGAGCGGGTGTTCAGCTGCACCTGGACCCGCCACATCTGCTGGTCCACCGCACCGATCCCCCGGTCCTTGGGCAGCCGCGCGTCCTCGGACCACCAGGCGCGGCGCTCGTACCAGCGCACGGGTCCCTGGGCCACCAGGTAGTCCCGCCCGCGCCAGCGCACGCCCACCGGCACCCCGTCCGTGTCGCAGTCCACGTCGACGCTCTCCGTCAGGAAACCCACGACGGCTCCTCTCTCCCTCGGCCCGGCGCCCGTCCCCGGTGCGCCCTGTTCCCTGGAAGCTAGAACACCTGTACGACACGCTAACCCGGAAGAGCGCGGAAAAGGAACAGGTGTTCCCGTGAAGTCCCCGCTCCGACCTGGCCGTTCACTTTTGCGATCGAGGACGGCGAAGCATGGACAAGCCCAGCGAAATGGATACGCTGAATGCACGGAGGGCCTGCCCTGCGCGGCCCTCCCGGACGTCCCCTGTCCCTCGTCCGCCCCGCCGGAGCAACCGGCGTCGACCTCACGGAGGCCTTCCATGACCGGAACCATCACGCTGATCGCCCACACCGCGGCGAACACCAAGAAGCCCGCGGTGAATCTGCGTCCGTCCGGCCCGGAGGACGCCGAGAGCCTCGCCCAGCTCTACTACTCCTCCTACGAGCAGGGCGGGGTCTCCAGTCTGGAGGAGGCCCGCCAGGTGATCCGGGGAGTCTTCGACGGGGAGTACGGGCCCTTCCTGCCCGAGGCCTCGCCGGTGGTGGTCGACGACGACGGGACCGTGGTGGCCGCCGCGCTCGTGCTGTCCCGGCGGGTCGGCGACGACCTCCCTGACGTCCCCTACATCTTCGAGCTGTTCACGGCGGCCTCCCGCCGCCGCCAGGGCCTGGCCGAGCAGCTGGTGCGCTGCGCCATGGGCACCCTCTACGACAACGGCTACGACCAGGTCAGCCTGCGGATCGCCGAGGACAACGCGGCGGCGCTCGCGCTCTACCTGACGCTCGACTTCAACCGCTGGGTCCCCGAGACGGACGACGTCTGAGCCCGGCGGGCGCTCCGGACCGGGGGACGCCGGAGGGGACGCCGGCACGAACAGGACCCGGCACCAGGCCGTGGAAGAGGCCCTGGACCCGCGATGCGGGTCCCGGGCCTCTTCTGTGACCGGCTCAGAGCGAGAACTCCTCCCGGACGGGGGGATCGGCGGCGATGTCGACGAACCGCGCCCAGCGGGGGCGCACCGCCACGAGCCGGGTGCTGTCCTTGTCCGTGGCCCCCGGGTGCCGGGACTCCAGCACCTCGCCGGCGTCCTGCGCGGCGGAGCCCTCCAGCACGGCGGCCTCGCCCTCGAGCTGGAACTCCTGGCCCGTCCCGGAGACCACCACGAGGGAGACCCGGGGATCGGCGAGGAGGTTGGCGTACTTGCGGCTGCGCTCGTTCGTGCCGAAGACCAGCCGCCCGTCCCCGAGGGCCGCGAGGTTGATCCACGCGGACTCGGGGCAGCCGGCGCCGCTGTTGGTCGCCACGACCCCGCCGCCGTGGACGCGGACGAAGTCGGCGACCCGGTCCACGGGCTCCCGGGGGCTCAGAACAGGCTCCGCTGCGGCTCGACGAGCTCCGGGGAGTTGTTGCGCACGTTGCCGACCGCCGGGCCCACCGGGTCGAGCACCCAGCGGGCGGCCGTCCGGTGCGCCTCGGCCCGGACCAGGTCCACGAGCTGCGGGGCGTCGTCCTCCCCGGGGCGCAGCCAGTCCCCCACGTGCTCGGGCGCCAGCGGGATCGGCATCCGGTCGTGCAGACCGTGCAGCTCCGTGAGCACGGGGTGCTCGTCGGAGGGCTCCGGGGAGTCGGTGGTGAGGATGGAGCAGGACAGCAACCAGGTGCTCCCGCCGCCGTCCCTGCCCGGCTGCAGGGCCGCGGAGTGCAGCTCCGTGCCCTCGGGCACCCGCCACCACTCGTAGATCCCGGCGAACCAGATGGTCTCCTCCGGATCGGCCGGGTGGACGTAGTAGGGCTGCTTGCGCCCGCCCTTCCCGGCGCCGGGCTCCTTCTTCCACTCGTAGTAGCCGTTGGCCGGGACCGCGCACCGGCGGGCCCGGACCGCCTTGCGGAAGGACGGCTTCTCGAGGACGGTCTCCGAGCGGGCGTTGAACATCTTCGACCCGACCGCCGGGTCCTTGGCCCAGCCCGGGACCAGTCCCCAGCGGGCCACGTGCAGCTCGCGCACCAGCTCCCCGTCGTCGTCCCGGCCGTTCCCGCCGGTGAGGCGTTCCAGGACGATCGGCACGTCGGTGGTGGGCGCGGTGTTCCAGTTGGCCCGCAGCCGCTCGGTGTCGGCCTCGCCCAGGCTCTCGTCCGGGACCGCCCCGGTCGCGGCGACGAGGTCGCCCACGGCCCGGGCGATGACGTAGCGTCCGCACATCTGCTGCCTCCTCGGTCTGCCCGGCCCGCGGCCGGGGCTCAGTCGGTGAGCGGCCCGTACCCCAGGTACCGGGAGTACATGCCGTACACCTTGCGGATCCCGCGCTCCACGTCGGCCACGGTGGTGCCCGGGCGCAGGTCGTCCACGGCCCCGGCGGTGGCCGGGTCCCAGTCCAGGTCGAGGGCCGAGTAGACGTCGGTGAGCACCGAGCGGATGGGCTCGGACTGCTCGACCACGAGCACGGTGCTGAAGTACCAGGCGCCCGCGACCACCCGCTGGGCCGTCCCGGCCAGCTTCACCTTCCGGCCCGGGGTGGACGACGACGCCGGGTGCGTCCCGTGCACGCTGTGCTCGCCGGCACAGTACTCGCCCGGGATCTCGCCGACGTCGGCCTCGACCTCGAGCTCCTCCAGGGCGGCCACGATCATGTCGCCGAAGAGCCGGTAGCGGTCCTGGATGCCCGAGGTGGGGTCCTCGGCGGCCTCGAGGTGGTCGATGATCAGGCACCCGCCGTGGTAGGCCGCGGCGCGGCCCCCCACCTTGCGGACCAGGGGCTCGAACCCGCTCTCGCGGGCGGCCCGGGCGGCGTCGGGGAAGCCCGGGCGCAGCTCGTCCCGGCGGCCGAAGGCGACCGTGGGGGCCGGTTCGTACAGGCGCAGGACGGGCCCGCTGCGGCGCACGTCGGCGAGGAGGGTCATGGCGCTCTCGTAGTCCTGCTGGACGCCCAGGGACTCGCGCTGGCGGAGAAGTTTCATGCTGGCCCCAGTCTAGTGGCGGATCCGGACGGCCCTGCGGCAGGTCACGCCCCGGTGATCCCGCTGCCGCGGAACCAGCGCCCCAGGGCCAGGGCGCTGAGCTCGACCTTCTCGGCCCACGCGACCGCCTCCTCGTCGGCGGCGTCGGAGACGTGCTTGACCATCCGCAGCGGCACGCCCAGGTGCCGGCAGGCCACCGCGATCGCCCAGCCCTCCATGTCCACGAGGTCCGCCCGGGCGGCCAGGGCGTCCCGGGCGGGTCCGCCGGCCACGAAGGAGTCCCCGGTGGCGAGCACGGGGCCGTCGCCGCCGAGCTCGATGACGTTGTCCACGGGGATCCCCGCCGCGCGCAGCAGCTCCTCGTCCACGTCCCGGTTGATGATCCGGGAGGGCTCGAGCACCCCGGTCAGCCCGTGCTTCAGGGCGCCGGCGCTGCCGATGTTGAGGACCGTCAGCTCCGCCCGGCGCGCGGGGTCCGGGCAGCGGGTCAGCACCGCCTCGGTGGTGCGCACCGCCGCGGCCGACATCCCGACACCGGTCAGGACCAGGTCGATGTCCTCCGGGAAGTACTTGGTCTCCAGGGGGTGGGCGGCGAGAACGAGCAGCTGTGGCACCCCGTCACTCTATCCGCACTCCCCTCCCGCCCCCGCCCGGCCTGACCTCCCGGCGGGGAGGTCAGGCCGGGCGGGTGGTGAACAGCGCGGCGAGCCGCCGGTCGGAGTCCGCCTGGGCGTCGAGATCGTGCGCGCCGCCCGTCACGAGCAGCTCGTCCGCCCCGGTGCGCGCGAGCAGCCGTTCCAGCTGGTCCCGGACTTCCGGGGCCGTGCCGTGGACGGAGGACGTGAGGGTCTCCTGCACGAGGGCCCGCTCCCGGGCCGTGAGCCCGTCCGGCTCCGCGGGCCGTGCGGGCGCCAGGGGCGGGAACTCGCCCCGCGTGCGGGAGGCGGCCAGGGCGCGGGCCTCGGGCAGCAGCAGTTCACGGGCGGCCGCGCGGGTCCGCGCCACCGCGACGTTCGCCGAGACCACCGCGTAGGGCTCCGGCCACCACGACGACGGGCGGAACTGCGCGCGGTACCGCTCGAGCACCGCGGCGCCGCCGCCGGGGCCCTCGCGGATGAGCGCCGGGCCGCCGAGCACCACGGCGAGTCCCGCCCGGGCCGCGGTCTCCACCCCGGCGCCGGTCGCCAGGACGAAGACCGGCGTGGCGGCGTGGTTGCGGGGCCGGGCGGTCACCGGGGCCGCGCCGGAGAGGTGCGCGAGCAGCTCGGCCAGGTCGTCCCCGAAGCGGTCCGCGGCCTCCTTGCCGGTGCGCAGCGCGTCCCGGACCGCGGCGGTGAAGCCGAGGGAGCGGCCCACGCCGAGGTCGATCCGGCCGGGGTGCAGGGCCTCGAGGGTGGCGGCCTGCTCGGCGACCACGAGGGGCTGGTGGTTGGGGAGCATGATCCCGCCGGAGCCGATCCGGAGACGTCGGGTCCGGGCGGCCAGGGCGGCCATCAGCACCGCCGGCGCGGACCCGGCGATCCCGGGCACCGCGTGGTGCTCGGCCACCCAGAACCGGTGGTAGCCCAGCTCCTCCGCGCGCTCGGCCCGCTCCAGGACGCGGGCGAGGTCCTCGGCCTCCGTGGAGCCGTCCCGGGTGTTGGCGCGGTCGAGGAGGGAGAGCGGGACGTCGGAGAGGGCCATGGTGCGCACAACCCGGGCGGCGCCGGAAGCATTCCGGGCCGCTGCCGGAGTCCGGGACGGTCAGGGCCGGCGCCGGACCTGGATCCGTCCCTCCTCGACGCGGGTCTCGTAGCTGGGCTGCGCGGCGGTCGCCGGTCCGCGGACCACGGCGCCGTCCGCGAGCCGGAAGGTGCTGCCGTGCCAGGGGCAGGTGACGCAGCCGCCGTCGACCGTCCCCTCCTCGAGCGGGCCGCCCAGGTGGCTGCAGACGCTGTCGAGGGCCTCGACCCGGTCCCCGTCGCGGACGAGCAGCACCGAGACGCTGCCGGCCGGCACCCGTCGGTGCTCGCCGGCGGCGAGCTCGGCGTCGGCGAGGACGTCGGTCCACCGCCGTGGGCCCCTCCGCCAGGCGGTGCGGTTGACGTTGACGCCCCGCGCGAAGACGAGGTGGCCGCCCAGGTAGCCCCCGCCCGTGACGCAGCCGTAGCCGACCAGGGCGAGGGCCCTGCCGGCGCCGCGCCGGCCCCGGAGCCGGGCGGCGAGCGAGGCCGCGTAGAACGTCAGGGCCACGCTGTTGGCGGTCGCGTGCACCAGACCGATGCGCCGGTCGGCGCCCTGGGTGTCGGACCAGTCGTTGAGCCCGGTCGCCGCCGTGGGGACGGCGGCGGCCAGCCCCGCGGCCACGAGCACGTCGGCGGCGCGGGCCGTGCCGGGGCCGCCGGCCAGGTCCAGCACCGCCGCCATGGTCCACGCACCGATCGGGACGTCGGTGAGGAGGGGGTGCAAGGGGTGCCCGATCACTGTGCCGCTCAGCACGTTGCGCACCGGCGTGGGCCGCACCGCCCGGCCCACGGCGCGGGCCAGGGGCTCAGCCACCCGGTCCAGCGCCTTCCACGTCTCCACGCGGGCCACCAGGTCCTCGAGCTGTGTCATGACCGCCTCCTCAGCGCCGGGGCGGTCAGTGTCCCACCCCGCGCCGGGCGGGACAAGGACGTCCTGGTGTGTGAAGACCGGTGGCGCCGGGAGCCGTTCAGCCGGCGCGGTCGAGGGCCTCCTCGGCGGCGACCCAGCCGAGCATGGCGCACTTGACGCGGGCCACGAACCGGGAGACCCCGGCGAAGGCGGCGGCGTCGCCGAGGACCTCCTCGTCGGGGACCACGGTGCCCCGCGAGCGCAGGAGGTCCCGGAACGCGCCGATCATTTCCACCAGCTCGGCCCGCGTCATCCCGGGGGCGGTCTCGGCCAGCACGGAGGCCGCGGCCATGGAGATCGAGCAGCCCTCGCCCTCCCAGCTGAGTCGGGCCACCACCGGCTCCGCGTCCCCGGGGCCGGTCGCGAGCTCGACCCGCACGGTGATCTCGTCGCCGCACGTGGGGTTGTACTGGTGGGACTCCCCGGCCCCGTGCGCGGGTGCCGGGGCGGCCAGGCCCTCTCCGGAGCGCCGCTTGGCGTGGTCGAGGATGACCTCCTGGTACATCCCGTCCAGCGCGCTCATCGCGTGTTCTCCAAGCGGAAGTAGCCGCGGACCCCGGCGAGCTCGGCCAGGAACCGGTCGACGTCGGCGGTGGTGTTGTACAGGTAGGCGCTGGCCCGCGTGCTGGCGGTCAGCCCCAGCGCCCGGTGCAGCGGCTGGGCGCAGTGGTGGCCCACCCGCACGGCCACCCCGGCGGCGTCCAGCACCTGCCCGACGTCGTGGGCGTGCACCCCCGCCACGTCCACGGCCGCCAGACCCACCCGGTCCGCACCCGGGGGCGGGCCGATCAGCCGGATCCCCTCCAGCTGTCCGAGACCGGCCGCGAGCCGCTGCCCCAGCTCGTGCTCGTGGGCCGCGACCCGCTCCATCCCGATGCCCTGCAGGTAGCGCACCGCCTCGGCCAGGCCCACGGCCTGGGCGACCCGCTGGGTGCCGGCCTCGAAGCGGGTGGGGGCCGGCAGGTAGCGGGCGGACTCCATCGTGACCTTCGTGATCATGGATCCGCCGGTGAGGAACGGGGGCATCGCGTCCAGCAGCTCGGACCGCCCCCACAGCGCTCCGATGCCGGTGGGACCGAGCATCTTGTGCCCGGAGAACACCGCGAAGTCGACCCCCAGGGCGGGGAGGTCCACGGGCAGGTGCGGCACCGACTGGCAGGCGTCCAGCACGGTCAGCGCCTCCGCCGCCCGGGCCAGCTCGACGAGACGGGCGACCTCGGTGATCGCGCCGGTGACGTTGGAGACGTGGCTGAAGGCCACCACCCGGGTGCGCTCGCCGATGACCTCGGCGGCGGCCCCGAGATCGAGGGCGCCGGTCTCATCGACGGGGATCCAGCGCAGGGCGGCCCCGGTGCGGGCGGCCAGCTCCTGCCACGGGATGAGGTTGGCGTGGTGCTCGGCCTCCGTGGTGACGATCTCGTCTCCCGGGCCCAGCCGGAAGCGGGCGGCCGTCCCTCCCCCGCGTCCGGCCGAGGCGTTGGAGAAGGAGTAGGTGATCAGGTTGATCGCCTCGGTGGCGTTGGAGGTCCACACCAGCTCCCGCTCGGTGCCGCCCACGAACCCGGCCACCACCCGGCGGGCCTCCTCGTAGGCGTCGGTGGCCTCCACGGCCAGGGCGTGGGCGCCGCGGTGGACCGCGGCGTTGCGGTGCAGGTAGAAGTCCCGCTCGGCGTCCAGGACGGCCAGGGGCTTCTGCGAGGTCGCCCCGGAGTCCAGGTAGACCGACGGGCTGCCGGCCAGCAGCGGGAAGTCCTCCCGCAGCGCACGCACCTCGGGATCGGTCAGGGGCAGCACGTGGTTTCCTTCCATGCTCCGACACTGTACGGCCCGGGCCCCGGGGTTCTCCGGCCGGACGCCTCCCGGCGTCACGGGCGGGCTACCGGTGGCGGGGGCGCAGATAGGTGTTGCCGTTCGCGTCCTTCTCGACCACGAACTCGTCCTGCAGGTCCTGGTACCACTGCTGCGTCTGCTCGCTGGGCTGGTCCTGGCCCCGGAGGTCGCGGGGACTGCGCACGGCGGGCCCGTAGAACCGCATGGCGAAGTCGTCGAAGCGCCGGAACAGGCTGCGCCGGGGCTCGTCGTCGTCGGCGTGCTGGTGCTTGCGCATGGTGTCCTTCCGGGTGGCGGGCCGGGCCGTCTCCCCCCATGATCTCCCGCCGGTCCGCGGAAGGCGAACCCGGAACGGTGCGCGAGGAGCCCCAGCCGGCGGTACGGGACGACGGCGGCCCACGGGGCGACCGGGTGGGCGGCCTGTCAGGAGAACGCCCGGACGTATTGACGACCATCGATGCTGGTGGCACTCTTCCACATAGACGGACGTCGATACCAAGGAGCGTTCGTCGCACCCGAAAGGAACCCGTCATGTCCAGAGTCCAGCTCGCCCTGCGTGTGGCCGACCTCGAGCGCTCCATCGAGTTCTACTCCACCCTGTTCCGCACGGCCCCGGCCAAACGGCGCCCGGGCTACGCCAACTTCGCCATCGCGGAGCCGCCGCTGAAGCTCGTGCTGCTGGAGGGCGAGCCCGGTGACGACACCCGCATGGACCACCTCGGCGTGGAGGTGGAGAGCACCGAGATCGTCGAGGCGGCCGCGCAGCGCCTGGCCGACGCCGGCCTGGCCACCCGCCCGGAGGAGCAGACCACCTGCTGCTACGCCGTCCAGGACAAGGTCTGGGTGACCGGACCGGGCCGGGAGCCGTGGGAGGTCTACACCGTCACCGCCGACGCCCGGCCCGACCTGGAGGGCAGGACCGGCCGGGAGCTCTCCGAGGTGGGCGGCGACGGCTCGTGCTGCACCTCCGACCCCCGGCCGGAGCCCGTCAGCCCGTGACGGCCCCGCCGCGGTCGGCGACTCCGGCGGGTGCCGCCGACCGCGGCGGGCGCAGGACAGCCCTCGCCGCACCGCCGGAGCGGTGACCGGAGCAGTGGCCGGGGTGGTGGCCGGGACAGCCCCGTGGACCGGGCCGTCCAATGGCGTCACGAAAGGGAACGCCCCTGGTGACCACCTGATTGCAGGAGTAAACTGACACCCTCAGCTGTTGCGCCTCGGCGCCGGGACGTCGTTCCCGGTGCCACCGGTTCCCCGGGGGCGCACCGCGTCCCGGGGACGTCTCCCGGTCGGCCGGGGGCCGGCCGAGGACTCCGGCACGCGCCACCGGCGCCCGTGCCGACGATCCGTCTCATGACCTCGGGGACCCGCCATGAAACACCCACTCCTCTCGCGCGTGCTCACCGGCGCGTCGGCCACCGTGCTGGCGACCGCCGGGCTCGCCGTGGGCGCACCCGCCCACGCCGCGACCGCGCAGCCCATGTTCTCCTACGCCCAGGGCTGGCGCACCGACCAGCACGTGCGCGAGCTCGCGGACGTCAACGGCGACGGCCGCGCCGACGTCGTCGGCTTCGGCGGCGCCGGCGTCCAGGTCGCCTTCGGCCGGGCCGACGGCACCTTCGGCACGCCGCGCATGAGCGTGCGCGACTTCGGCACCGCGCAGGGCTGGTCCAGCGCACGGCACGCGCGCACGCTCGCGGACGTCGACGGCGACCGCCGGGACGACATCGTGGGCTTCGGCGACGCCGGCGTCTACGTGGCCTACTCCCAGGGCGACGGCAGCTTCACCGCACCGCAGCTCAAGGTCCGCGACTTCGGCTGGAACCAGGGCTGGCGCGTCGACCGGCACCCGCGCGAGCTCGCCGACCTCAACGGCAACCTGACCGCCGACATCGTGGGCTTCGGGCACTCGGGCGTCACCGTCTCCCACGGACTGTCCAACCGGACGTTCACCGGGACCGGCAAGCGCATCGACAGCTACGGCTGGGACCGCGGCTGGCGGGTCGACAAGAACCCCCGGATGCTCGCGGACGTCGACGGCAACAGCACCGCCGACATCGTGGGCTTCGGGGACGCCGGCACGTACGTCTCCTACTTCTCGGCGCTCGGGGACACGTTCACCCAGCCCGCCCTGGAGATCCGCAACTTCGGCTACGCCCAGGGCTGGCGCGTGGGCCAGCACCCGCGGATGCTGGCCGACGTCAATGTCAACCCCGCCGGCAACGCCGCGGCGGACATCATCGGCTTCGGCTACTCCGGGGTCTCCGTGGCGCACTCGCTCAACGGAGGGAACTACACCGGCGTGGCACTGCGGGTGAACGACTTCGGCCAGGCCCAGGGGTGGCGGGGCGACCGGCACCTGCGGACCCACGCGGACATCAACGTCGACGGCATCCAGGACCTGGTGGGCTTCGGCAACGCCGGGGTCTACGTGGCCCACGGCCGGGCGGACGGCACCTTCGCCCCGGTGTACCTGAAGGTCGCCGCCTTCGGCTACGACCAGGGGTGGACGGAGGACCGGTATCCGCGCCTGCTCGGTGACGTCAACGGCGACGGCCGCGACGACGTCGTCGGCTTCGGGCACTCGGCCACGTACGTGCAGCTCTCGTGAGCCCGCCGGCCGCGATCCGTCGCGGCCGGGCCACGGCTCCGCCCCCGTCCGCACGGACAGGGACGGGGCCGTGCTACGTGACGGGCTTCGGCTCCGCACCGCGCTCGTGCACGTAGGCGGCCATGGTGATCACGGTGACGAGCTGCACGGCGACCACCACGAAGGTCCAGCCGCCCTCCGCGACGACGTAGACGGCGGCGGAGACGGCGAGCACCAGCGGCAGGACGCGCGACGCGGCGAGCGCGCGGCCGGACTCCCCGGGGGCCCCCGGCGGGTCGGGGCCGTGCCCGGCGGCCGGCTCCGCGTGCTCCGGGAGATCCGACGGTTCCGGGGGTTCCGGGGGTTCCGGGGCGGGCTCGGCAGCGGGCTCGGTCCGTCGGCGTCGCCCGGTGTGGACGGTGCTGACCAGCACCGCCACGTAGAGGGCCGCGACGAGACCGGTGACGAACAGCATGACGGTGCCGTCGTCGTCTCCGACGTACAGCCCCACGACGAGACCGAGGGCCACCGGCAGGAGCCAGAGCCCCAGGAGCAGCCTGTCGCGCACGGTCAGCACGAGGCCCTCCCCCCGTTCGACGATCCCCGTGACCGCATCCTCGCACCCGGCGACCCCGCGTGTCTGACCCCTCATCCGGGGATGGCGCGGGCGTCCCCGGACGGCGCGGTGACCTCCGGCGTCACACACGCGGGGGCCGCCGTCCTCTGCGGCGCGCCGTGCGGTGCCGGACGGGCACCGCACGTAGAACAGGAGGGTGCCCCGCGCGATCCCCCGACGCGTGCCCTCCCCCAGGCGCACTTCCTCTCGTCCCCCCAGGAGCACCATGCGCAACACCCTCTTCCCCTCGCCTGCCCCGGGAGCGGACCCGGCGTCCCGCCGCGGTGTCGCCGCGGGCCGGTGGATCGTGGCGGGGCCGCTGCACCTCGTCCTGGCGATCGGGCTGGTGGCGGGCTGCGCGTCAAGCACCGCGTCCACCGACCCGGCCCCCGGCCCCGTCCCGGGGACCGTGACGACGGTGCCCGCCGCCCCCTCCCCGAGCGCCGAGCCCGGCAGCACGCCCTCGCCCACGGCCTCGAGGACACCGGGGACGGTCACCACGGTCACCCCGTCGCCGAGCTCCGCCCCGGAGCCGTCGGAGACCCCCGTCCGGGCCGTCGCCCCGCCCTCGGGGGCGTTCCTCGCCCTGGAGGACCTCCCGGTCGCCGCCGCCGGGACGATGTCCGACTACGACCGCGACGCCCTGTTCGGCGGGTGGATCGACGCCGACGGCGACTGCGAGGACTCCCGCAACGAGGTCCTGGCCCGGGACCTGACCGGCATCACCTCCGCCGACGGGTGCAGGGTCGACACCGGCACCCTCGCCGACCCGTACACGGGGGCGTCCATCGACTTCGTCCGCGGGGTCGCGACCTCCGCCGACGTCCAGGTGGACCACGTGGTCTCGCTCGGCAACGCCTGGGTCACCGGGGCGCGCCGGCTCTCCCCGGCCGACCGCGTGGCCCTCGCCAACGACCCGCTGAACCTGCTGGCGGTCGACGGCCCGGCCAACGGCTCGAAGTCCGACCAGGACGCCTCGCGGTGGCTGCCCTCGAACCGGGCCTTCGCCTGCGAGATGGTGGCCGTCCAGATCGCGGTGAAGACCCGCTACGGCCTGTGGGTCACCGCCCCGGAGAAGACCGCCATGGCCGAGGTGCTCTCCGGCTGCCCCGACCAGCAGCTGCCCGGCGGCACGCCGTTCGGCGACATCCCCGGGGGCGCCGGGGCCGCCCCGGCGCCCGTCGAGAAGGCCCCGGCCGATCAGGCTCCCGTGCCCGCGGACGTGCACTACGCCAACTGCACGGCCGCCCGGGAGGCCGGCGCCGCACCGCTGCTGCGCGGGGAGCCCGGTTACCGCGAGGCCATGGACGGCGACTCCGACGGCGTCGCGTGCGAGTAGGACGACAGCGGGACGGGGACCGCACGACGGACGCCACCCGCTGCGTCGCCGCCCCCACCGTCCCCGCGGCCGCCGCAGGCCGGCGCCGGGGACGCGCGGCCGCGCTCAGCCCTGCCAGGCGGTCCGACCACCGGCGCGGCGGGCGAACTCCGCGGCGCGGCGGCGCGGCAGCGCGTCCCACAGGGACCCCGCAGCCATGCCGACGAACCACAGGCACGGGAACCACCAGCGCCCGCCGCCCAGGTACAGATAGCACGACACGACGAGGACGAGGGTCAGCGCGATGTTGAGGAACATCAGCGTCATCTGGTGCGGCACAGCGGCCCCCTTCACAGTTCTGCGGCATGCCCTCCGCATCGTGGCACGGCCCGCCCCTCCCCGTCTGACCCCTCTTGGGTGGGCAACTCTCCGGCGGGCCACCCCGGTTCGCCGCCCGGCCCGCCTACAGTGGGAACCCCGCCCCCCAGCGAAGCAGAGGCACCCCATGAGCACGAAGGCCGTCGTCACCAGTCTGTTCCTCGCGTCCGGTCTCGCCCTGGCCGGCTGCGCCGGCGACCCCCCGGTCCAGGAGGACACCCCCGCCGCCCGGACCTCGCCCTCCCCCACGGGCACGGCCCCGGAGACGACGCCGGAGCCGACCCCCGAGTCGACCCCCGAGCCCACGGAGCCCCCGGAGTCCACGGAGCCCGCGGCGCAGCCCGACGACGCGGACGAGGAGCCGGCCGCGGAGTCGCCGGCGCAGCCCGGGGCCGCGCCCGCGGAGCCCGTCCCCGCCGACGCGTGGTCCGCGTTCTCCACGACGCCCGAAGGACAGCCCTACGCCGGGACCGTGTCCGGGATCGAGCAGCAGGCGGCCCCGGGCGGCGGTCTCGTGCACCGGCTCACCGCGGACACGAACGACCGCGCCGTGGCCGTCGAGATCTGCCGGGCCTACCAGTCAGCGATGAGCACCGGCCAGGACCGGATCGACGTCGTCGACACCGTCGGGCAGCTCCTGGCCTTCGCCCCGGGCGGCCCCGGGACCTGCCAGGTGCAGGTCAGCACGGACGTCGGGGCCGTGCCCTTCCCGGCGAAGTTCAGCTACGAGGAGGCACTGGCCGCGTGGCGGAGCGGGGTGCCCTACTACGACGCCTTCTGCATCAACTACGACCCGGTGACGGAGGCCGGCGCCGCCCAGTGCACGGGCATCGAGAACGGCACCGTGGACAGCGTGACCGGGGAGTACATCGGCGGCTGACCGCGGGCCGGCGCCTCAGGTCCCGCAGTAGGTCGTGTAGGAGCCGAAGTCCTCCGGGGGGCCGGCGGCGTAGCGCTCCAGGCCCGGACGCTCCTCGTAGGGGGCGGTCACCGCCTCCAGGAGCCGTCCCAGCGGGTCGAGGTCGCCGTCCACGGCGGCGGCGAGGGCCTCCTCCACGAGGTGGTTGCGGGGGATGTGCACGGGATTCACGCGGTCCATCGCCTCGGGGTCCGGCCCCACGGCGAGCCAGCGCTCGGCCCAGGCGTCGAAGGCCGGCAGGTCGAGGACCAGGTCGCGCGCGGCGGTCGCGCCGGTGCGGGCGGTCCCGGCGAGGGCGCGGAAGAACGAGGTCCAGTCGACGCGGTTCTGCTGGAGCAGCACGAGCAGGTCGTCGACCAGGAACGAGGCGACCTCGTCGTCGAGGTCCTCGGGCAGGCCGAGCTTCGAGCGGATCCCCGCGGACCAGGCCGCGCTGTACTGCGGCGCGAACGCCCCGAGCGCCCCCTCCGCCAGGGACACCGCCCGGTCCTGGTCCTCGTCCAGCAGCGGCAGCATGGCCTCGGCGAGCCGGGCGAGGTTCCACTGCGCGGCGACCGGCTGGTTCCGGTAGGAGTAGCGCCCGCCGTGGTCGATCGAGCTGTAGACCGCGGCCGGGTCGAAGGCGTCCAGGAACGCGCACGGCCCGTAGTCGATGGTCTCCCCCGAGATGGTCGTGTTGTCGGTGTTCATCACCCCGTGCACGAACCCCAGGAGCATCCACCGGGCCACGAGCGAGGCCTGGGCGGCGACGACCGCCTCGAACAGCGCGAGGTACGGGTGCTCGGCGCCGGCGGCGCCGGGGTGGTGGCGGCTGATGGCGTGGTCGGCGAGCCGGCGCAGGAGGTCGGGGTCGCCCGTGGCGCGGGCGTACTGGAAGGTGCCCACGCGCAGGTGGCTGCTCGCCACCCGGGCGAGCACGGCCCCCGGCATCAGGGTCTCGCGGCGCACCTGCCGCCCGGTGGCCACCACGGCCAGGGACCGGGTGGTGGGGACGCCCAGGGCGTGCATCGCCTCGCTGACGATGTACTCGCGCAGCATGGGCCCGATCGCCGCGAGACCGTCGCCGCCGCGCGCGAACGGCGTCCGCCCGGAGCCCTTGAGGTGCAGGTCCCGCCGGCGGCCGCCGGCGTCCACGATCTCGCCCAGCAGCAGGGCGCGCCCGTCGCCGAGGCGCGGGGAGAACGCGCCGAACTGGTGCCCGGAGTAGGCCTGCGCCACCGGTGTCGCCCCGGGCGGCACGAGGTTGCCGACCAGCAGGCGTGCGCCCTCCGGGCCGCTGAGCCACTCCGGGTCCAGCCCCAGGTCGGCGGCGAGGGGCTCGTTGAGCACCAGCAGCCGGGGCTCGGCGACGTCGTCGGCCCGCCAGGGCACGGACAGCTCCCCCAGCTCCTGGGCGAAGCGGCTCTCGAAGGTGACGGTGGACAGGGCTGCGGTGCTCACGATGTCCACGCTACCCCGCGGACCCGTCGCCGCCGAGGGGTCGGCGGGATCAGGAGTGCTCGGCGGTCCGCAGCACGGCCACGAGGAAGTCGCTGTCCTCCCGGAACGGGCGCAGGTCCCAGGTGGAGAGCAGCACATCGGGCACGAGCCCGGCCCGCTCGGCGTCCTGCAGGAACTCCGCGAACGGGTAGCCGCGGCCGGCGCCGAAGCCCACGGCCGCCCGGCCGTCGGCGGCCAGGTGGAGTCGGAGACGGCGCAGCACCTCGAGGCGCGTGCTGGGGGCCAGGAAGGCCATCACGTTGCCGGCGCACACCACGGCATCGAAGGGCTCCGGGACGCCCCGGGCGGGCAGGTCCAGCTCGGCCAGGTCCCCCACGAGCCACCGGGGACCCGGGTGGTCCTCCCGGGCGGCGGAGACCAGCGCGGGGTCGACGTCGATCCCGACGACGGTGTGCCCGCGGCGGTGCAGGTGGCCGCCCAGCCGGCCGGGACCGCACCCGGCGTCGAGGATCCGGGAGCCGGGCGGGACCATGGCCTCGACCAGCCGCGCCTCCCCCACGACGTCCTCACCGGCGGCCGCCATGGTCCGGAACCGTTCGACGTACCACGACGAGTGCCCGGGATCCGCGCGCACCTTCTGCATCCACATGCTCTGCTCGACCACACGGCCAGGGTACCGCCCGCCAGGCGGCCTCCCGCGGTCCGGTCGCGGCGGGCCCGTTGCGGGGCCTCGAGCTCCGCGACCCGGTTGACGGGCTGGTTGCCGTCGTCGTCGACGTCGCGGTTGGGGTGGACCACCATCTTGCCGCCGGCCAGCCAGCCGACACGGGTCATGCTCGCCCCCGTGAGGAAGGGCGGCGCCAAGTGCCCGCGCTGCAGGAGACGGCGGGTCAGATCGGCGGACTGCTCTGACCGGCGGTGACCGGGCCCGCCCTCTTCCCTCCGTTTTCAGGCTACAGCGCGCCGGGGGGCTTGCGGCAAGACCCCGGTCGCGCCGCAGAATGCTCGGGCCGGGAGCGGCACCTGCGGACGGAGGGGCAGCAGATGGACGAGCACGAGGTGGTGGTCGTCGGCGGCGGGCCGACGGGTCTGATGCTGGCGGGAGAGCTGGCACTGGCGGGGGTCGACGTCGTCGTCCTCGAGCGGAGGACCGGTCAGGAGCTCGTCGGCTCGCGCGCCGGCGGGCTGCACGCGCGGACCATCGAGGTCCTCGACCAGCGCGGCGTCGCCGACCGGTTCCTCGCTGAGGGCACGACCGCCCAGGTCGCCGGGTTCGCCGGGACCCCCCTGGACATCAGCGACTTCCCCACCCGGCACCCCTACGGTCTCGCGCTGTGGCAGAACCACATCGAGCGGCTCCTGGCCGGCTGGATCGGCGAGCTGGGGGTGCCGGTCCGCTACGGGCACGAGGTGACGGGCGTGGCCCAGGACGGCACGGGCGTCGACGTCGAGCCGGCCGACGGCCGGCCGCTGCGGGCGCAGTACGTCGTCGGGTGCGACGGAGGACGGAGCCGGATCCGGAAGGCTGCGGGCATCGGGTTCCCCGGGTGGGACCCGACGACGAGCAGTCTGCTCGCCGAGGTGGAGCTGGCCGAGGAGCCGGAGTGGGGCATCCACCAGGACGCCGTCGGCAAGCACGCCTTCCGCCCGCCCCAGGACGGAGGGCCGGCGGGGGTCATGGTGACCGAGCACCATGTGGGGCCCGGCCGCGAGCCCACCCTGCGCGATCTCCGCGCGGCGCTCGTCGCGGTGTACGGGACGGACTACGGGGTGCACAGCCCCACCTGGATCACGCGGTTCACCGACACGACCCGGCAGGCGGCATCCTACCGGAACGGGCGCGTCCTGCTGGCCGGCGACGCCGCGCACGTGCACGCCCCGGACGGTGGGCAGGGCCTCAACACCGGGGTTCAGGACGCGGTGAACCTGGGCTGGAAGCTGGCCCAGGTCGTCGGAGGGACCTCACCGGAGGACCTCCTGGACAGCTACCACGCCGAACGCCACCCGGTGGCCGCCCGCGTGCTGCGCCTCACCATGGCGCAGGTCGCGCTGCGCCGCCCCGACGACCGCGTCCGGGCCGTGGGCGAGACGGTCGCAGAGCTCCTGGCCATGGACGAGCCGCGCCGGCGGTACGCGGCGACGATGTCCGGCCTGGACATCCACTACGACCTCGGCGCGGGACACCCGCTGCTCGGGCTGCGCATGCCTGATCTCGACCTCCGCACGGCCGGCGGCCCGGCGCGGGTCTTCGCCCTCCTGCACGCGGCACGGCCGGTGCTGCTCGAGCTCGGCACGCCCGGCGGTGTCGACATCGGGCCCTGGGCGGACCGCGTGCGACGGGTCACCGCCGCGCACCACGGCCGCTGGGAGCTCCCGGTGCTCGGGCCGGTCACCCCGCCCACCGCGGTGCTCATCCGGCCGGACGGGCACGTGGCCTGGGTGGGCGAGGGCGACACGTCAGGGCTCGAGGCCGCGCTCACCACGTGGTGCGGCCCGCCGGCCGGTCACCGTGCCGTCAGCGCAGATCGAACCGGTCGAGCTCCATGACCTTGACCCACGCGGCGACGAAGTCGCGCACGAACTTCTCCTGCGCGTCGTCGCTCGCGTAGACCTCCGAGATCGCCCGCAACTGGGAGTGCGAGCCGAAGACCAGATCGGCGGCGGTGGCCGTCCACCTGAGCTCGTCCGTGGCGAGATCACGGATCTCGAAGACCTCCTCCGAATCCTCGGACGCCCTCCACTCCGTGCCGGCGGCGAGGAGATTGACGAAGAAGTCGTTGGTCAGCGCCTCCTTCCGGTCGGTGAGGACACCGTGCTCCGACTGCCCGTGGTTCGTCCCCAGGCTCCGCATGCCGCCGACCAGGACCGTCATCTCGGGGGCGGTGAGGTTGAGCATGTACGCGCGGTCGAGCAGCAGCGTCTCGGGCGAGAGCCGCACGTCGGACTGCACGAAGTTCCGGAAGCCGTCGGCCTGCGGCTCGAGCACCGCGAAGGACTCGACGTCGGTCTGCTCCTGCGCGGCGTCCGTGCGCCCGGGTCGGAACGGGACCTGGACCGGGTGACCGGCGTTCCGGGCCGCGCGCTCGACGGCCGCGCAGCCGCCGAGCACGATCAGGTCGGCCAGCGAGATCCTCGTGCCGTCGGACCGACCGCCGTTGAAGTCCTCCCGGACCTGCTCGAGGACGCGCAGCACCTCGGCCAGCCGCTCCGGCTCGTTCACCTCCCAGCCGCGCTGCGGCTCGAGCCGGATGCGGGCGCCGTTGGCCCCGCCCCGGTTGTCGGTGCCCCGGAAGCTCGCCGCGGAGGCCCACGCGGTGGAGGCCAGCTGCGCCACGGTCAGCCCCGAGCCGAGGAGGGTCTCCTTCAGGGCGGCGACGTCCTCGTCCCCGACCAGCTCGTGGTCGACCGCCGGGACCGGGTCCTGCCACAGCTGCGGCTCCGGGACCCACGGCCCCAGGAAGCGCGTGACCGGGCCCATGTCGCGGTGCAGCAGCTTGTACCAGGCCTTGGCGAACGCCTCGGCGAACTCGTCCGGGTGCTCGTGGAACCGCCGCGAGATCTTCTCGTACACCGGGTCCGCCCGGAGCGCGAGGTCGGTCGTCAGCATCGTCGGCCGGTGCTTCCGCCCCGGGTCGAAGGCGTCCGGGACGGTCTCGGTCGCGTCCTCGGCGACCCACTGGTGGGCCCCCGCGGGGCTCTCGGTCAGCTCCCACTCGTGGCCGAACAGGTTGCCGAAGAAGCCGTTGCCCCACTGGGTCGGGGTGCTGGTCCAGGTCACCTCCAGACCGCTGGTGATCGTGTCCGGCCCCTTGCCCGTCCCGTAGCTGCTCCTCCAGCCCAGGCCCTGCCCCGTGACCGGGCACGCCTCGGGCTCGGGGCCCACGTGATCGGCGGGCCCGGCCCCGTGGGTCTTCCCGAAGGAGTGCCCGCCGGCGATGAGCGCGACCGTCTCCTCGTCGTTCATCGCCATGCGGCCGAACGTGTCGCGGATGTCCCGGGCGGACGCGAGCGGGTCGGGGTTGCCGCCGGGGCCCTCGGGGTTGACGTAGATCAGCCCCATCTGGACCGCGGCCAGCGGGCCCGAGAGCTCGCGGTCGCCGGCGTAGCGCTCGTCGCCGAGCCAGGTGTCCTCCGGGCCCCAGAACATCTCCTCGGGCTCCCACACATCCTCGCGCCCGAAACCGAAGCCGAACGTCCGGAAGCCCATCGACTCGAGCGCCACGTTCCCGGCGAGCACCAGCAGGTCGGCCCACGAGATCTTCCGGCCGTACTTCTGCTTGACCGGCCACAGCAGGCGCCGGGCCTTGTCCAGGTTGGCGTTGTCCGGCCAGCTGTTGAGCGGGGCGAACCGCTGGGCGCCCTCCCCGGCTCCCCCGCGGCCGTCCGCGATCCGGTAGGTGCCGGCCGAGTGCCAGCTCATCCGGATGAACAGCCCTCCGTAGTGCCCGAAGTCGGCGGGCCACCAGGCCTGCGAGGTGGTCATGAGCTCGACGAGGTCGCGCTTGAGCTCCTCGACGTCGAGCGTGGCGAACTCCTTCGCGTAGTCGAAGCCAGGGCCCAGCGGGTCGGTCGTGGTCGAGTGCTTCCGCAGGACGTTCAGGTCCAGCTGGTTGGGCCACCAGTCCTGGACCGTCCGCGGCTGACCGGTCTTGGGGGTGGGCGCGTCGATCGCCGGGTTCTCGCTCTCGCTGCCGTGCACGGGAGCATCAGGCGTCTGGGACATGGGTCTTCCTTCCAGGATGGCGGTACCGGTCCGGGGCCGGCGGTGGCCGGGTGGGGTGCTGGGCCGAGGGGCGCCGCTCAGGGAACCGAGCCGGTCCCGCCCCGGCTACCAGCACATGATGGCGGTGTCCCCGGACTGTCCTGCCCATGCGAGCCTGACGCGGACGACGTACCGCCTCCTCCGGAAGAGCTTCGCCGACAGGGTGGAGTTGCGGTCCTCCCCGCTGTCGTCGTCGCCGGCGAGGAAGCGCAGCTCTCCGTCGACCTCCTCGAAGAGCACCAGGGTGGTGTCCGCCGTCCCGAAGGTGGCGATCTGGTGCTTCCGCGACAGGGCGGGGGTGATCTCGAAGTCCGCCTGCTGCCCCGGGACCAGGGTCAGGGGCGTGGACCGGAACGGCTCGAGCGTCGGGAGCACGTCCGGCAGGACCGGGTAGAACTTCCGCACCCAGTCCTGGTCCTTGGCCGACAGGCCGCCCGGAGGGCTGATGCCCGGCTGGTAGCGGGCGGGCTCCTTGATGAGGCCTCCGGGGAAGGAGTACTGCATCACCGAGTCGGGGTCCCAGGTCGAGCCCTCCACCTCGTCCTGGCCCAGTTTGCGCAGGACGTTGTGGTGCGTGGTCTCCGGGGACCAGTGGTTCGGTGCCCCGGCGAAGAACGCGTAGACCTTCGCCTCGTCCCAGACGATCCCGGCGAACGGGTTCTGGTGCTCGTGGGGCAGGCCCATCGTGTGGCCGATCTCGTGCAGCGCCGTGGTGCGCCCGTACTCGTCGGTCAGGTCCCAGCCGAAGTTCATGGTCGCGTCCTGGGTGCCGATCGTCAGGACGTCCCTGCCCAGATAGGACCACGACCCGTCGGCCTGGTCGAAGGAGATCCGGACCTCGGCCTCCCCCGGCTCGTCCACCTCCTGGAACCCGAGGCCGATCTCCAGGTCCTTCCACTCCCGGAACGCGCTGCGCACCGCCTGGCGCTGCGGCTCGGGGCCCTCCCGGAACGCGTAGCGGAGCACTGTCCCGTTGACCCACTTCTGGGCCATCACCCGGACGAGGCGCTGTCTGATGCCCACCAGCCCCTCCGGGAGGGGACGCACGATGCGTGGCTTGGCAGCACAGTAGGGACGAACTGAGGAATTCATCGTTCTCGGCTCCTGGACAAGCGCCTGTCGTGTGATCGCGACTCCCGCACGTCCCGTTCGGGGTGGCAGGAGGACCCCCGGCAACCGTTCTCCAACGCTTTTTTGCGGCGTACTGAGAATACCGGCGGAGTGATGTGCATCGACATAATCACGGGTGGGTCGCACGTGAAAGCAGACGGACGTTCCCGTGCTGCGGCTGTGACCATGTGACGCCGAGATGAAGAATTCCGGTGCACGGGTTCGTGCCCTGGTCAGAGCGTGTTTCGGTGTGCTGACGGGAATACCAGGGAATTTCCGCGACCGCTGATTGTTGTCCGGCGAATTCTTTCCCGTCACACGGGGCCCGATATCGGGCAGCCGTTCCGTGCCCGCACGGCATTTGCTGTACTGACCTCGGGGATCGAACCTGCCGAAGGGGCGTGGACAGCATGGAACGGTATGCCGACCTGGTGCTGGAGGGCGGGGGCGTCAAGGGCATCGCCCTGGTGGGAGCCATCGAGGTCCTCGAGGAGCACGGCTACCGCTTCAAACGGGTCGCCGGCACCTCCGCCGGAGCGATCGTCGGGGCCCTGGTCGCCGCCGGCGCCCCGGCGAGCAAGCTGGTGGACATCATCGGCTCCGTCCAGTACCCGGACTTCCGCGACGGCTCCCGCCTCACGCGCTACACCGCGGGCAAGGCCGCAGGGATCCTCGCCCGCAACGGCATCTACCTCGGCGAGCACCTCCGATCCTGGTTGCAGTCCCAGCTCGACGAGTACGGGGTGCGGACCTTCGCCGACCTGCCCTACACCGACGAGGAACGGCCCCCCGCCCCGGAGCGGTCCTACCGGCTGGTGGTCACCGCCTCGGACATCAGCAGGGGCCGGCTGCGCTACCTGCCCTGGGACTACGACGACTTCGGCCGTGACCGGGGCGCCCAGCACGTGGTCGAGGCGGTCCGGGCCTCGATGTCCATCCCGTTCTTCTACCGGCCCGTCCGCTGGGACACCGCCGACGGGAAGAAGGCGTGGCTGGTCGACGGCGGCATGCTCTCCAACTTCCCGATCGCCGCCTTCGACGCCCCGCCCGGCACCGTTCCGCGTTGGCCCACGCTGGGCATCAAGCTCTCGGCCCATCCGGACGCGGTCCAGGGCACGGGGTACCCGATCAAGGGGCCGGTGAGCATGAGCCGGGCGATGCTCAAGACCATGACCGGCTTCTACGACCAGATGCACATCGAGTCCCCCGACGCCCAGGCCCGCACGATCTTCGTCGACACCGGCACCATCCGCGCCACCGACTTCAACCTCACCGACGAGGACCGGGACTTCCTCTACCGCAGCGGCCGGGCGGCCGCCGAGAAGTTCCTCGACGGCTCGCCCACCCGACCGCCGTGGGATTTCGACGCCTACATCGCCGCCCATCGCTGAGGCGTGCCCGGGCCTGCCGATCCGGTCGAGCCGGAGTGCCGGCCCCGTCCCGCCCGCCGGCCGGAAGCCCGGGCTCACCGGGCCGGCGGTGGGACTCGTTCATGCGGAGGACCGGGAGGCGGTGACGCCGTCCGCGGCGTCCTCCGCCGCGACCTGGGCGTACGACGCCGAGACCCGGCGGTAGACCGGGGTCAGGAAGGCCAGCAGCGCGGCGGCGATCATGACGATGCCGGCCACCAGGAACACCAGGGCGATGCCGCGCGAGGTGCCCTCGCCGAGCAGCGGGGCCAGCTGGGCGCCGCCCTCCGCGGACCGCGCGTACGGGATGATCCAGAACTGGGCGATCGGTGCGATGAGGAACGCGGTGACCGGCGCCGCCGCGGACTCGAACGCCATGGCGAAGCCGAAGACACGGCCCTGCCGCTCCAGCGGCACGACCCGCTGGATGACCGTCTGTTCCGCCGCCTCCACGAAGGGGAAGAGCGCCATGTAGAGCCAGATGCCCAGGACGTACAGCCAGGCCCACTCCCGTACGGTGAACACCGCGCCGAGCACGCCCATCGCCATCACCGCGAACAACATGGTGCGCAGCGGATTGGACCCCAGCCCGAACTTGCCGATCAGCGCCCCGCCCACGATGAAGCCGGTGGCGCCGAGCGCGAAGACCGCGCCCCAGATCTCCACGGGAAACATCTCCAGACCGTACGGGTCCATCAAGGCCATGTAGACGCCGCCGATGAAGTTGTTGAACGTCGAGAACAGGATCAGCGCGAACAGCCCGGACACGGCCAGCACGGCGGCGAACGCCCCCCGCAGGTCGAAGCTGCCGTGGGCGTCCGTGGCCGCGGCGCGCACCTCCTCGGGCATGCGCAGCGTCAACAGGTGCCCGAAGGCCACGGCCGTGAGCGCCACGGCGACCACGACCGTCCAGCCCATGCCCAGCAGTCCGACCGACAGCCCGGAGAGCACCGAGGTCACGATGAACATCAGGCCCTGCACCATGCCCACCAGGCCGTTGGCGTTGGCGCGCCGATCCGGCTCGATGAGGATCGTGACCGTGGTGGACAGGGCGATGTTGCGCATGTTCTCGACCACCGCCCCGATCAGGACGACCAGGGCGAAGACCCAGATCCACGGGCGGGTCAGGTCCGCCATCGAGGCCGCCGGGGCGAGGAGGAACAGGACGCCCGCCAGCACGAACATCACCAGGGTGAAGGCTGCGGCGAAGCGCATCACGGCGAGCTTGCGGTAGCGGTCCACGAAGGTGCCGAAGCTGATGCTGGAGAGCGCGATGAGCAGCATGTACGCGCCGCCGACCACCCCGGTGGCGATGACGTTGCGCGTCTCCAGATACACCCAGAACGTCAGGGCGAACCAGAGGTAGCTGGTCGTGATGTTGGCGAGGGCGGTGTTCACCAGGATCCCGGCGAAGGTGCGAGACCGCTGCGCCGGGCTGCGCACCGAGGTGTCCACGGCCTCGGGATCGACCAGCCCCGGTGATGCCCCGGCTTCATCGATCGGAGCGGACGTGTCGGTCGCGTCCGCGGGAAGTGCCGCACGGCCTGCGGGTGCCGAGGCGGCCCGGGACCGGCCCGGTTCCTGCTCGTTCATGCGGCTCAGTCTAGTGACGGGCGCGGACAGGCTAACGGCTCGGAGCCGACGACAGAACACCGCCGTGACCGCCCGGCGACCCGCCACTCCCGGGTCCGGCCGAGCCCGCCGCACCGGACGATCCCCGCCGGACAACCCCGCCGTTCCGAGGCCGACGAGCCCGCGCCTCGTGCTGAGGACGCACGAGGATTCCCGCTCGCGCCTGGGCGCGCCGTCATCCGGGGGCAACGGGTTGACCCCCGGATCCCGTGGCGAAAAACTGGGCACCACGGATGTCGTCGGAGCACACCGAAGGACCACGTCATGGGCATCATCCAGGTCGACCTCTTCCTCACCCTCGACGGCGTCTACCAGGCGCCGGGCGGGCCCGACGAGGACCGTGCGGGCGGCTTCGATCTCGGCGGCTGGCAGGGGGCGTACTTCGACGACGAATCGGGCGCGACGATCGGCGCCGGGATCGAGCGCATCGACGCGCTGCTGCTCGGTCGCCGGACCTACGACATCTTCGCCGGCTACTGGCCGGACCACGGCGACGCCGACCCGATCGCCGCGACGTTCAACACGGTGCCGAAGTTCGTCGTGTCCCGCACGCTGACCGACCCGTCGTGGGAGGGCACCACGGTGCTGACGGAGGTCGCCGCCGAGGTGCGCGCCCTCAAGGACCGGTTCGGCGAGATCCACGTCATCGGCAGCGGCGACCTCGTGCGGACGCTGCTGAGGGAAGACCTCGTCGACCGGCTGAACCTGCTCCTCTATCCGCTGGTGCTGGGCTCGGGCAAGCGCGTCTTCGGCGACGGCACCGTCCCGGCCGCCTTCACCCTGGCGCAGCCGCCGCGGGCGTTCCCGAAGGGAGCGGTCTCACTCGTCTACGAGCGGGCCGGCGACCCGGTCACCGGCGTGGACGTCTCCCAGCCGACGCGGTGAACGACTCCGTGACGCCCTGATCTCCGCATCCCTCTCACCGGCAACCGGGTCTCCGGGTGACCGGTGCCGCCGCCGCGTCGATCACGTGGAGGAAGACATCCAGAGGGATCCGCTATAATTCGGCCGTCCGAACCCGCGAAGAAGGGCCTGGGATGGACGAGCTGGAGGCACCGCGGTACCGGGTGCCGTTGCGGCTGCAGGGTGTGGAAGGCAGGATCGCGACCTTCGTGGTGCCGTCGGAGTTCGCAGAGCACATTGCCTCGGCCACGCCGGCGAAGAACGCCTGGACCCGCGATTTCAACACCGGTCTCGTCGGCGGGGTCCGCATCGATCGATCCACCACGCCGCCGACGGTGGTCAGCTACCTCACCCGGCCCTTGAAGCAGATCGACGTTGCCGGCGAAGGATGGGTGGCGCTGCTCCGGCGTGACACGCGGCCCCGGGCCAAGAGGCCCTACCAGTTGGTCTCCGTGACCCGCAGCATCGGTCCGGGCAAGGCCAAGAGCTCGGACGGCGGTCCGGCGCCGGTTCCGGTCCACACTGCCCCGCCCATGGCCCTGGACGACCGGATCTGATGTCCTGGCCTCACGGGCGCACCACCCAGGAGACCCGGTGGAGGGGGGGACGGCGATGCCGAACGAGGAGGTCTTCGTACCCTACGGCCCCACTCACTGGGCCGCTCTGGGCATCTGCGTCCTCGGGGCTGTGCTCGTGGTGATGCTGGGCCGCCGCCTTCGGGATTCCCCGGCCGAGGTGGTGTTCTCGCGGGCCTTCGCCGCGGTGCTGACCACGTACACGGTGACGATGCTCGTCTACCGATCGGTGCCGGACAATTTCGACGTCCACATCTCTCTGCCGGTCCACCTCTCGGACCTCGCGTGGATGGTCGCTGTCATCGCCCTGTGGACACGGGCCCGCTGGGCGACGGCGCTCACCTACTACTGGGGACTGACTCTCAACCCGCAGGCCATCCTCACCCCGGCACTCGACTCGCCGGACTTCCCCCACATCGACTTCATCGACCTCTGGGTCCAGCACATCCTGGTCCTCTGGGCCACCCTGTACCTGATCTGGGGACGCGTCGGCCGCGTCGACTGGGGCAGCTACCGCCTGGCCATGGTCGTCACCGTCATGTGGGCCATGGCTGCCTTCGCACTCAACAGCTGGCTGGGGACCAACTACGGCTTCCTCAACGGCAAGCCGGACAACCCCTCGATCCTCGACCTGCTCGGACCCTGGCCGTGGTACCTGCTGGTCGAGTTCCTCATCATCGCCGTGGCCTGGGCGCTCATCACCTGGCCCTGGACGATCCGGCGACAGAGCACCGCCGACCCCCGGGTCGGCGCGGCAGGCTGAGGCAGCACGGCACCACGGCATCGAGTCATGCCTGTCGACGACGGCGGTCCGGCCCACCTCGCGAAGGTGGGCCGGACCGCCGTCGTCGTCCGTATGGCTCAGGCCGGGATCAGAAGTCCCAGTCCTCGTCCTCCGTGTTCACGGCCTTGCCGATCACGTAGGAGGAGCCCGAGCCGGAGAAGAAGTCGTGGTTCTCGTCGGCGTTCGGGGACAGCGCGGACAGGATGGCCGCCGAGACGTCCGTCATCTCCTTGGGGAACAGCGCCTCGAAGCCCAGGTTGTTCAGGGCCTTGTTGGCGTTGTAGTGCAGGAACTTCTTGACGTCCTCGGTCCACCCGACACCGTCGTAGAGGGACTCGGTGTAGCGCACCTCGTTCTCGTAGAGCTCCTCGAGCAGCTCGTAGGTGTAGAGTTTCAGCTCGTCCTGGCGCTCCTGGGACTCCAGGGCCATGGCCCGCTGGAACTTGTAGCCGATGTAGTAGCCGTGCACGGCCTCGTCACGGATGATGAGGCGCACCAGGTCGGCCGTGTTCGTCAGCTTGGCCCGGGAGGACCAGTACATGGGCAGGTAGAACCCGGAGTAGAAGAGGAAGGACTCGAGCAGGGTCGAGGCCACCTTCTTCTTCAGCGGGTCGTCGCCCTTGTAGTACTTGATGATGATGTCGGCCTTCTTCTGCAGGTACGGGTTCTCCCGTGACCAGCGGAAGACGTCGTCGATCTCCTTCATGGAGGACAGCGTCGAGAAGATGGAGGAGTAGGACTTCGCGTGCACCGACTCCATGAACGCGATGTTGGTGTACACCGCCTCCTCGTGCAGGGTGACGGCGTCCGGGATCAGGGAGACGGCGCCCACGGTGCCCTGGATGGTGTCCAGCAGCGTGAGACCGGTGAACACCCGCATGGTGAGCTGCTGCTCCTCCGCGGTGAGGGTCTTCCACGAGGGGACGTCGTTGGAGATCGGCACCTTCTCGGGCAGCCAGAAGTTCGCGGTCAGCCGGTCCCAGACCTCGTCGTCCTTCGGGTCCTCGATCCGGTTCCAGTTGATGGCCTGGGCCTGGTGGTGGAGCAGCTGCACCTTGTCGATGCTCTCGCTCTTCTCCAGAGTCATGATCTGTCTCTTCCTCGAACGGGGTGGACCCCCGCGCGCGTCCTGCGGACGCGCGCGGGGAGTTGTGGGGTGGTCGCCGGGGCTCCGGCGGTCAGAGCATGCAGGAGACGCAGCCCTCGACCTCGGTGCCCTCCAGCGCCAGCTGGCGGATGCGGGAGTAGTACATCGTCTTGATGCCCTTGCGCCACGCGTAGATCTGCGCCCGGTTGATGTCCCGGGTGGTGGCCGTGTCCTTGAAGAACAGGGTCAGCGACAGGCCCTGGTCCACGTGCTGGGTGGCCGCGGCGTAGGTGTCGATGATCTTCTCGTAGCCGATCTCGTACGCGTCCTGGAAGTACTCCAGGTTCTCGTTGTTCATGAAGGGCGCCGGGTAGTACACGCGGCCCAGCTTGCCCTCCTTGCGGATCTCGATCTTCGAGGCGATCGGGTGGATCGAGGACGTCGAGTTGTTGATGTAGGAGATCGACCCGGTCGGCGGCACGGCCTGCAGGTTCTGGTTGTACATCCCGTGCTCCATGACCGAGGCCTTGAGCTGCTCCCAGTCCGCCCGGGTGGGGATGTGCACGCCCGCCTCGGCGAACAGCTCCCGCACCCGCCCGGTGGCCGGGACCCAGTCCCGGTCGGTGTACTTGGTGAAGTACTCCCCCGACGCGTACTGGGACCGCTCGAAGCCGGCGAACACCGCCCTGCGCTCCTTCGCGATCTCGTTCGACGCGCGGACCGCGTGGTACGTGACCGTGTAGAAGTAGATGTTCGTGAAGTCGAGGCCCTCCTCGGAGCCGTAGTGGATGTGCTCCTTGGCGAGGTAGCCGTGCAGGTTCATCTGCCCGAGACCCACGGCGTGGGACATCTGGTTGCCGCGCTCGATCGAGGGCACCGAGGTGATGTCGGACATGTCCGACACCGCGGTGAGCCCGCGGATCGCGGTCTCCACGGACTGCCCGAAGTCCGGGGACTCCATGGTCAGCGCGATGTTGAGGGACCCGAGGTTGCAGGAGATGTCCTTGCCGACCTCGTCGTAGTTCAGGTCCTCGTGGTACGTAGACGGCTCGGAGACCTGGAGGATCTCGGAGCAGAGGTTGGACATGATGATCTTGCCGTCGATCGGGTTGGCCCGGTTCACCGTGTCCTCGAACATGACGTACGGGTAGCCGGACTCGAACTGGACCTCGGCGAGGGTCTGGAAGAACTCCCGGGCGTTGATCTTCTTCTTGGTGATCCGGCCGTCCGCGACCATCTCGTGGTACTTCTCGGACACGTTGACGTCGGAGAACGGCATGCCGTAGACCCGCTCCACGTCGTACGGGGAGAACAGGTACATGTCCTGGTTCTTCTTGGCCAGCTCGAACGTGATGTCCGGGATGACCACGCCCAGGGAGAGGGTCTTGATCCGGATCTTCTCGTCCGCGTTCTCCCGCTTGGTGTCCAGGAAGCTGTAGATGTCCGGGTGGTGGGCGTGCAGGTACACCGCGCCCGCGCCCTGGCGGGCGCCCAGCTGGTTGGCGTAGGAGAAGGAGTCCTCCAGCAGCTTCATGATGGGGATGATGCCCGAGGACTGGTTCTCGATCTTCTTGATCGGGGCCCCGGCCTCGCGGACGTTGGTCAGCGCGAACGCCACGCCGCCGCCGCGCTTGGACAGCTGCAGGGCGGAGTTGATCGACCGCCCGATGGACTCCATGTTGTCCTCGATGCGGAGCAGGAAGCAGGAGACGAGCTCGCCGCGCTGCTGCTTGCCCGCGTTGAGGAACGTGGGGGTCGCCGGCTGGAAGCGCCCGGAGATGATCTCATCGACCAGCTGCGTGGCGAGCAGCTCGTTGCCGTCGGCGAGGTAGAGGGAGACCATGACCACACGGTCCTCGAAGCGCTCGAGGTAGCGCTGGCCGTCGAAGGTCTTCAGCGTGTAGGACGTGTAGAACTTGAACGCGCCCAGGAAGGTCTCGAAGCGGAACTTCTGGGAGTACGCGCGCTTGGAGAGCTCCTTGATGAACTCCATGCTGTACTTCGCCAGGACCTCGGGCTCGTAGTACTGGTGCGAGACCAGGTAGTCGAGCTTCTCCTCGAGGTCGTGGAAGAAGACAGTGTTGTTGTTCACGTGCTGCAGGAAGTACTGCCGGGCGGCCTGCCGGTCGGCGTCGAACTGGATGTGGCCGTCGGCGTCGTAGAGGTTCAGCAGGGCGTTGAGCTCGTGGTAGCCCAGGCCCCGGTACTTCTCGGGGACGCGCGTGTCCTCGTGGCCGGGCTCGACGCTCACGCCCGGAGCTGCGGAAATTGTCGCCAAAACTGTTCCAATCCTTGATTTACCTGGTGGACATCCTCGGGGGTGCCCATGAGTTCGAACTTGTAGAGGACGGGGACGCCGCACTTGGTCGCGATCTTGTCCGCGGCCAGGCAGAACGCCGACCCGAAGTTGGTGTTGCCCGCGCCGATGACGCCGCGCAGGAACCGCCGGTTGGTCTCCTTGTTGAGGAACTTCACGACCTGCGGCGGGACGGCCCCGCTGCCGTTGGGCCGCCCGTACGTCGGGGCGGCCAGCACGAAGGGCTCGGTGATCTCGGGGGGCTCCTCCCCGGTCAGAAGAGGAAGGCGCAGCACGCGGGCGTCGAGCTTCTCGACGAAGCGGTGCGTGTTGTTGGAGACCGAGGAGAAGTAGACCACCAGTGGGGCGTGGCTGTCCGGTGCCGCGGCGGTGTCGCCGTGGTCCTGCTGAGCGGTCCCGGGACGGGTGCCGGGGTGGTGCGTGCTCATTGCTTCCGCGCTCCGAAATGGGGTCGGTGGTGGATGGACCGGCGCGCCGCGGGGAAGCGGGCGGCGCCCCGGCCTCAGGCCGAGAGGAGGACGGCCAGGGAGGTGATCTTGTCCGGGCGGTAGCCGGACCAGTGCTCGGTCGCCGTCTCGACGACCGGGACCTGCTGGTAGCCGAGGGCCAGGACGTGGGCCAGGGCGGCCTCGTCCTCGGTGACGTCGACGACGTTGTACTCGATGCCCTTCTTGCTCAGGGCCCGGTAGGTGGCATTGCACTGGACGCAGGCCGGCTTGCTGTACACGGTCACGGACATCGCTGTTTCCCCTTGGTCGATCGGGTGGTTTGTGGGGGAGATCCGGGACTTCCGCAGGGTCTGCGGCGGTGTAGGGGTCTCTCCGGGTGGCTGATTTCAATACTACATCTAGTGCCAGGAAGGGGAAGCGACCCCTAGATGCAGTGGTGAGGGTTGTCCACAGCTCCTCTCTCGCTATCCCCAGAACCACCGCCGGCCATCCACAGGCGGCCTCCGCGGGGGGTCGCGGAATCCCGCCGCCGGGGTCCCGTTGTGCACAGGCTGTGCGCACCGCGGGACCCCCGGCCGGTGGACAGGATTAATTTTCGGACACGGCGTGTCGGGTCCGGCGGCGGGGCCGGCGCAGCCCGACCGCCGCGGCCGCGAGGCGGGCCCGCAGACCCCGGTAGGGCGGGTAGACGACCCGCAGCGTGTCGGGGGCGAGCGGCTTGTCCAGGACCGCGCGCGCGTGGGAGAACGTGGTGAACGAGAACTTCCCGTGGTAGGCGCCGGTGCCGCTCTCACCCACGCCGCCGAACGGCAGCTGGGGGCTGGTCAGGTGCAGCAGCGGGGCGTTGAAGGACAGTCCGCCGGAGGACGTGCGCCGGCGGAACAGCTCCTTCACCGAGCGCTCCTCGGAGAACACGTAGAGGGCCAGCGGCTTGTCCCCGGCGGTGATCAGCTCGACGGCGTGCTCCGCGGAGGCGACCGGGACCAGGGGCAGGACGGGACCGAAGAGCTCCTCGGCCATGAGCGGGCCGTCCGGGGCGGAGCGCACCACCGTGGGCGCGAGGTAGCGCTCCCCCGGCTCGGCGGTCCCGCCGCAGACGACGTCGTGGGCGGGGACCTGCTCCAGGAGCCCCACCAGCCGGTCGAGGTGGCGCGCGGTGACGATCCGCCCGTAGGAGTCGCTGCGGGACGGGTCCTCGCCGTAGTGCTCCTCCACGGCCCGCAGGAGCTCCGGTTCGAGGGCGGCGAGCGTCTCCGGGGTGCCGAGCACGTGGTCCGGGGCCACGCAGGTCTGGCCGGCGTTGAGGAACTTCCCCCACACGATCCGCCGGGCGGCGGTGCGCAGGTCGGTCGAGCCGTCCACCCAGACCGGGGACTTCCCGCCCAGCTCGAGGGTCACCGGGGTCAGGTGCCGGGCCGCGGCGGCCATCACGATCCGGGCCACCGTCCCGTTGCCGGTGTAGAAGACGTGGTCGAAGCGGTGCTCGAGCAGCCGCGTGGTCTCCGGCACGCCGCCCTCGACCACGCGCACGCAGTCCCCCAGGTAGCGCTCGAGCAGCTCGGCCAGCACCCCGGAGACGGTCGCGGAGACCTCGGAGGGCTTGACGACGACGGTGTTGCCGGCGGCGAGCGCTCCCGCCAGGGGGCTCAGGACGAGCTGGACGGGATAGTTCCACGGCGCCATCACGAGCACGGTCCCGAGCGGCTGGTGCTCCACGCGGGAGCGGGCCGGGGCGAGGCTCAGCGGGACGGGGACGCGGGCCGGGGTCATCCAGCGGCCGAGCTCCTTGCGGATGCCGGCGATCTCCTCGAGGGTGAAGCCGAGCTCGGTCAGCCACGCCTCCGCCGGGGGCTTGCCGAGGTCGGTGGCCAGCGCCTCCTCGAGCACCGTCCGGTTCTCCCGCACGAGGTCCTCGAGCCGGTGCAGCCGGTCCAGCCGGGTCGCGAGGTCGACGTCGGGCACGAAGGCCGCCCGGGCACCGGCGACGGCGGCGTCCACGGCCGGGAAGTCTGCCGAAGTGTCCGCCGGGACGTCTGCCGAGTCGTCTGCCGGTGCGGGGGCGGGGAGGGTGCTGCGGGTGCTGGTCATGGGTCCAGCGTAGGGCCCGGCTCGGACGCCGCAGCCCGCCGGTCAGAGCAGGCCGTGCTCCGCGAGCTGCCGCGAGATCGAGGCTCCGTCGTTGCCCTCGATCCACAGCGTGCCCTCGGGGATGGTGACCCGCCGCTCCTCGTTGACCAGCGGGGTGCCGGCCAGCACGGCCTCCGCCGGGGACAGGTTGCGGATCACGATGGCGGCCACGTGCTCGGGATAGCGGTGCACGAAGCCGCTGTAGATCTCGGGGTCGTGCTGGCCGTCGTCGCCGATGAGGATCCAGCGCACGTGGGGGAAGTTGCGGGCCAGCCGCTCGAGGTTCTGCACCTTGTGCGCGGCCCCGGCCCGGAACCACCGGTCCGTGGTGGGTCCCCAGTCCGTGAGCAGCAGGGCCCCGGCCGGGTAGGCGTTGCGCGTGAGGAAGCGGCGCAGGGTGGGCGCCACGTTCCACGCCCCCGTGGAGAGGTAGAGGAACGGCGCCTCGTGGTGGCGGTGCAGCAGCCGGTCCATCATGACGGCCATCCCGGGGGTGGGTGTGCGGGCGTGCTCGTTGAGCACGAACGAGTTCCAGGCGGCCAGCATGGGCCGGGGCAGGGCGGTGACCATGACGGTGTCGTCGATGTCGGAGACCACCCCGATGCGCTGCTCGTCGGCCACGACGAACACGCGGGACTCGACCGTCTCGGAGCCCTCCGTCTGCATCCACACGGTGTGCTCGCCGGGGGCCAGGGACACCTGCAGGTCGACGTCGACCACCCCGCCCTTGTCGGCCACCAGGTGGAACTCGAACTCGTCGATCCAGATGTTGACGTGGGCGAAGGCGATGGGCACGGAGGTGAACGAGCGCCAGCCGCGGATGGACTCGGCGCTCTCGTCGGTGGACTCGATGAGCCCCCGGGTCTTCAGCAGGGCCCGGCCCAGGACCCGCACGTGGTGCTCGGAGCCGTAGCCCTCGAAGGCCACCATGACCGGGATGTCCCCGCGGGCCTCGGCGCGCCGCTGCCGGAACCGGTGGAGCCGCTGCTCGAGGCGGTAGCCCACGTTGATGGCTTCCTCGGCGACCTGGTCGACGGTCTGCTTGAGCTCCGAGCTGCTGGATTTCTTGGCCATGCGCCCAGTCTTCCACAGGGCACACCGCGGACACGGCGGCGCCCGCGGGGCGGGCCGCGCCGGAGGTCCGGTGCGGCCCGCCCCGCGGGCGGTCGGGGTCCGCGGACTAGTTCTTGATGTAGCCGTTGGGGTTGAGCACGTACTTGGTGGCCGCCCCGGCGTCGAACTCGGCGTAGCCCTGCGGCGCCTCCTCCAGCGGGATGGCCTTGGCGTTGACGGCCTTGGCGATCTGGATCTTGTCGTGCAGGATCGCCATCATCAGCTGCCGGTTGTACTTCATCACCGGGCACTGCCCCGTGGTGAAGGACAGCGACTTCGCCCATCCCGTGCCGAGGCTGATCGACAGGGACCCCTTCTTCGCGGCCTCGTCCACGGCTCCGGGATCCCCGGTGACGTACAGGCCCGGAATGCCCAGCGCCCCGCCGGCGGCGGTGATGTCCATCAGGGAGTTGAGCACGGTGGCCGGGGCCTCGTGGGAGGCGTCCTTGCCGTGCCCACGGGCCTCGAAGCCGACGGCGTCCACGCCGCAGTCGACCTCCGGGACACCCAGGATCTGCTCGATCTGCTCGGCGGGCGAGCCCTTCGAGACGTCGACGGTCTCGCAGCCGAAGCTGCGGGCCTGGGCCAGCCGCTGCTCGTTCATGTCGCCCACGATCACCACCGCGGCTCCCAGCAGGTGCGCCGAGGCCGCCGCGGCCAGGCCCACCGGTCCGGCACCGGCGATGTAGACGGTCGAGCCCACGCCCACCCCGGCCGTCACCACGCCGTGGTAGCCGGTGGGCAGGATGTCGGAGAGCATGGTCAGGTCCATGATCTTCTCCAGGGCCTGGTCCCGGTCCGGGAACTTCAGCAGGTTCCAGTCCGCGTAGGGCACCAGCACGTACTCGGCCTGACCGCCGACCCAGCCGCCCATGTCCACGTAGCCGTAGGCGGAGCCCGGCCGGTCCGGGTTGACGTTGAGGCAGATGCCGGTCTTGCGCTCCTTGCAGTTGCGGCACCGGCCGCAGGAGATGTTGAACGGGACGGAGACGATGTCCCCGACCTTGATGAACTCGACGTCCGGCCCGCACTCGATGACCTCGCCCGTGATCTCGTGACCGAGGACCAGGTCCGTGGGGGCCGTGGTGCGCCCGCGCACCATGTGCTGGTCCGAGCCGCAGATGTTGGTGGCCACGGTCCGGAGGATGACCCCGTGCGGGACCTTCCGGCCGATGTTGGCCGGGTTGATCCCCGGCGCGTCCTTGAGATCGAACTCCGGGTACTCGGTGTCGATGACCTCGACCTTGCCGGGACCCTTGTAGGCGACCGCTCTGTTCCCTGCCATCATGACCTCTTCCGTGGTGGATGTCCGTCACGGGCGTCCACGGTGGGTCTCCACCGTCGACGCCCTTGTCCCCGACGGAACTCCCCACGCTGTGGCCTCGAGCTCGCTGTGACCCGGGTCACGGAGGACGGCCGCCGGTGGTGCTGACGGTAACAGGACGCGTCAACGAACGGAAGGGAAGGAAGCTGAGAAAACGCGAAAGAGCCCGCCCCGCGTGATGCGGAACGGGCTCTTTCGTCCTGGTGGAGCTGAGGGGACTCGAACCCCTGACCCTTTGCATGCCATGCAAATGCGCTACCAGCTGCGCCACAGCCCCAGGTCGTTACCTCGGAGACATTATCACAACCTTCACGGGCTCCTTTTCAGTCACCCTTTTCCGGTTGTTCCAGCGCCTCGCTGGGCAACGCATTCATAGTAGACAGCCGATCAGGCTCCAGGCAAATCGTCGGTGGCGGGGGCCGCGGCGGTCCGGCCGGAGAGCGGTCCGAGGTCCACCACGGGGCTGTCCCGCCACAGCCGCTCGAGGGCGTAGAACGCCCGGTCCTCGTCGTGCTGCACGTGGATCACGACGTCGCCGTAGTCCAGGAGCACCCAGCGCCCCTCGGAGCGGCCCTCGCGGCGGATCGGGCGCAGCTCGAGGCGCTCGACGAGCTTCTCCTCGATCTCGTCGACCACGGCGTTGACGAGCCGCTCGTTGGAGGCGGAGGCGACGAGGAAGGCGTCGGTGATGCCCAGGGCCTCGCTGACGTCGAGGGCCACGATGTCGTGGGCCTGCTTGGCGTCCGCCGCGGCGGCCGCGACCTGGAGGATGGAGAGGGAGAGATCGTTGACAGTCAAGGAGGATCCTTTCCCGGCGAACCGGAGGTCCCGTCCCGTGGGGACGGTTGGAGTGGACGAGTCGTGCAGGTACGGGTGGTGCGGGAACGGTCGGTGCGGTGGAGCCGGCGGGGTGCTCAGAGCACGAACAGCACGAGCACGACGGCGAGGGCCGCGAGCACCGCCAGCAGCAGGAACCACCAGGCGCCGTTCGTGCGGCGGCGGTACTCCCGGGGCTCCAGCAGCTCGAGCCCCTCGGCGGTGCTGGCCGGCACGGGGGCGGCCGGCGGATCGTCCTCGGCCGCGGGCCACGACGCCGCGGGCCCGGACGGAACGGCCCCCGGCGGAGCCGGTGGGTCCTCCGCGTGCCCGTGCTCCTCGTGGTCACCGGCCGCGGCGGGCGCGACCGGTGTGGAGCCGTGGTGCTCGGGATCCGTGGGCGCGACGATCTCGATGTGCGTGAGCGCCGCCAGGTCCTCCGGGGCGAGCCGGTTGCTGAACAGGGCCGGGTCGACGTGCACCGGGTCGTGGGACACGTGCCCGTCCGGCCCGTCCGGGCCGCCGCCGGGGAACACGACGGTGATCTGCTCGAGCGGCTCCTGCGGGTCCTCCGGCACCGCCGGAGGACGCGGGGCCGCAGCGGGCTGCCCCGGGCCGGGCGGTGCGGAGCCGGGCGCCGGGGCCTCCGGAGCCGCCACCGGCTCCCGGACCGCGGTGTCAGCGCCCGGGTCGGCCTGCGCGGCGCCGGCCTGGGCGGCGAGCTCCGCGAACCGGCGCTGCTTCTCGAGCAGCTCGGGGTCCGCCGGGCCGGTGCCGGCCTCCTCGAGCTCGCGGGCGCGCTCGGCCAGCTCGCGCTGCAGACGGGCCAGCCGCCGCGGCCCGAGGGGCTTGACGGGGCGGACCGGCACGCCGTCCCCCCCGAGGTCGATGATGGGCGCCGGTCCGGAGGGCGGCGGCGCCGGGGCCCGGTCGGGGTCCGGTGCGGCGCCGTCCCGCACGTCGTCCTCGCCGGCCATCAGGGTGCCTTCGCCGAGACGCCGCGGGCGCCGACGTGGTCCGTCGTCGTCCCGTCCTCGGGTCCGAGGTAGAGGCCGTACTTGTTGATGTACTGCACCACGCCGTCGGGCACGAGGTACCAAACGGGCTTGTGCTCGGCCACGCGGGCGCGGCAGTCCGTGGAGGAGATCGCCATCGCGGGCACCTCGAGCAGGTTCACGCCGCTGGAGCCCACGGGCGCGGCCAGGTCGTGGCCCGGCCGGGTGACGCCGACGAAGTGGGCGAGCTGCCAGAGCTCCTCGGCGCCCTTCCACGTCAGGATCTCCGCCATGACGTCCGCGCCCGTGATGAAGAACAGGTCCGCCTCCGGGCGCTGCCGCTTCAGGTCCCGCAGGGTGTCGACCGTGAACGTGGGACCGTCGCGCTCGATGTCCACCCGGCTGACCGTGAACCGCGGGTTGGAGGCCGTGGCGATCACCGTCATGAGGTAGCGGTGCTCCGCGGGGCTCACCGCCCCGGCGGCCTTCTGCCAGGGGTGCCCGGTCGGGACGAACACGACCTCGTCGAGGTCGAACTCCCCCGCCACCTCGGACGCGGCCACGAGGTGGCCGTGGTGGATGGGGTCGAACGTCCCGCCCATGACGCCGAGCCGGGTGCGGCCCGGCCTCCGGGGCGGGACGGCCGTGCCCGTCAGGGGCAGGCCCCGGGTCCGGGCGGCGGTGTCCTGCGGAGCGGTCGTCACGACGATGGGGTTCCCCGGCTCAGCCGTGGCGCTTGGCCGCGTACTCGTCGAGCATGGCTCGCTCGTCCGCGGGCAGGTCGGCGGGGTCCTGGTGCTGGCCGACCTCCGGGCTGAGGCCCCGGTTCGCGAAGGAGAGCGTCACCACCATGAGGCCGATCAGCACGACGAATACGGAGGCGCCCCAGACCCACGGGGGAACTCCGGCCTCGGCGGCGGCGTGCCCGCCCTCGGCGGCTGCGAGGACGGTGGTGACGGTCTGCTGGAACATGGGGATCCCTTCTGTCGCCGGCGTGGCGGCGGGTGGTCGGTGGACGGCCCTGCCGCCTCGGCCGGCTGGCCCGGACGGCTCTCATCGTACTGAATCCGCGGCGGGCCCGCCGCGTCCGGGGCTCAGGCGCGGACGTGCCCGTCGCCCTGGACGATCCACTTCGTGGTGGTCAGCTCCTCCAGGCCCATGGGTCCGCGCGCGTGCATCTTCTGGGTGGAGATGCCGATCTCGGCGCCGAGACCCAGCTGGCCCCCGTCGGTGAAGCGGGTGGAGGCGTTGACCATGACCGCGGCGGCGTCGATCTCGGCGACGAACCGCTCGGCGGAGGCGAGGTCGTTGGTCACGATCGCCTCGGTGTGCCGGGTGGACCACCGGTCGATGTGCTGGAGCGCCTCGTCCAGGGAGTCCACCACCTTCACGGCCAGGTCCATGGACAGGTATTCGGTGCCCCAGTCCTCGTCGGTGGCGCGCAGGTGGTGGCTGCCGGCCGGCAGCAGGGCCTCGGCCCGCTCGTCCACGTGCAGCGTGACGCCGGCCCGGTCGAGGGCCGCGAGCACGGCGGCCCCGTGCTCGAAGCCGCGGTGCAGCAGGAGGGTCTCCGTGGTGTTGCACGTGCTCGTGCGGTGGGTCTTGGAGTTGACGACCACGTCCACGGCCATCTTCTTCGACGCCGAGTGGTCGACGAAGAGGTGGACGTTGCCCTCGCCGGTCTCGATGACGGGGACCTTGGCGTTCTGGACGACGGACTGGATCAGACCGTGCCCGCCGCGCGGGATGAGGACGTCGACCTTCCCGCGGGCCGCCATGAGCGCGTTCGCGCCCTCGCGGCCGTACTCGTCGACGCTCTGGACGCAGTCCACGGGCAGCTTCACGTCGGCCAGGGAGTCCCGGATGATGCCCACGAGGGCCCGGTTGGACTCCTCCGCGGCCGAGCCGCCGCGCAGCAGCACCGCGTTGCCGGACTTCAGGGCGATCCCGGCGATGTCCACGGTGACGTTGGGGCGGGCCTCGTAGATGGCGCCGACCACGCCCATCGGCACGCGCACCTGGCGCATCCGCAGGCCGTTGGGCAGGGTGCTGCCGCGGACGAACCCGCCCACGGGGTCGGGCAGCGCGGCGAGCTCGCGCAGGCTCTCGGCCAGGCCGGTGATCCGCTCGGCGTCCAGCTTGAGCCGGTCCAGGAGGGCGGTGGAGGTCCCGTTCACGCGGCCGCGCTCGAGGTCCTTGGCGTTCGCGGCGAGCACCACGTCCTGCTTGCGCTCGATGCGGTCGGCGATGGCGAGCAGCGCCCGGTCCTTCCAGGCCCGGGTGGCGCGGCCCAGGACGCGGGCGGAGTCCCGGGCGTCGTCGGCCATCGCGGCGACGCCGGCGACGGGGTCCTCCCCGAAGGTGGCGATGACGCCGGTGTCGGTCACGACCGCCTTGCCGGTCGTGCGGGTGGCTTCGTCGGTGGTCACGGAATCGTGTGCGGCGGAAGTCATTTCTTCAGTTTAGTCCGTGCGCCGCGGGCGCGCAGGACCACGAGGTTGTCCACGTGCACGAGCTCCCGGCTGTAGTCGTCCCCGAGCTCCTCCGCCAGCACGGAGGTGGACTTGCCGAGCATCGGCGGGATCTCGTCCGAGGAGTAGTTGCTGAGCCCGTGGGCGATCTCCTTGCCCTCCTCGTCCCGCAGCGAGACGGGCTCCCCCGCCTCGAAGGTCCCGGACACGCCGGTGACCCCGGCGGCCAGCAGCGAGTTGCGGTCGCGGATCGCCTCGACGGCGCCAGGGTCGAGGGTCAGGGAGCCCTTGATGTCCGCGAGGTGGGCCAGCCACAGCAGCCGGACGTTGCGCCGCCCGCCGGAGGTCGCGAACCAGGTGCCGACGTCCTCGCCGTCCAGGGCGCGGGTGATGTTCTGGGCCGAGGTGACGAGCGCGGGGATGCCCGAGGCCGCGGCGATCCGGGCCGCCTGGACCTTGGTGACCATGCCGCCGGAGCCGACGCCGGCGCGGCCGACCGACCCGATCTGCACGCCCTCGAGGTCCTTGATGGGGTCGTTCACCACCGGGATCCGCTCCCCGCCCTTGCGGGGGTCCATGGTGTAGAGGGCGTCGACGTCGGAGAGCAGCAGCAGGACGTCGGCCTTGATGAGGTGGGCGATCAGGGCGGCGATCCGGTCGTTGTCGCCGAACTTGATCTCCTGGCTGGACACGGCGTCGTTCTCGTTGACGATGGGCAGCACGCCGAAGTCCAGGAGCCGTTCGATCTGGCGGTGGGTGTTCTTGTAGTGGCTGCGCCGCATCAGGTCCTCGGCGGTGACCAGCACCTGGCCCACCGTGACGCCGTAGCGGGCGAAGGACTCGATGTAGCGGCCCATGAGCAGGCCCTGGCCCACGGCCGCGGCCGCCTGCTTGCCGGCCAGGTTCTTCGGCCGCCGGGACAGCCCCAGGGGCGCCAGGCCGGCCGTGATGGCGCCCGAGGACACGAACACGAGCTCGATGCCGCGGGCCTTCGTCTCGCCGAGGGCGTCGACGATCATCCGCACGGCCTGCTCGTCGATCGAGCTCTCGATGGACGTCAGCGAGGACGAGCCGACCTTGACCACCACGCGGTGGGCGCGCGGGATGTCCTCGCGGCGCTCGATGGGGCTGCGCCGGTTCTTGCCGCGGTTCTCGCTGCTGAGCTGGACCGCGGACTTCTCCGCGACCTCCTCGAGCTGCTCGACGTCGATCTCGTTCGTCTGCTCGTTCATCCTGGGCGTCTCCCTCGTCCGGTGGGCGTCGTCGGTGTGTCGGTCAGTCGGTGTGTCGGGTCAGTCGGTGTGTCGGGTCGGTCGTCGGGTGGTGGCCGCGGGGCGTCCGGCACGTGCGGCCGCGGTCCGCCCCGCGGGCGGGCTCAGTCGTCGGTGCCGGCCGGGGCCTCGCCGCGCCGGGCGTCGACCGACTCGGTCCACACCCCGGCGGAGCGCTCGGCCTCGAGCTCGGCGCGGGCGGCGGCCTTGGCGCCCTTGCGGTCCTGGTACTGCTGGCGCTTCTGCTCGCGGGTGGGACGGTCGATGTCCGCGAAGCGCAGGTCGGTGCCGCGGGGCCCGGCCAGCAGCTCGGCGCCGCCGACCATCGTGGGCTCCCAGTCGAAGACCACGCCGTCGTCCTCGGGGCCGATGAGCACGGCGTCGCCGGGCCGGGCACCCTGCTTGAACAGGTCCGTCTCGACACCGAGCTTCGCGAGCCGGTCGGCGAGGTAGCCGACGGCCTCCTCGTTGTTGAAGTCGGTCTGCAGGATCCACCGGTCGGGCTTGTCGCCGCGCACGTGCCACAGCGGCTCGAGGTTGCGCTCCTCCCGGGTGATGGTGAACTCGGGTCCGCGCACCCCCTTGGGTCGCAGCACGACCCGCGGGGCCTCCGCCGGGGCGGGGCGGGTCGCCCGGGCCTCCTGCACGACCTCGCCCATGGCGAAGGTCAGCTGCCGCAGCCCCTCGTGGGAGGCGGTGGAGATCTCGAACACGCGGTAGCCGCGGGACTCGAGCTCGGGCCGCACGAACTCGGCGAGCTCCCGGGCCTCGAGGACGTCGATCTTGTTCAGCACCACGAGCCGGGGCCGGTCGTTGAGCGGCACCGCCTGGCCGCCGTCGAGGTCGCCGTCGACGGCGTAGCCGGCGAGCTCCGCCTCGATCGTCTCGAGGTCGGAGACCGGGTCCCGCCCGGGCTCGAGGGTGGCGCAGTCGAGAACGTGCACGAGGGCGGCGCAGCGCTCGACGTGGCGGAGGAACTCCAGCCCCAGGCCCTTGCCCTCGGAGGCGCCGGGGATCAGGCCCGGGACGTCCGCCACGGTGTAGCGCACGTCCCCGGCCTCCACCACGCCGAGGTTCGGGACGAGCGTGGTGAACGGGTAGTCGGCGATCTTGGGGCGGGCGGCGCTGATCGCGGCGATCAGGCTGGACTTGCCGGCGGAGGGGTAGCCGACCAGGGCGATGTCGGCGATGGACTTCAGCTCCAGGACCACGTCCCGGGCCGAGCCCGGCGTGCCGAGGAGCGCGAAGCCGGGGGCCTTCCGCTTGACCGAGGCCAGCGCGGCGTTGCCCAGCCCGCCCTGCCCGCCGGGGGCGGCCACGAACTCGGAGCCCTGGCCCACGAGGTCGGCCAGGACGTTGCCGTCCTGGTCCTTGACCACGGTGCCGTCGGGGACGGACAGCACGAGGTCCTCGCCCTTGTGCCCGTGGCGGAGGTCGCCCTTTCCGGGTCCGCCGTTGGGGGCGGACTGGTGCGGGGCGTGGTGGTAGTTCAGCAGCGTGGTGGTCTGGCCGTCCACGCGCAGCACCACGCTGCCGCCGTCCCCCCCGTTGCCGCCGTCCGGCCCGCCGAGCGGCTTGAACTTCTCGCGGCGGATGGACACGCAGCCGTGCCCGCCGGAGCCGCCGGAGACGTGCAGGACGACGCGGTCGACGAAACTGGCCACGGGGAACTCCTCTGGTTCAAGAACGGACGGGCCACGTTAAGACTGTAGAGGGCGGGCGCTGGACGCACCCACCCTCTACAGACCAAACATGGGTGGTGCGGGTCGTGACCCGCACCGGGGCCGGCAGCGCCGGCCCTGTGGACTACTCTGCGGCAGCCTGGATGTTGACGACCTTGCGGCCCCGGCGGGTGCCGAACTCGACCTGACCGGCGGCCAGGGCGAACAGGGTGTCGTCGCCACCGCGGCCGACGTTGAGGCCGGGGTGGAAGTGCGTGCCGCGCTGCCGGACGAGGATCTCGCCGGCGTTGACGGTCTGGCCGCCGAAGCGCTTCACGCCGAGGTACTGCGCGTTGGAGTCGCGACCGTTGCGAGTGGAGCTCGCGCCCTTCTTGTGTGCCATGAGGTGTGCCTACCTTCGGGTCTTTACTGGCTGGTGGAGTCTGGACGGGGACCGGGCCGGTCAGGCGTCGATGCCGGTCACCTTCACGGTGGTCAGCTCGGCACGGAAGCCCTGGCGCTTCTTGTAGCCGGTCTTGTTCTTGAACTTCTGGATGGAGATCTTGGGACCGCGGAGGTTCTCGACGATCTCGGCCGTGACCTTGACGCTCGCCAGGGTCTGGGCATCCGAGGTGATCTTGTCCCCGTCGACCAGCAGCAGGGCAGGGAGCTCGATGGTGCTGCCTGCTCCGCCGGCGACGCGGTCAAGGGTAACGAGGTCTCCGACGGAAACCTTTTCCTGGCGGCCGCCAGCGCGGACAATCGCGTACACCACTTGGGAACTCACTTCTCTCGACGTCATGTGTAAACAGTGTGGGTCGAGCGCATACCTGTCAGGACCAACGACGTTGAGACGAGCTGACGGTGACCGGCCCGTGGGACTAGGCCGAGGTCAGCGCAGGTTCGCCGCAATTCAGGAACTGCACCCGCATGTGCCGCCAGGTGGGGTGTCGAGTTTTTACACGCGCGCACCGGCAGGGCACCGAAGATCAAGACTACTCGATCCGGTCAGCGCCCGCCAACCGGCGCTCCGCCACCGGCGCGGCGAAGAAGTCCCGCTCGAGCGCGCAGGCCTCCAGGAACACCTCCCGCATCCTCGCCCGGACGTCCGCCGGGGCCGCCCGGGCGGCGTCGTCGAGCAGCCGGCGGGCCGTGCGGGTGGCCTCCTGGAACCCCTCGTCCGCGTACGTGGCCAGCCAGTCCGCGTAGGGGTGCCCGTCGGTCCCGTCGGCCGCGGCGAGCTCGTTCAGGTGCCGGCCCACGTCCGCGTAGACCCAGTAGCACGGCAGCACGGCGGCCAGGCCCACCGGGTAGGGCTCCGCGGCGGTGGCCGCGAGCAGGAACGTGGTGTAGCGCCGCGTCACCTCGCCGAGACCGTCCCGGGCACCGCCGGCCCGGGCGCCGCCGTCCCCGGCGTGCCGCAGCCGCGCCCGGTGCAGCTGCGCCTCGGTCTCGGTGCAGGACACGGCGCCGGCGGCGAAGAACAGCCGCTGCTCCTCGTCGGGCGCCCTGGCGGCCAGCAGGGCCAGCGCCCGGCTGTAGCCGTCGAGGTACTGCAGGTCCTGGTCGAGGTAGGCGAGGAAGCGGTCCGGCTCGAGCCGGCCGTCGCCGAGGAGGCGGACGAACTCGAGCTCCTCGATCTCCCGCCGCACGGCCGCGGAGGCCTCCCACAGCTCGTCGGTGAACCGCTCCGGGCCCGTGCCCCAGCTCTCGAGGGCGTCCTGGACGTGGTGGAAGTGGTGGACGGGCCCGCTGCCGTGGCCGACCTCGAGGTCCCCGGCGGCCTCGAGGGCGCCGCGCAGCCAGTCCCGGGCGATCCGCAGGCTCCGGGGCCAGTCCCCGTGCCGGGCCTGGAGGGTGGCCAGGGCCGAGGAGAGGGAGCACCCGGTGCCGTGGGAGTTCTCGGTGGGCACGCGGGCGCCGTCGAACGCCACGAGGGGCTCGGGGGCGTCCGGGCCCACGAGCGCGTCGGGCGTCCGGTCCCCCGTGAGGTGCCCGCCCTTGACGAGCACCAGGGTGCCGTGGGCGCGGGCCACACGGTGGCCCTGCGCGAGGGCCTCGTCCCACGACGACGCCGTGTCCTCCCCGGCGAGCACGGCGAGCTCCTGCAGGTTCGGGGTGATCAGGTCGGCGAGGCCGAGCATCGAGCGCAGGGCGTCCTCGGCCTCGCGCTCCAGCAGGCGGCCCCCGGAGGTCGCGACCATGACGGGGTCCAGGACCACGACCGGCGGCCGGTGGGTCCCGAGCCACCGGGTGACGGCCTCGATGACCGGCACGGACCCGAGCATCCCGATCTTGACGGCGTCGATCTCGACGTCCTCGGCGACCGCGTCCAGCTGTGCCGAGAGGAACTCGACCGGCGGGACGTGGATGTCGCGCACGCCCACGGTGTTCTGCACGACGACGGCGGTGACGGCGCTCATCCCGTAGCCGCCCATCGCGGCGATCGACTTGAGGTCCGCGTGCTGGCCGGCCCCGCCCGTGGGGTCGGTGCCGGCGATGGCCAGGACGCGGGGCACGCGGGCGGTCACGGGGCCACCTCCCCGGCGGGCACGGCGGTGAAGGCCCGCAGGTAGCGGGCGGCCGCGGCGGCGGGGTCCGGGTCGGCGCAGATCCCGGAGACCACGGCCAGCCCCGCGGCGCCGGCGGCGCGCAGGCCGGGGGCGTCCTCGACCCGCACCCCGCCGATGGCCAGGCAGGGCAGGGCCGTGCGGGCCGCGGCGCGGGCGAAGCCCTCGACGCCCAGCGGCTCGGGGTGGTCGGGCTTGGTGCGGGTCGCCCGCACCGCCCCGACGCCCAGGTAGTCGACCGTCCCGGCCGGCAGCGCGGCGGCGGCATCGAGCTCCTCCGCCGTGGCGGCGCTGAGGCCGAGCACGGCCTGCGGGCCGCAGATCTCCCGGGCGAGCGCCACGGGCAGGTCCGACTGGCCCACGTGCACGCCGGCCACGGGGGCGCCGGCCGCGCGGGCGGCGAGGTACACGTCGGCGCGGTCGTCCACGAGCACGGGCACCTCCCGGCCCACGCGCTCGGCCACGGCCGTCAGCAGGGCGACGAGCTCGCGGACCGGGGCGTCCTTCTCCCGCACCTGGACCATGGTGGCTCCCCCGCGCACGGCGGCGGCCACGACGTCCGGGACCGTCCGGGGGGCGCTCAGGGCGGTGTCCGTCACCAGGTGCAGGGCCAGGGCCGCGGGGTCGAGGCGCGGGCTCACCGGGCGACCTCCTCGCGCACGAGCTCCGCCCGGGCGGCGATCCCCTCCGGGGTGACGGCGTGCAGCCGGTCCAGCAGCGCCACGGCGAAGGAGCCGGGCCCGGCGGAGTCGGCGGCCGCGTCCTCGGCCGCCAGGGTGTACACCGTGGTGGCGGCCACCGCCGCGGCGGCCGGGTCCGTGCGCACGGCGGTGAACGCCGCCATGAGGGCGCCCAGGGCGCACCCGCCGCCGGTGATGCGGGTCAGCAGGGGCGTGCCGTGCGGCACCCGGACCACCGTGCCGTCCGGGGAGCGCACGAGGTCCACGGGCCCGGACACGGCCACCGCCGAGCCGGCCCGCTCGGCGAGCGCGGCGGCGGCGTCCCGGGCCGCGTCGACGCCGTGGGTCGCGTCCGTGCCGCGGCCGCCGGCGCCGCCGGCGAGGGCGATGACCTCGGAGGCGTTGCCGCGCACGATCGCCGGCTCGAACCCGAGCAGGTCGCGGGCCAGCGCCGTGCGCACGGGCAGGGCGCCCACCGCCACCGGGTCCAGGACCCAGGCCCGGCCCGCGCGGCGCCGGGCCCCGACGGCCTCGTAGGCGGCGCCGCGCTGCTCGGCGGTGGGCGTGCCGGTGTTGACGAGGAGGCCGTCGGCGAGCTCCGCGAAGACCCCGCCCTCGCCCTGGATGTCGGTCATCGCCGGGGACGCGCCCACGGCGAGCAGCACGTTGGCGGTGAAGTTGGTGACCACGGCGTTGGTGATGCACTGCACCAGCGGCGCCGCGGCGCGCAGGTCCGCCAGGGCCGCGGCGGCGTCCTCGGCGAGCGCGGGGTCCGGCGGCACCGGCCTCCCGGGTCCTGGTGTGCGGTCGGACGGGGGTACGGCATCGCGCATCTGCGACATCCCTTCGCTAGTACTGGCTAGATCAGGTTCGACGGGTGTGTTCTCAGCCGCTCGTGCGGCACCCCGTGTCTGGTGTCCTGCCAGTCTAGTCGTCGTGCGGGAGTCGGCACGGACCCCGCACGGGATCAGAACATGCCGTTGGCGTGGGCCATCCGCTCGGGCACCGGCTGCGCGACGCCCCAGTGCTCCACGATCCGGCCGTCGTCGAGGCGCCAGAGGTCGTAGCAGGCGACCGTTCCGGTGGATCCTCCGTCGCGGCTCCCTCCGGGAACGGCCTCCGCGACGGTCAGCACGAAGTTCCCCTCGCCGACCACGCGGCGCAGCCGCTGGTACGCGGGCTGCGGGCCGTCCGGCGTGCCGCCGGTGTGCTCGGTGCAGCCCCGGGGGCTCATGTGGTCCTGGACGGCGTGGCGGTCGCCCCCGACGAGGGCGGCCTCGACCCACTCGGCGGCGATGCGCTTGTTGCCCTGCGTCCGCTCGTGGTCCGTGACCGCGACGGGACCGTCGAGCTGGGGGCGGGCGCCGTCGGGGCCCGTGCGCAGGGGCTCGAGGACGTCCCAGTGCTCGGCGATCCGTCCGTCCTCCACCCGGAAGACGTCGAAGCCGACCAGCGGTTCCGGACCGAGCCCTTCGTACACCGAGTGGACGGCCACCGTCCCGTGGTCGTCGAGCATCCGGACCATGTCCACGCGGAAGTCCTCGGGCATGCTCTGCACGAACTGCCTGAGACCCTCGCGCCCGTCCGGCGCGAGCGGCGAGTGCTGGACGAAGTCCTCCGTGTAGTGACGGTCCACGGCCGACGGATCCCGATGGACGAACAGTTCCGTGCCGGTGGTGCGGATGGTGTCTGCACTGGTCATGGCGATGCTCCCTGGAACGGGCGGCCGCTCTCCCGGCGGACGGGACGGCGGCCCCGGGTGTGCTGTGGTGCGCACCACGGTACGCCGCCGCGCGGAGGGCGGGCAGGCCGGGACGGTCCGTGACGGTCCGCGACGACGGAGGACCCCGACCGTGCTGGTCGGGGTCCTCCGTGGTGCTGCTCGGCGGGGCGGGTCAGCCCCGGTCGGCGGGCCGGCCGCTGGTGAGGTCCTCGGCCTTGACGCCGACGCCGACGACGGTCGGCGCCCGGCGGGAGGACTCCTCCGGGGCGCGCTGGGCGACGGTCCTCGCCTCGTGCCGGGCGCCCTCCGCGGCGGCCGCCCGGCCGGCGGTCACCTCGGCCTCGCCGGGCCGCGCCGTCGGGGCCGAGGCCCGCCGGGAGCGCCGCCGGGGCCGCACGGGCTCGACGTCCGCCTGCTCCGCGGCGACCGCCGCGGCGGGAGCGGGCGCCTGCCGCTCCGTGCGCTCCTGCGCCATGCTCTCCTGCGCCATGCTCTCCTGGGCCGTGCTCTCCTGGGCCGGGGCCTCCGCCGCGGCGGTGGCCCCCTCCGCGGCGTCATCCGCACCGGTGACCGCCTCGGCGGCGGCCTCCGGGGCGGCGGAGCCGGCGTCCGGTCCCCGCTGCCCGAAGACCTCCGCGAGGGAGTCCAGGCTCAGCGGCCGGGCCTCGGCGGGCTCGACGACCACGGCGTGGCCCTGCGGCAGCTCGATGACCTCGCCGTTGATGGTCAGGCGCGAGCCCTGCTCGCCCGGCGCCCCCTCGGCGGGGAGCTGCTCCGGGGCGGCGGGGGCGGTGTCCTCCCCCTCCTCCGGCTGCTGCTCGGCGGCGGTGTCCCCGCCCTGGCCGCGGCCGCGGCTGCGCTTGCCGCGGCGCTTCTTCCGGGAGCGCCCCGAGCCCTCGGGCCGGGACTCCGCAGGCTGGGCGGCCTCCTCGGCTCGCTCCGGCTCGTCCGCGGCCGCCTCCTCGTGGTGGGTGGCGGCGGCGATCGTCGCGAACGCCGTCCGCGCGGCCTCGGCCTTGGCCTTCTCCGCGGGGTCGGCCTCGGCGGAGCGCTGCTCCGTCCGGGCGGGCTGCTGCTCGTTGCGGCCCCCGCGGCCGCGCTTGCGCTCCGTGCGGTTCGGCCGCTGGTCGCGGGACTCGCTCGTGGCGCCGCCGGAGCGGCCCTCGAGCGGGTGGTCGTGGACCACCACGCCGCGGCCGGCGCAGTGCTCGCACGGCTCGGAGAACACCTCCAGCAGTCCGGTGCCCATGCGCTTGCGGGTCATCTGCACGAGGCCCAGCGAGGTCACCTCCGCCACCTGGTGCTTGGTGCGGTCCCGGCCCAGGCACTCCACCAGCCGGCGCAGCACGAGGTCCCGGTTGGACTCGAGGACCATGTCGATGAAGTCGATCACAATGATCCCGCCGATGTCCCGCAGCCGCAGCTGCCGGACGATCTCCTCGGCCGCCTCCAGGTTGTTCTTGGTGACGGTCTCCTCGAGGTTGCCCCCGGAGCCGGTGAACTTGCCGGTGTTCACGTCGACCACCGTCATCGCCTCGGTGCGGTCGATGACGAGCGAGCCGCCCGAGGGCAGGAAGACCTTGCGCTCGAGTGCCTTCTGGATCTGTTCCTCCACGCGGTAGTTCACGAACAGGTCCTCGTCCTCGTCCCACTTCTTGAGCCGGTCGAGCAGGTCCGGTGCGACGTAGGTCACGTACGCCTCGATGTTGTCCCACGCCTCGTCGCCCTGGACGACCATGGTGGTGAAGTCCTCGTTGAAGACGTCGCGCACCGTCTTGATCGTGAGGTCCGGCTCCGCGTAGAGCATCTCGGGCGCGAGCGTCCTGGTCGACCCGGCCCGCTCCTGGATCTGCTCCCACTGGGCGCGCAGCCGGTTGATGTCGTGGGTGAGCTCCTGCTCGGAGGCCCCCTCGGCGGCGGTGCGCACGATGACGCCCGCCCCGTCCGGCAGACGGTCCTTGAGGATCTTCTTCAGCCGGGCGCGCTCCACATCGGGCAGCTTCCGGGAGATCCCGGTCATCGACCCGCCCGGGACGTAGACCAGGTACCGGCCGGGCAGGGAGATCTGGCTCGTGAGCCGGGCGCCCTTGTGCCCCACCGGGTCCTTGGTGACCTGCACCAGGACCGAGTCCCCGGACTTCAGCGCGACCTCGATCCGGCGCGGCCCGCCCTCGAGCCGCGACGCGTCCCAGTTGACCTCGCCGGCGTAGAGCACGGCGTTGCGGCCCCGGCCGATGTCGATGAACGCGGCCTCCATGGACGGCAGCACGTTCTGCACCTTGCCCACGTAGACGTTGCCGATCAGGGAGTCCTGCTGGGTGTGCGAGACGAAGTGCTCGGCCAGGACGCCGTCCTCGAGGACGCCGATCTGGATCCGGTTGTCCTTCTGCCGGACCAGCATCTGCCGCTCGACCGACTCGCGGCGGGCCAGGAACTCGGCCTCGGTGATCACCTGGCGGCGGCGGCCCGTCTGGCGGGACTCGCGCCGGCGCTGCTTCTTGGCCTCGAGCCGCGTGGAGCCCTTCACGGCCACGACCTCGTCGACCGTGGCGGTCTCCGCGGCGCGGGGCGCCCGGACCCGGGTCACCGTGTTGGGCGGGTCGTCGTCGCTGCCGCCCACGAGCTCCATGTCGACCTCGCCGCGGCGGCGGCGCCGACGGCGGCGGCTGGTGGCGCTCCCGCCGGTCCCCTGGCCGGCCTCCTCGCCCTCGTCGGCGAGCTCCGCCGTGTCCGGCTCCTCGGGACCGTCGGCCGGGTCCTCGGCGGAGGCGTTCTCCTCCTGCTGGCGGCGCCGCGCCTCCCGGCGGCGGGCGGCGCGCTGCTGAGCGGCCTCGCGCAGCTCGTCGAGGTCCGGGGCGTGGAACATCAGCGAGGTCGCCGTCACCGCGGCGGCCGGCGCCGTGCGCGGCTCCCCGTCGTCGTCGGTGTCCTCGTCGTCGGTGTCCTCGTCAACGGTGTCCCCGCCGTCGTCGGTGTCCGCCTCGTCGTCCTCGGCGGACGGGGCGGGGTCCTGCCCGGCTCCGGCCGGCGCGTCGACGGCCGGCGCCTGGGCCCCGGGACCCAGGTCCTCGGTCTCGCCGGCGGGCTCGACGCCCTCGGCGGCCTCCTCCGCGCCGGGCGTGCCGGGCGCGGGGTTCGCGGGCGCGGCGGCCTCCTCGGCCACCGCACCGGGGCGCTCGTCGCCGGGGACCGCGGTCCCGGGCGCGACGTCGAGGGTGTCGGTCCCCGCGGCGTCGCCGGTGGCCGGCGCGGTCTCCGACGGCTGGCCGGGAACCTCGCCCGGCGTGCCGGGCCCGGCCTCTGGGACGGCGTCCGGCGCGGGACGCGCGTCCTCCGAGGGCTCCTCGGGCACGTGGCCCGAGACCTCGGGGGCGGTGTCCGGCACGGCCGGCGCGTCCTCCGAGGGCTCCTCGGGCACGTGGCCCGGGACCTCGGGGGCGGTGTCCTGCACCGTTGCCTCCGCCTCCGGGAGGTCCCGGCGGGCGTCGTGCGATGTGTTCTGCTGACCAGCGTCCAGGGCGTCCTGCGCCCCGGCCTGGTTCACCTGTTCGGCATCCATATACAGCTGTGCTCCTGCCGCGGTACGCCGTCCGTACCCGGTCCCCGCAGCTGCTTGGTCGGCGTATCGCCGGTGGGGGTCCACGCGGCGGCCAGAAGTCCTGTGCGTACCCGTCGCGTCCCGCACACCTCGCGAACGGGCGGGGACGGCAGCGAGCCAGTCCGGGGCTTCGAGCCGCTGCTCACGAGGGCAACGGTCTTGGGCCGGCGGCGGACGCGCTCAATCCGATGAGAGCCGCGGGTCCTGCCGACCTGGGGTCGAAGTCCGACTGGGCCGAGATCCCGCGTACGGGCGGGCTCGACCGTGGCCAGTATCTCACAGACGCCCCGGTGCGGGCCGGATTGGCTCCGTCACGGCCCGCAACCCGCGGGCACGGGGCCGGGAGAGCCCCCGGGGAGCATCAGGGGGCATCGCCTAGGATCGGCGTGTGACCTCCACTCCGCCCCGCCTCGACGACTCCCCCGCCGTGTCCCGCGGCCCGGACGCCCGCGCCGACCGGCGCTGGGGCCTCGTGGCCCTCGTGACCGGGCTCCTGGGCTTCTACGGCGCCGCCACGCTGGTGTACGAGCGGCTCCAGCTCTTCCTCGACGCCGGCCACCGCACCAGCTGCGACATCAACTCGTGGCTGTCCTGCGGCACCGTCATGCGCACGCCCCAGGCGGAGGCCTTCGGCTTCCCCAACCCCTTCATCGGCATCGTCGCCTACGCGGTGGTCGTGGCCGTGGCGCTCGCGGTGCTGGCGGGCGCCCGGTTCGCCGCCTGGTACTGGTGGGGGCTGCAGATCGGGGTGACCCTCGGCTGGGTCTTCGTGCTGTGGCTGTGGTGGCAGACCACCTTCGAGATCAACGCCCTGTGCCTGTACTGCATGCTCGTGTGGGTGATGCAGACCGTCCTGCTGGTGCACACCACGACCCGCAACCTGCGCGGCGGGGTGCTGCCGGCGCCGGCCGGCGTGGCGCGCGGCGCCGAGCAGTGGGCGTGGTTCGTCTCCGCCGCCCTGCTCGTGCTGCTCTTCGGGACGGTCCTGGTCCGCTTCGCCGGGGTCATCTTCCCGGCCTGAGCCCGCCCGGTGCCGTGCGGCTGCGCCGGACGCGGCACGGCACCGACGACGACGGCCTCCGCCCGTGCTGGGCGGAGGCCGTCGTCGTCGGTGCGCACCGGGGTCCGGCGGGCTCAGGGCTCAGGGCTCAGGCGAACCAGATGCCGATCTCACGCTCGGCGGACTCCGGGGAGTCGGAGCCGTGCACGATGTTCTGCTGCACCTTCTCGCCCCAGTCCCGGCCGAGGTCGCCGCGGATCGTGCCCGGCGCGGCGGTGGTCGGCTCGGTGGTCCCGGCCAGGGACCGGAAGCCCTCGATCACCCGGTGGCCCTCGACGACGGCGGCCACGACCGGGCCGCTCAGCATGAACTCGACGAGCGGCTCGTAGAACGGCTTCCCCTGGTGCTCGGCGTAGTGCTGCTCCAGCACGGATCGCTCCGCGTGCAGCAGGCGCAGGTCGACGAGGCGGTAGCCCTTCGCCTCGATCCGGGCGAGCACCTCGCCGGTGAGGCCGCGGGCCACGCCGTCGGGCTTGACGAGGACGAGGGTGCGTTCCGTGGTCATGGGGGTCCTTCCGAGGTGCGGGTCCAGGATGTCGGTGCCCAGCCTAGCCGTCCGGGTGCTCCCGCTCCCACTGCGCCTGGGCGGCGTCGCGGGCGGCGTTCTCCCGGTCCAGCCGCGCCCCGGTGCGCACGGCGTACCACCAGGCGAGCACGGACAGCCCGCCCACGAAGAACATCGTGGGCAGCACGAAGCCGGTGGCCAGGAACACGACCTGCAGGACCCAGCCGACCGTGTACCCCCAGGGCCGGCCCAGCACGGCGGGGGCCAGCCCCAGGAGCAGCGCGAGCGCGGTCCCGCCGGCCAGGATCGCCGTCCGGCCCCCGTCCCCGAGCTCCCGGCCGAGGACCCCGTAGGCGGTGAGGGCCGCGAAGAACGCGATGAACGCCTCCATGACCAGCACCGAGGAGGCGAACATCGTGCGGATCGAGCGCCGCGGCCGGGGCTGCCCGGGGCGCCGGTCGCGCTGGGCTCTGGTCATGCGTGCCACGTGGGACGGGTCCTCTCCTGCGGGGGGTGCGGTCGGTGCGGGGCGCGGGGCACGGTCACAGCCCCAGCAGCGTGCGGGCCTCGCCGACCACGGTGATCGAGCCAGTGACCAGCACGGCGCCGTCGAACTCCGGGCGGGCGGCGGCGTCCTGGACGGCCTCGGTCATCGCGTCGTCGAGCTGCGGGACGGCGTGGACCACGTCCTCCGGGAAGCCGAGGTCCACGGCGAGCTCCACGAGCTCCTGCGGGTCGACCGCCCGGGGCGAGGAGGACCGGGTGAACCAGAACTCGGTGTGGAACTCCTCGTACTCGTCGAGCAGGACCCGCAGCATCGCCTCGGCATCCTTCTCCCGGAGCATCCCCACCACGAGGTTGAGCTTCCCGAACGTGAAGGCCTCCTTGAGGGCGGCCGCCGCGGCCGTGAGCCCGTGCGGGTTGTGCGCGGCGTCGAGGACCACCGGGGGCGCCTTGCGGGCCAGCTCCAGGCGTCCCGGAGACTCGACGGCGCCCAGCCCGGTGCGGACCAGCTCGGGGTTGAGCTCCTTCTCCCCGCCGCCCAGGAAGGCCTCCACAGCGGCGAGGGCCAGGGCCGCGTTCTCCGCCTGGTGGGCGCCGAACAGCGGCAGCAGGACCTCGGGGTACCGCCCGGCCAGGCCCTGGAGCGTGAGCACCTGACCGCCCACGGCCGTGGCGCGGGCCTCCACGCCGAACTCCACGCCGCCGAAGCGGAACGGGACGCCGAGCTCCCGGGCCCGGGCTAGGAGCACCTCGGCGGCCTCCGGGTCCTGCGCGGCGGAGACGAGGAACCCGCCCGGCTTGAGGATCCCGGCCTTCTCGGCGGCGATCTCCCCGAGCGTGTCGCCGAGCAGGTCCGTGTGGTCGAGGTCGATCGGGGTCACCACGGACACCGCGGCGTCCGCCACGTTCGTGGCGTCCCAGGAGCCGCCGATGCCCACCTCGAGGACGACGACGTCGACCGGCGCGTCCGCGAAGACCGCGAACGCGAGCGCCGTGACGGTCTCGAAGTAGCTGAGCCGGGGCTCCCCCCGCTCGGCCAGCTCGGCGTCCACGAAGCCCAGGTACGGGGCGATCTCGCCGAAGACGCGCACGAAGGTCTCGTCGTCGACGGGCGCGCCGTCCACGCTGATCCGCTCGGTGACCCGGGAGAGGTGGGGGCTGGTGTAGCGGCCCACCCGCAGGTCGTGGGCGAGCAGCAGGGCCTCCACCATCCGGGCGGTCGAGGTCTTGCCGTTCGTGCCGGTCAGGTGGATCACCGGGGCGGCGCGCTGCGGCTCCCCCAGGACCTCCATGGTCCGGCGCATCGCGTCCAGGCGCGGGGCCATCCGGTTCTCGGGGGCGCGCTCGAGCAGCCGGGCGTAGACCTCCTCGACGGTCCCCGCCCCACCGGTCCCGGCGAAGGGGGCGCTCACGCCCGCACCGCCCCGGTGCCGGCGGAGGTGCCGGCGGAGGCCCCGGTCGGGGCGCCCAAGACGGACACGGCCACGGCCGGTTCGCCCACGCGCAGCTCGAGCTCGGCGGAGAGCGTCTCGCCGGCCACGAGCCCGCGGTTGGCCTCGAGGGCGGCGACCGTCCGCTCGTCGGCGGTGACGACGGTGCGGATCCGGTCGGAGACCTGGAGGGCGGCGTCCTTGCGGGCCTGCTGGATCGCCCGGACCATGTCCCGGGCGGTGCCCTCGGCCTCGAGCTCGGGGGTGAGCTCGGTGTCGAGGACGAGGAAGCCGCCGCCGGGCAGGACCGCCACGGCGCGGGACCCGGCCGCGGCGTCCTGCGCCACGACGGTCTCGAGCTCGTACTCGCCCTCCTGCAGCGCCGTTCCGCCGGCGGTGACGGTGCCGTCCTCGGCCGTGCTCCAGTCCCCGGACTTCGCGGCCTTGATCACGGCCTGCACGCCCTTGCCCAGGCGGGGTCCCGCGGCGCGGGCGTTGACCTTGAGCTGCTGGGAGATGCCGAACTGCTCCGCGGAGGCCTGGCCGGCGTCGAGCAGGGTCACCGACTTGAGGTTCAGCTCGTCCGCGACGATGCGCTCGAAGGTGCCCGCGAGCTCGTCTCCCCCGGGCACCACCACGGTCATCCCGGCCAGCGGCTGGCGCACGCGCAGCTGGTGGGCCTTGCGCAGGGCGGAGCCGTTGGAGCAGATCGTGCGGGTCGTCTCCATGCGCGCCACCAGGTCGGCCTCGGCGGGGAACAGCGAGGCGTCCGGCCAGTCGGTCAGGTGCACGGAGCGCCCGGCGGTCAGCCCGCGCCAGATCTCCTCCGCGACCAGGGGCAGCAGCGGGGCGGCCACCCGGCAGACGGTCTCCAGGCAGGTGTACAGCACGTCGAAGGCGACGGTGTCCTCGTTGAAGAACCGGTCCCGGGAGCGGCGCACGTACCAGTTGGTCAGGGTGTCCATGTAGGAGCGCAGGCGCTCCGCGGCCCCGGAGACGTCGTAGCGGTCGAAGGCGTCCTGGACGTCCGTCACGAGCCGGCCGGTGGCGGCCAGCACGAAGCGGTCCATCACGTGCTCCGAGTCGTGGCGGGTCCGGGCCTCGTAGCCGGCGCCGCCGTTCGCGGCGTTCGTGTAGAGGCCGAAGAAGTGGTAGACGTTCCACAGCGGCAGCATCATCTGGCGCACGCCGTCGCGGATGCTCTGCTCCGTGACCACCAGGTTCCCGCCGCGCAGGATGGGGCTGGACATCAGGAACCAGCGCATCGCGTCCGCGCCGTCCCGGTCCAGGACCTCGTTGACGTCCGGGTAGTTGCGCAGGGACTTCGACATCTTCTGCCCGTCCGAGCCCAGCACGATGCCGTGGCTGATGACGTTGCGGAACGCGGGCCGGTCGAACAGCGCGGTCGCCAGGATGTGCAGCGTGTAGAACCAGCCGCGGGTCTGGCCGATGTACTCCACGATGAAGTCGCCGGGGTTGTGGGTCTCGAACCACTCCCGGTTCTCCATGGGGTAGTGCACCTGGGCGTACGGCATCGACCCGGAGTCGAACCACACGTCCAGCACCTCGGGCACGCGGCGCATCGTGGCGGCGCCCGTCGGGTCGTCGGGGTTCGGGCGGGTCAGCTCGTCGATCCAGGGCCGGTGCAGGTCGACCTCGCCCCGGTCGTTGACGGGCAGCCGGCCGAAGTCGGCCTCCAGCTCGGCGAGGGAGCCGTAGACGTCGCGGCGCGGGTGCTCGGGGTCGTCGGACTCCCACACCGGGATGGGCGTGCCCCAGTACCGGTTGCGGGAGATCGACCAGTCGCGGGCGTTCTCCAGCCACTTGCCGAACTGGCCGTCCTTGACTTTCTCCGGGATCCAGGTGATCTGCTGGTTGAGCTCGACCATCCGCTCCTTGATCCGGGTGACCTCCACGAACCAGGAGGACACCGCGCGGTAGATGAGCGGGTTCCGGCAGCGCCAGCAGTGCGGGTACGGGTGCTCGTAGCTGGCCTCCCGGACCAGCCGGCCCTGGGCCCTGAGGTCCCGGACCACCGTGCGGGCCACGTCCTTGTCGAAGACGTTGCGCCCGGCGATCCCGGCCAGGGGCGCGCCGGGGGCGAGCCGCTCGTCCTCGAAGAGCCGGTAGAACACCCCGGACTCGTCGAGGGAGAGCACCACGGGGATGTCGTAGCGGGCGCAGACGTTCTGGTCGTCCTCGCCGTAGGCGGGCGCCTGGTGCACGAGCCCGGTGCCGTCGGTGGTGGTGACGTAGTCGGCCACGACGAACTGCCAGGACGTGCCCGTGCCGAAGCGCTCGGCGTCCGCGAAGTAGTCCCACAGCCGCTGGTAGCGCAGCCCCTCGAGGTCGGCCCCGCGGTGCCGGGCGGTCACGGCCGCGGCCGCGGCCGCCGCCGGGTCCTCGGCCTCGCCCCAGCCGAGGTCCTTCGCGTAGGCGCCCAGCAGCTCCTCGGCGACCAGGAAGCGCCGGCCCTCGAGCTCCCCGGCGCCGGGGACCACGGCGTAGACGATCTCGGGGCCCACGGCGATCGCCTGGTTGGTCGGCAGCGTCCAGGGCGTGGTGGTCCAGGCGAGGGCCTCCACCCCGGCGAGCTCGGCGGCCAGTTCGGGCCGGACCGCCCAGGAGGCGTCGTCGAGCACGGGGAAGGTGACGGTCACCGTCTGGTCCTGGCGGTCCTGGTAGACGTCGTCGTCCATCCGCAGCTCGTGGTTGGACAGCGGGGTCTCGTCCTTCCAGCAGTAAGGGAGGACGCGGTAGCCGGAGTAGACGAGGCCCTTGTCGTCGAGCGCCTTGAACGCGGCGATCACGGACTCCATGTAGTCCGGGTTGAGGGTCTTGTAGTCGTTGTCGAAGTCGACCCACCGGGCCTGGCGGGTGACGTAGTCCTGCCACTCGGAGGCGTACTTCATCACGGAGGACCGGCAGGCGTCGTTGAACGCCGCGACGCCCATCCGCTCGATCTCCTGCTTGTCCGCCATCCCGAGCTGCTTCATCGCCTCGAGCTCGGCGGGCAGGCCGTGGGTGTCCCAGCCGAAGCGGCGCTCCACCCGGCGTCCCCGCTGGGTCTGGTACCGGGCCACGAGGTCCTTGACGTAGCCCGTGAGGAGGTGCCCGTAGTGCGGCAGTCCGTTGGCGAAGGGCGGGCCGTCGTAGAAGACGAACTCGTTGGAGCCGTCCCGGCCGGGGTCGCGCTGGTCCACGCTGGCCTGGAACGTGCGGTCCTGCGCCCAGTAGGCGAGGACGCGCTCCTCCACGGCGGGGAACGCGGGCGCCGCGGGCACGCCCCGGGCCGCGGGGTCGGTGGTCGCCTTGGGGTAGACGGGCTGGTCTGACACGGGGTCCATCCTCGTTCTGACGTCGGTGCTGCTCGTGCGGGTCAGGGTGCAAGGACGCTGCCGGCCGGTCGCCCGGGGCGGAACGCGGTACCACCTCGCTTGCGCCCCGGTCCCCTGGGGGACGCGGGCCGCCGCTCGTCGACTGCTGTGACGGGCTTACCCGTTCGGTTCTACTGGGGCGTGCCCCGGGGCGGGGCGGGCCTGTTCTTCCGAAGACTCCCCGGTGATGGCCGGATCGACGCCGTGATGACTGCCCCCATCTTAACCCACCGGCGACTTCGCCGAGGTCGCGGGAGGGCTACCGGCCGCGGATCAGCTTGTGCGGGGCCGCCTGGGCGACCGGCTTGATGGTCACGGTGTCGAGGTCCACGTGGTGGGGCAGGTTCACCGCGAAGGCGCACACCTGGGCGACGTCCTCGGAGGTGAGGGGCTTGTCCACGCCCGCGTAGACCTTCTCCGCGGCCTCCTGGTCCCCGCCGAGACGGTTGAGGGAGAACTCCGGGGTGTGCACGAGGCCCGGGGCGATCTCGACGACACGCACGTTGTGCTCGGCCTCCTCGAGCCGCAGCGCCTCCGTCATGGCCCGCTCGGCGAACTTCGCGGCGTTGTAGCCGCCGCCGCCCTCGTAGGCCCGGTGCGCGGCGAGGGACGTGAGGTTCAGGACGGTGCCCTCGCCGTTGGCGCGCAGCGCCGGGAGGAAGGCGCGGGTCAGGCGCATCGTGCCGAGCACGTTGACCTGGTACATCCACTCCCAGTCCTCGGTGCTGGCCTCGGCCACGCGGTCCGTGCCGCGGGCGCCGCCGGAGATGTTGAGCAGCGCGTCCACGCGGCCCTGCTCCTCCAGCACCTGGTCCCGGAGGGCCTCGACGTCGGCGTCCGAGGTGATGTCGCACGGCGCGGGCACGGCCCCCGTCTCGCGGGCCAGGGCCTCGAGCCGTTCGGCGCGGCGGGCCACCGCGTAGACGGTCCAGCCGGACCGGCGCAGCTCGCGCGCGGTGGCCTCCCCGATGCCGGTCGACGCGCCGGTGACGACGGCGACCCTGCCGGTGTGCGTGGTGGAGCTCTGCTGATCGGTCATGGGTCCCACGCTAGCCGGGCGCCGGGCGCCGCCCAAGCACCGGGGCGTCGGGGCGCGCGCCGGGGCTCGTGAGAGACTGGTCGGCATGGCTGACAACACGCAGGGCACAGACACGCCCGGGACCGCACCGGAGACCACGCCCGAGACCACGCCCGTGACCGTTCCCGACAAGCCCGCCCTGGAGGGCCTCGAGCAGAAGTACGCGCGCAGGTGGCGCGAGGAGGGCACCTTCGCCTTCGACGAGGACACCACGCGCGAGCAGGTCTACTCGATCGACACTCCCCCGCCGACCGCCTCGGGCTCCCTGCACGTCGGCCACATGTTCTCCTACACGCAGACGGACGTGATCGCCCGCTTCCAGCGGATGAGCGGCAAGAACGTCTTCTACCCGCTGGGCTGGGACGACAACGGCCTGCCCACCGAGCGCCGCGTGCAGAACTACTACGGCGTGCGCTGCGACCCCACGAGGCCCTACGTCGAGGGCTACCGCCCGCCGGAGAAGCCCGCGAAGAACCAGCGCGACTGGGACGTGGTCTCCCGCAAGAACTTCATCGAGCTCTGCGAGGAGCTGGCCGTCGAGGACGAGAAGGTCTTCGAGCAGCTGTTCTCCACCCTGGGCCTGTCCGTGGACTGGACCCGCACCTACCGCACCATCGACGCCCGCTCCCGGGCCGTCTCCCAGCGCGCCTTCCTCCAGGACCTCGCGGCCGGCAACGCCTACATGGCCGAGGCCCCCACCCTGTGGGACGTCACCTTCCGCACCGCCGTGGCCCAGGCCGAGCTCGAGGACCGGGAGCGGGAGGGCACCTACCACCGGGTCGCCTTCCACCGTCCCGACGGCGAGCCGGTGCACATCGAGACCACCCGCCCCGAGCTGCTGCCCGCGTGCGTGGCCCTCGTGGCCCACCCGGACGACGAGCGCTACCAGCCGCTGTTCGGCACCACGGTGCGCTCCCCCCTGTTCGACGTCGAGGTCGAGGTGCGGGCGCACCCGCTGGCCAAGCCGGACAAGGGCTCCGGGATCGCCATGATCTGCACCTTCGGCGACCTCACCGACGTGACGTGGTGGCGGGAGCTGGACCTCCCGACCCGGGCGCTGATCGGCCGTGACGGCCGCTTCGCGAGCGAGACCCCGGAGTGGATCGCCGCCGGCGCCCCGGCCGAGCGCTACGCCGAGGTGGCGGGCAGGACCGTGTTCTCGGCGCAGCAGGCCGTCGTGGAGATGCTCCGGGAGTCCGGGGACCTGGTGGGCGAGCCCCGGAAGGTCATGCACCCGGTGAACTTCTACGAGAAGGGCGACAAGCCGCTCGAGGTCGTCACCTCCCGCCAGTGGTACATCCGCAACGGCGGCCGCGACGCCGACCGGCGCGAGGCGCTCATCGGGCGCGGGCGCGAGATGGACTGGCACCCCGCGTTCATGCGGTCCCGGTACGAGAACTGGATCGAGGGCCTGCACGGCGACTGGCTGATCTCCCGCCAGCGCTTCTTCGGGGTGCCCTTCCCGGTCTGGTACCGGCTCGACGGCGACGGCAACCCGGACTACGACGACCCCGTCCTGCCCGCCCTCGACCAGCTGCCCGTGGACCCGGCCGCCGACCCGGCCCCCGGCTTCGACGAGACCCAGCGGGACCAGCCGCACGGCTTCACCGGCGACCCGGACGTGCTCGACACCTGGGCGACGTCCTCGCTGTCCCCCCAGATCGCCACCGGCTGGGCGTTCGACGAGCGGCTGCACGCCAACACCTTCCCGATGGACCTCCGGCCCCAGGGCCACGACATCATCCGCACCTGGCTGTTCTCCACGGTGGTGCGCTCCGAGTCGCTGGCCGGCACGGTGCCCTGGACCAACACCGCGCTCTCCGGGTGGATCCTCGACCCGGACCGCAAGAAGATGTCCAAGTCCAAGGGCAACGTGGTGGTCCCCACCGAGGTGCTCGAGAACTACGGGGCCGACGCGGTGCGCTACTGGGCCGCCTCCGCCCGCCTGGGCGCGGACACCGCCTACGACGAGGGGCAGATGAAGATCGGCCGCCGGCTGGCCATCAAGCTGCTCAACGCCTCGAAGTTCGTCCTCGCCCAGGGCGTCACCGAGGCCTCCGTGCTCGGCGCCGGGGCGTCCGCGGACGTCGTGACCGACGCGGTGGACCGTGCGCTGCTCGCCCAGCTGGCCACGGTCGTGGAGCGCGCCGGCCAGGCGTTCCGGGACTACGAGTACGCCCGGGCCCTGCAGCTCACCGAGCAGTTCTTCTGGACCTTCACCGACGACTACGTCGAGCTCGTGAAGGACCGGGCCTACGGGGCCCGCGGGGCGGCCGCGCAGGCGTCCGTGCACGCCGCGCTCGCCACGACCCTCGACGCGCTGCTGCGCCTGTTCGCCCCCGTCCTGCCGTTCGCCACGGACGAGGTCTGGTCCTGGTGGCGCACCGGCTCCGTGCACCGGGCCTCGTGGCCGGGCGTCGAGGGCTTCGCGGACGCCGTGACCGGCGCCGACCCGGAGGTGCTCACGACCGTGGGCGAGGCCCTCTCGGGGCTGCGCAAGGCCAAGTCCGAGGCCAAGGTCAAGCAGCGCACCGAGGTGCGCTCGGCGACCATCACGGCCGCCTCCGAGGACGTCGCCCGCCTCGAGGCGGGCCTGGGCGACCTCAAGGCCGCGGGCAACGCCGCCGAGCTCGTGCTCGTCGCCGGGCCCGAGGGCCTCGCCGTGCGCGACGTCGAGCTGGTCCCCGCGGAGGAGCCGGCCCGGTAGCGCCGTCCCCGGTGCGCAGCACGAGGGCCCGGCCGCCGCGGCTGCCGGGCCCTCGTGCTGTCCGGGACCCGGGTCGGTCCGGGTCGCTGCTCAGTCGAAGATCGGGCCCTCGTCACGACCGCGCTTGAGCTCGTAGAACCCGTGGTGGGAGACCAGGGCCAGGCAGCCGTCCCAGACCCGGGCGGCGTCCTCGCCCCGGGGCGCCGGCGTGAAGACCGGGCCGAAGAAGCCCACGCCGTTGACGGAGATGCAGGGCGTGCCGATGTCCTCGCCGGCGACCGCCTGGGCGGCCTCCGTGGAGGCCCGCAGCGCGTCGTCGAACTCGGTGGCGTGCCGGGCCGCGGCGAGCTCCGCGGGCAGGCCGACCTCCTCGAGGGACTCGGTGATGATCCGCTCCAGGTCCTCGATCCCCCCGGGGTGGCGCCGCGTGCCCATGGCGTCGTAGAGCCTCTTGTTGTACTCGTCACCGTGGGCACGGGCCGCGGCCTCGACCACGCGCACGAGCCACATCGACTCCTCGTGGCCGTGGTGGTGGCTGCCGGGGTTCTCCTCGTTGAGGATGCCCAGCGAGATGATCCGCCAGTGCACCTCGACGTCGCGCAGCCGCTCGACCTCCTCCATCCACCGCGAGGTCATCCAGGCCCAGGGGCACAGGGGGTCGAACCAGAACTCCACCTTGTCCGTCATCAGCTTCCTCTCGTGCGGGCGTCCGCCGGGAGTGGCGAACGCGTCACCGGGTAGAAGCCACGGCTCAGGCTGTTTTGTTCCGGTTCTGCTCCTCGCGGATCATTTCGTGGGTGATGATCTCCGGCTCGGCCTGCTTGGCGACGGCCTCGGCGGTGACCAGCACGGCGGCGATGTCCTCCCGGCTGGGGAGCTCGAACATGACGGGCTGGAGCACGTCCTCGAGGATGGCGCGCAGCCCGCGGGCGCCCGTGCCCCGCTGGATCGCGAGCTCGGCGACGGCGGTCAGCGCCTCGGGGTCGAACGTCAGCTCGACGCCGTCCAGCTGGAACATCTTCTTGTACTGCTTCACGAGCGCGTTGCGCGGCTCGGTGAGGATGCGGGTGAGGTCGGCCACCGACAGCTCGCGCAGCGTGGTCACCACGGGCAGACGGCCGATCAGCTCGGGGATCAGGCCGAACTTCAGCAGGTCCTCCGGCATGACGTCGGCCATCACCTCGTGGCGCGGCCCGCTCTGCTTGAGCTCCGCGCCGAAGCCGATGCTCGTCCGGCCCGCCCGGGAGTCCACGATGTCCTCGAGCCCGGCGAAGGCGCCGGCCACGACGAACAGCACGTTGGTGGTGTCGATCTGGATGAACTCCTGCTGCGGGTGCTTGCGCCCGCCCTGCGGGGGCACCGAGGCCACGGTGCCCTCGAGGATCTTCAGCAGCGCCTGCTGCACGCCCTCGCCGGAGACGTCGCGGGTGATCGAGGGGTTCTCGGACTTGCGGGAGATCTTGTCGATCTCGTCGATGTAGATGATCCCCGTCTCGGCCCGCTTGACGTCGTAGTCCGCCGCCTGGATGAGCTTGAGCAGGATGTTCTCGACGTCCTCGCCGACGTAGCCGGCCTCCGTGAGGGACGTGGCGTCCGCCACCGCGAAGGGCACGTCGAGCTTGCGGGCCAGGGACTGGGCCAGGTACGTCTTGCCGGAGCCGGTGGGGCCGACCAGCAGGATGTTGGACTTGGCGATCTCGACGTCCTCGTCACCGGCCGCCGTGGCCAGGGACAGGGGCTTGCCGTTCTCGCCGGCCCGGACCCGCTTGTAGTGGTTGTACACGGCCACGGCCAGCGCCCGCTTGGCGGTCTCCTGGCCGATCACGTACTGGTGGAGGTGCTGGTAGATCTCGTGGGGCGTGGGGAGCTCCTGCTGCTCGAGGTCCTTGACCTCGCTCAGCTCCTCCTCGATGATCTCGTTGCACAGCTCGATGCACTCGTCGCAGATGTAGACGCGCGGGCCCGCGATGAGCTTGCGGACCTGCTTCTGGCTCTTGCCGCAGAAGGAGCACTTGAGCAGATCCGCGGTCTCGCCGATGCGCGCCATGAAACAGTCCTCTGGTCGGGGTACGGGAATCCTCGTCCAGGATAGGCGAGGACCGGGTCCCGCCCCAACACCAGGGCGCCCCGGTGCGCCGCGACCGGTCGGGTCGCGGCGCACCGGGGCGCTGCGGGTGGGCTGCGGCGGGTCGCCCGGGTCAGGAGGTGACGGTCGCGGGCTTGTGGATCTTCCGGGACTCCAGGACGTGGTCCACGATCCCGTACTCCTTGGCGGCGGACGCGGTGAGGATCTTGTCGCGCTCGATGTCCCGGTTGACCTCCTCGGCGGTCTTGCCGGAGTGCAGGGCCAGGGTCTCCTCCAGCCACTCGCGCATGCGCATGATCTCGTTGGCCTGGATCTCGATGTCCGAGGCCTGGCCCCCGCCCTGACCGGACATGGCCGGCTGGTGGATGAGCACGCGGGCGTTCGGCAGGGCCAGGCGCTTGCCGGGGGTGCCGCCGGCGAGCAGGACGGCCGCCGCGGACGCGGCCTGTCCGAGGCACACCGTCTGGACCTCGGGGCGGATGAACTGCATGGTGTCGTAGATCGCGGTCATCGCGGTGAACGACCCGCCCGGGGAGTTGATGTACATCGTGATGTCCCGGTCGGCGTCCTGCGCCTCGAGCACGAGCAGCTGCGCCATGACGTCGTCGGCCGAGGCGTCGTCGACCTGGACGCCCAGGAAGATGATCCGGTCCTCGAACAGCTTGGTGTAGGGGTTCTGCCGGCGGTACCCGTAGGGGGTGCGCTCCTCGAAGTCGGGGAGCACGTAGCGGCTGGTGGGCAGGGCGGCCGCGGAACCGGCCGTGGACGAAGGTCCGTGGGTGAAGGTCATGGTTGAGTTCCTCGGAGGTCTGGAAGAGCGTGCCTGATGACGTGGTGGGACCGCCGAGGTCCTACTCCTGGTCCTTCATGGTCCCGCCGCCGCCGGTCATGGAGCCGGCCGAGCTGGCGATGTGGTCGAAGAAGCCGTACTCGAGGCCGCGCTGGGCGTCGAACCAGTTGTCGCGGTCGTTGTCCCGGAGGATCGTCTCCAGGGACTGCCCGGTCTGCTCGGCGGTGAGCTCCGCGAGGCGCTGCTTCATCGACAGGATCAGCTCGGCCTGCACCCGGATGTCCGAGGCGGTGCCGCCCATGCCGCCGGAGGGCTGGTGCATGAGGATCCGGGCGTTCGGGGTGGAGTAGCGCTTGCCCTTGGTGCCCGAGGACAGCAGGAACTGGCCCATCGACGCGGCCAGGCCGGTGGCCACGGTCACCACGTCGTTCGGGATGAGCTGCATGGTGTCGTAGATCGCCATGCCCGCGGTGACGGAGCCGCCCGGGGAGTTGATGTACAGGAAGATGTCCGCCTGGGGGTCCTCGGCCGAGAGCAGCAGCATCTGCGAGCAGATGAGGTTCGCGTTGTCGTCGCGCACCTCGGAGCCCAGCCAGATGATGCGCTCCTTGAGCAGCCGGTTGTAGACGTAGTCGTCCTGGCCGCCCATGGGGCCGCCGCCCTGCAGGCGCGGTCCGGTGGAGGTTGCGTGGGTCGAGCCGAACGGCGACTCGTGAGCGGAGGTCATGTAACAGTGCCTCTTTCGTCCGTGTGGTCCGGTGATCTCTGAACAGAACACTAGTGCCCGCCCCGGGTCCCGGCCGGTCCCCGTCCGGGTTGTTCGCTGATGGCGCATGGTCGCGGGCGCGCCCGCCGCACACGACGACGCCGCCGTCCCGGGCGGGACGGCGGCGTCGTCGGGAGCGGTGTCAGGACGTCACTTGGCGGAGTCCGGGGAGTCGGCCGAGTCGGCCGACTCCGGGGAGTCGGCCGACTCCGCGGACTCGGGCGAGTCGGCGGACTCCTCCTCGGTGCCGGGGGTCGGGGCCGCGGTGGTCTCCTCGGGCTCGACCTCCTCGGCGGGCTCCCCCGCCTGCTCCTCGCCCTGCGGGCGCACGAACTCGGAGAGGTCCACCGTGTTGCCCTGGGTGTCGGTGACCGTCGCGTACTCCAGGACCTTGGCCAGGGCCTTGCGGCGGCGGACCTCGCCCACCATCAGGCCGGCCTGGCCCGAGGAGTCGAGCAGCTGGGCGAACTGGTTCGGGTCCATGCCGTACTGCTGGGACATGTTGATGATGTAGTCGATCAGCTCGGACTGCTCGACGCCGATCTCCTCGGCCTCGGCGACCGCGTCCAGCACGATCTCGTTGCGGAACGCGTCCTCGGCGTTCTTCTGCACCTCGGCCCGGTGGTCCGCGGTGTCGTGGTCCGCCTCGGCCTGCGGGTTGTCGAAGTGCTGGGCGATCTGCTCGTCGATCACGGCCTGCGGCACGGGGATCTCCACGAGGGCCAGCAGCTTCTCCAGGACCTTGTCGCGGGCCTCGACGCCCTGCTCCACCACGGTGCCCTCGGCGGCCTGCTTCTTCAGGTCCTCCTTGAGCTCCTCGATGGTGTCGAACTCGGAGGCCAGCTGGGCGAACTCGTCGTCGGCCTCGGGCAGCTCGCGCTCCTTGACGGCGGTGACCTTGACCTTGACCACGGCGTCCTCGCCGCTGTGCTCGCCGCCGGCGAGCTTGGTCTCGAAGGTGGCGTCCTCGTCGGCGGACAGACCGGTGATGGCCTCGTCCATGCCCTCGAGCATCGTGCCGGCGCCCACCTGGTAGGACAGGTCGTTGGCGGCGTCGACCTCCTCGCCGTCGACCAGGGCCTGCAGGTCGAGGGTGACGAAGTCGCCCTCGGCGGCGGGACGGTCCACGGTCTTGAGGGTGCCGAAGCGCCCGCGCAGCTCGTCGAGGGCCTTCTGCTCGTCCTCGGCGGAGGCCTCGCGGGCCTCCACCTCGACCTCCAGGCCCTTGTAGTCGGGCAGCTCGATCTCGGGGCGCACGGCCACGTCGATCTCGACCTTGACGTCGGCCTCGCGGTCCGTCTCGTCCGGCTTGGCGAGGACCTCGACCTGGGGCTGGGTCAGCGGGGTGATCTCGTTCTCCGCCAGCGCCTGCTGGAAGAAGGTGTTCAGGCCCTCGTTGAGCGCGTTCTCGACGACGAAGTCGAAGCCCACGCGCTGCTCGATCAGCCGCGCCGGAACCTTGCCGCGGCGGAAGCCGGGGACCTGGATCTGGTTGGCGAGCGAGGTGTAGGTCTGGTCGATGAACGGCTTCAGTTCCGCGAACGGGACGTCCACCACGATCTTGACCTGGGTGGGGTTGAGTTTCTCGACGGCGCTCTTCACTTCCGCTGCACTCCTGAGTGGTAGGTCGGTTGGGTCTTCCGGTGCCGCTCTCCGGCCCGGGACAGTCGGGAAGGCGGCTGCCCGGCAGGACCGGGCAGCCGCTCCAACGTCGGGGCGACAGGACTCGAACCTGCGATCTCCTGCTCCCAAAGCAGGCGCGCTAGCCACTACGCTACGCCCCGGTACCTGCAGCCTCGGCTGCAACGACTGCGGTCCGGTGCACGAGCACGGACCACCGGCGAGTCTACCGGCTGGGCGGACGGGGCCGCACCTCGGCCCGCCGGACCCCGCTCCGCACGGCCCGCCGGCGTTCTGCCGGCCGCGCTCCGCGGGTGCGACGAGGCCCCGGGATTTGACACCGCGCGCGCCGGGCCGGTTAATGGGAAGGCCTCGACAGAGCGCTGCGCGGGGATGTAGCTCAATGGTAGAGCCTCAGTCTTCCAAACTGATTACGCGGGTTCGATTCCCGTCATCCCCTCTCCGTGCACGAACGCCCCGGTTCCGCTGGACCGGGGCGTTCGTCGTTCTGCCGGCACCTCGGCCCGGCTCCCGGCGCGTCTCAGCGGCGCAGCCCGACCACCCGCCACACCGCGCCCCGGTCCGCGTGCACGGGACGCAGCCCGTGCTCCTGCAGGACGGCGAGCATGGCCGCCGGGGAGTGCACGTAGGTGCGGAAGGGCGTCCCGGCGGCGCGGAGGCCGAGGTTCTCCAGGGCGGCGAGCGCCCGCAGGAGGCGGTGCCCGGGCGGGTGGCTGAACACGAGCAGACGCGTGGCACGGTCCGCGGCGGCGCCCAGGAGCCGTTCGTGGTCGGGGTAGCAGCACACGACCCGGTGCAGCACCACGACGTCGTGCGGGGCGACCGCCTCCGGGTCCGTCGCGATGTCGAGCTGCCGGCGCACCGCGCGGCCGGCCACCCCGGCGGCGGCGGCCAGCTCCGCGGCCTCGGCCTCGTAGGAGTCCACGAGCTCCAGGTTCGTGGTCCGTGCCGCGCCCCGGCGCAGCAGCTCGAGCTGGATCCCGCCCACGCCGCCGCCGATCTCCAGCACGCTGGCCCCCTCGACGCCCTGGGCGGCGAGGAAGTCCACGACCCGCCGGGAGGCGCGGTCGAGGCCCCGCCGCCGGTACCGGCGGGCGAGGCGCCGCGCGAAGCGGGGGCCGAAGACGCGCCGGTAACCGGGCGCGCCGCAGCAACTGGACACGGCTCCAGGCTACGCCGTGGAACCCGACCCGGTCAGCGCTGGCAGGAGGGGCACCAGTAGAGCGTGCGCCCCTCCAGCTCCCCCGCCGCCACGGGCGTCCCGCACCGGCGGCACGGCAGGCCCTGGCGCTTGTAGACGAGGTGGGCGTGCCCTGGCCACGCCTGCGCCTCCGGGATCCCCGGGCGGTCCGCGGCGTCGGTCGTCAGGATCCGGCCCAGCCGCACGCCCGTGCGCATGAGGGCCGCGTTCTCCGCCCACAGCCCCAGCAGCGCCGGCTCGTCGAGGGCGCGCCCCGGCGTCATCGGGTCCAGTCCGCGACGGAACAGGGACTCCGCCCGGAAGATGTTGCCCACCCCGGCCAGCACGGCCTGGTCCATGAGCAGCGCGCCCACCGGGCGGCGGCTGCGCCGCACGGCGGCCACGAAGGCCGCGGGGTCCGCGTGCGGGTCGAGCGGGTCCGGGCCCAGCCGCGCCCGGGCCGCCTCGGCCTCGGCGGAGCTCTCCAGCACGCACAGCGCCGGCCCGCGCAGATCGGCCCAGCCCTCGTCCCCGACCAGCCGCACGCGCACCGCCCCCACGGGCGCCGGCGGCAGCAGCGGGCCGGCGGGGGCGGCGTCGTCGTCGTGCGCCTCCCGCTCCCCGATCCGGCGCGGGGCCCCGATGGAGGAGGCGCCGCGGAAGCGGTCGGTGCCGCCGAAGCTCCACGCGCCGTAGAGGCCGAGGTGCGAGCGCAGCACCCGATCCCCGGCGAAGTCGAGGAACAGCTGCTTGCCGTGGGCCCGCGCCCCCTCCAGCACGGCGCCGTCCAGGGCGTGCGCCCCGGCGGCGAAGCGCCCCTGCGGGGAGCTCACGGCCAGGGCCTGGCCCACGAAGCAGTCGGCGAACTGGCGGGCGAGGCGGTGGACCGAGTGGCCCTCCGGCACTCAGGCCTCCCGGGCGGCCGGGAACTCGCGCGGGCGCAGGTCCTCGAGCTTCCCCGCGACGGTGCCGGTGGACTCGTACTCGCCGATCTGGGCGATCCGGCGCTCGTGGCGCTCGTCCCCGGAGAAGGGTTCCGCGAGGAACGCCCGGACGATCGCCAGCGCCTCCTCCTGCGGGTGCTGGCGCCCACCGACGGCCACGACCTGGGCGTCGTTGTGCTGGCGCGCGAGCCGGGCGGTGTCCAGGTTCCAGGCCAGCGCGGCACGGATGCCCTCGACCTTGTTGGCGGCGATCTGCTCGCCGTTGCCCGACCCGCCCAGGACGATCCCGAGGGAGTCGAGCCCCGCCTCCCGGTCCGCCCGGACGGCGCGCGCGGCGCTGATGCAGAACGCGGGGTAGTCGTCGAGGGCGTCGTACTCGGCGGGGCCGTGGTCGACGAGGTCGTAGCCGGCGGCGACGAGCTCCTCGACCAGGAAGCGGGAGAGGTCCAGGCCGGCGTGGTCGGTGGCGATGTGGACGCGCATGGGCGGCGTGCTCCTGGGGTTCGCGGGAACGGGGCGGGATCGAGGCGCAGGGCCCGCGCGGACGGACCGGCCGCCCTCCAGCGTAGTGCGTGCCGCGCACACCGCAGGGCCTCCCCGGGCGGCTGGGACCCGGCTGACATAATGGGACGATCCCCTGCGGCCCACCGGTCGCGGACGCCCCGATCCCGAGCCATCCCGACCCGACCCCGACCCCGACGAGAGGACGGCACTGAAGTGCCCGGAACCAACCTGACCCGCCAGGAGGCGGCCGCGCGGGCCGAGACCGTGGCGGTGGACGCCTACGAGGTGGTCCTCGACCTGACCCGCGGCGAGCACGTCTTCCGCTCCACGACCACCGTGCGCTTCCGGGCGACCCCGGGCGCCTCGACGTTCATCGACGCGATCACCGACGCGGTGCACTCCGTGGTGCTCAACGGCACCGAGCTCGATCCCGCCGAGGTCTCGGACGGCGTGCGGATCCAGCTGCCCGGGCTCGCCGCGGACAACGTGCTCACGGTCGAGTCGGACTGCCGGTACATGAACACCGGCGAGGGCCTGCACCGGTTCGTGGACCCGGTCGACGACGAGGTCTACCTCTACACCCAGTTCGAGGTGGCGGACACCCGGCGCGTGTTCGCCGTGTTCGAGCAGCCGGACCTCAAGGCGCGCTTCGCGTTCACGGTCACGGCCCCCGCGCACTGGACGGTCGTCTCGACCCAGCCCACCCCGGAGCCCGTCGCCGCCGGCGAGGGCGCCGCCACGTGGTCCTTCACCCCCACCCCGGTGGTCCCCTGCTACGTCACGGCGCTGATCGCCGGCCCGTACGCGTCCGTGCACGACGAGCTCACCAGCGCCGACGGCCGCACGATCCCCCTGGGCCTGTACGCCCGCCGCTCGCTCGTGGAGCACGTCGAGGCGGAGGAGATGTTCGGCATCACCAAGCGCGGCTTCGAGTTCTTCGAGGCGCAGTTCGGGGTGCCCTACCCGTTCGAGAAGTACGACCAGCTGTTCGTCCCGCAGTTCAACGCCGGGGCCATGGAGAACGCCGGCGCGGTGACCTTCGTGGAGCTCTACGTCTTCCGCTCCCGGCCCACGCAGGCCCGGGTGGAGCGGCGGGCCATCACGGTCCTGCACGAGCTGGCCCACATGTGGTTCGGGGACTTCGTGACCATGCGCTGGTGGAACGACCTGTGGCTCAACGAGTCCTTCGCCGAGTTCATGTCCACCCTCGCCGCCGCGGAGAACACCCGGTACACGGAGGCGTGGACCACGTTCGCCGCCGGGGAGAAGTCCTGGGGCTACGAGCAGGACCAGCTCCCCACCACCCACCCCATCAAGGCCGAGATCCGGGACCTCGAGGACGTGCTGGTGAACTTCGACGGCATCACCTACGCCAAGGGCGCCTCGGTGCTCAAGCAGCTGGTGGCCTGGGTCGGCCAGGAGCAGTTCATGGCCGGGCTCAACCGGTACTTCCGGGAGCACGCGTGGGGCAACACCGAGCTGCGCGACCTCATGGTCCGGCTCGAGGAGGCCAGCGGCCGGGACCTCGACGAGTGGGCCGCGAAGTGGCTCGAGACCGCCGGGGTGAACACGCTGACCCCGGAGCTCGAGACCGACCAGGACGGGATCATCCGCTCCTTCCGGATCCGGCAGACCGCCCCCGACGAGCACCCCACGCTGCGCCCGCACCGCCTGGCCGTGGGCTTCTACGACCACGACGGGGAGCAGGGCAAGCTCGTGCGCACGCACCGGGTCGAGCTCGACGTCGACGGCCCGTCCACGGAGGTGCCGCAGCTGGTGGGCCGGGAGCTGCCGGACCTCGTGCTGCTCAACGACGACGACCTCGCCTACGCGAAGATCCGCCTCGACGAGTGCTCCCTGGACACCGCCCTGACCCACCTGAAGAACTTCGAGGACACGCTCCCGCGCGCCCTCGTCCAGGCGTCCGTGTGGGACGGCGTGCACGACGGCGAGACGCCCGCCCGCCGCTACGTGGAGCTCGTGCTCGACAACATCGCCCACGAGACGTCCTCGACCGGCATCCAGGTGCAGCTGCGCCAGCTGGACACCGTGCTCGACGGCTACGTGGCCGAGCCCGTGCGCGGGGCCACCGTGCGGGCCGCCGCCGACCGGCTCCGCCGGCTCACCGAGGAGGCGGCGCCCGGCTCCGACCAGCAGCTGCAGTTCCTCCGGGCCTTCGCCCGGCACGCCCGCACCGACGAGCAGCTGGACGTCCTCGAGCAGCTCCTCGACGGGCGGCGCACCCTGGAGGGCCTGGCGCTGGACACCGACCTGCGCTGGAGCCTGCTCACCGCGCTGTGCGCCGGCGGGCGTGCCGGCGACGCGGAGGTGGACGCGATGCTCGCGCAGGACAACACCGAGAACGGCGCGATCGCGGCCGCCCGCGCCCGGGCCGCCATCCCCACGGCCGAGGCCAAGGCCCGGGCGTGGCAGCAGATCATGGTGGACGGGTCGCTGCCCAACTCCATCCAGGACGCGGCGATCGACGGCTTCCGCACGGCCGCCGACACCTCCCTGCTGGCGCCCTGGGCCGAGGAGTACTTCGCGGCGATCCCCGGCGTGTGGCGCACCCGGACCCACGAGCTGGCCCAGCAGATCGCGATCGGCATGTACCCGAACATCCCCACCCAGGAGACTGTCGACGCCGCGGACGCCTTCCTCGCGGACCTGCCCGAGGACCTGCACGGGCTCCGCCGGCTGGTCCTCGAGCAGCGCGACGCGACGGCCCGCGCGGTCCGGGCGCAGGCCGTGGACGCCGCCTACGAGGTGGTGCGCGCATGAGCGACGAGCAGCAGCGCCCCGGTCCGGCCGGCCAGGACCCGCGCACCGACCCCGCCGCCTCGGCGCCGCCCGGGGCGCGCTCCTTCGCGGTCGGGGCGCCCCTGTCCCAGCTGCGCCGCCCCGTGCCCCAGGTCGGCGACGAGCGGGAGCAGGCCGAGGCCGGCACGGCGTCGTCGTTCTACGACCAGGTGGGCGGGCACGAGACGTTCGTGAAGCTCGTGCACGAGTTCTACGCCCGGGTGGCCGAGGACGAGCGGTTCCGGGCGCTCTACCCGGAGGACGACCTCGGCCCCGCCGAGGAGCGGCTGCGGATGTTCCTCGAGCAGTACTGGGGCGGGCCGACCACCTACTCGGAGCAGCGCGGGCACCCGCGGCTGCGGATGCGGCACATGCCGTTCCCCGTGGACACGTGGGCGCGCGAGACGTGGCTGACGCACATGCGCGCGGCCCTGGACACCCTGGAGCTCTCCCCGCTGCACGACGGGATCATCTGGGACTACTTCGACCGCGCCGCCCACGCCATGATCAACCGTCCCGGCTGATCCCCCGGGAGTCTCAGCGCTTGGCCAGGACGTGCCCGCCGGGGGTGCTCAGGCGCACCCAGCGGCCGTTCTCCGCGACGGCGACCTCCGCGCCCGGGCGCAGGAAGCCGAGCGAGTACGCGGCGAACGCCGCGCCGTCCGGCAGCGGCGCCCCGTTCAGCCGCCCCGCGAGCGGCTCCGCCCACCCGGACGACCGGCCCCAGACCTGCGAGCGCACGGTGTCCACGACGGCGGCGCCCGCGTCCGTGGGCACCGCCCGGGCGACCTCGGCGATCCCGGCCCGGGCGACCTCGCGCAGCGCGTCCCCGGCGACGGAGCCCACCGGGGTCCACCCGCCCAGGGGCGGGGTGATGCCCGCCCACGAGACGTTCGCGTCCACGGGGGGCAGGCCCACGTCCGTGGCGTCCTGGTCCTGGCGCGGCATCCGGTCGAGGACCCCGCCGAGCGGGACGGTGACGTCCAGGGCCTGCTCCCCGGCCAGCGCGGCGGTGCGCAGCCCCAGGACCGTGGGCGTGGTGTCGAGCAGGCCGTGGGGCTCGAGCACGCACACGTAGACGCCGAGGGCCCGCCCGCGCGCCTGGAAGCGCACCGCGCCCTGCGGGTCCACCCCGCGGGCCCGGGACAGGTACGTCCGCAGGTCGGCGACGTCCCGCGGGTCCGTCAGCGGGAGGGACCGGACCACGGGGCTCAGGCCTCCGCCGGCGCGGGCCGGCGGGCGAAGCGGGTCGGGGCGTCCTGCCACTGCTCGAGCAGGCCCCGCTGCGTGTCGTCGAGGCGCACCGGCCGTCCGGAGGAGCGGTCGATCACGACGACGACCGTCTGGGCCACGGCGTAGACGCGCGAACCGTCTTCCTCCTGGACCGCGTAGTCCAGCACGAAGCTCGACCCGCCCACGGAGGAGACCCACACCCGCACGGACACCGGGTCGTCGCGGTACAGCAGCTGCTGCGTGTACTCGACCTCCTGCCGGCCGATCACGGTCATCAGGTCCCCCAGCAGGGTGCGGAACGTCGCGCCCTCCGGCACCCCCGCGGCGGCGTCCTCGGGCAGCGGACGGGCCATGAGCCTGACCCGGGCGTCCTCGAGGTACTGGAGCATGGTGACGTTGTTGACGTGGCCGTAGCTGTCGATGTCGCCGAAGCGCATCTGGATGGGGATCAGCAGCGAAGACATGCTCCCCATCCCATCACACCCGGGCGCGCCGGACGCGCCCCGGCGCGACCAGCGGCTTGGCTAGAGTGAAGGCCATGACCTACAGCCCGATCCCGGACCCCACGCAGGCCCTGCTCGACATGCTCGACCTCGCGGACGGGGGTGGCGCGCGCACGCTCGAGGACATCTACGTGGGCCACTCCATCTCCCCCGCACGCGGCCGGGTCTACGGCGGGCAGGTCCTGGCGCAGGCCGCGACCGCCGCCATGCGCACCGTGGAGCCGGAGCGGATCATCCACTCGATGCACGCGTACTTCCTGCGCGCCGGGGACGTGTCCCAGCCGATCACCTTCGGCGTGGAGCGGATCCGGGACGGGCGGTCCTTCTCCGCCCGCCGCGTGCACGCCTACCAGGACGGGCGCGCCATCCTCTCGGCCATCGCGTCCTTCCAGGTCCCGGCCCGGGGCCTGGACCACCAGGACGAGTCCCCCCGGAACCTGCCCCAGCCGGAGTCCCTGCCCAGCGCCGTGGAGCTGCTGGGCCACGTCGACGCCCCCGAGGCGCAGGCGATCGCGCACGAGCGGCCCTTCGACATGCGGTACATCACGGAGCCGATCTACTTCAAGCCGGACTCCCGGGGAGAGCCGTTCAACGCGGTGTGGATCAAGACCCTCAAGCCGCTGCCGGACGACCCGAACATCCACCGCGCCGCGCTCGCCTACGCGAGCGACTACACGCTGCTCGAGCCCATCCTGCGCCTGCACGGCAGGACGTGGATCGAGCCCGGCATGAACATCGCCTCCCTCGACCACGCGATGTGGTGGCACCGGGAGACCCGCGCAGACGAGTGGCTGCTCTACGTGCAGTCCTCCCCCAACGCCTCCTCGGCCCGCGGCCTCGGAGTGGGCCGGATGTTCTCCCGGGACGGCCGGCTCGTCGCCACGACCGCCCAGGAGGGCATGATGCGCTTCCCGGAGTTCTCCTGACCGCACCGGAGCACGCCGGAGGGGCCCGCCGGGCGGGAAGGAGCTGCTCCTTCCCGCCCGGCGGGCCCCTCGGGCGGCACGGGCTCCGGGCCCGGCCCTGCGTCAGTCGCGGGTGAGGCGGCGGTGGGTGACGCGGTGCGGCCGCGCGGCGTCGGCGCCGAGGCGCTCCACCTTGTTGGCCTCGTACGACTCGAAGTTGCCCTCGAACCAGTACCACTGGTCCGGCTCGTCCTCGGTGCCCTCCCACGCGAGGATGTGGGTGGCGACCCGGTCGAGGAACCACCGGTCGTGGGAGACGACCACGGCGCAGCCGGGGAACTCCAGCAGCGCGTTCTCCAGGGAGCCGAGGGTCTCGACGTCGAGGTCGTTGGTGGGCTCGTCGAGGAGCAGCAGGTTGCCGCCCTGCTTGAGGGTCATGGCCAGGTTCAGCCGGTTGCGCTCCCCGCCCGAGAGCACCCCGGCCTTCTTCTGCTGGTCGGGGCCCTTGAAGCCGAACGCGGAGACGTAGGCGCGCGAGGGCATCTCGACGTTGCCGACGTTGATGTAGTCCAGGCCGTCCGAGACGACCTCCCACAGCGACTTGCTGGCGTCGAGGTTCGCGCGGTTCTGGTCCACGTAGGAGATCTTGACGGAGTCGCCGATCTTCAGCTCCCCGCCGTCCAGCTCCTCCATGCCGACGATGGTCTTGAACAGCGTCGACTTGCCGACGCCGTTGGGGCCGATGACGCCCACGATGCCGTTGCGCGGCAGGGAGAAGGACAGGCCCTTGATGAGGGAGCGGTCCCCGAAGCCCTTCTGCAGGTCCTTCGCCTCGATCACGAGGTTGCCCAGGCGGGGTCCCGGCGGGATCTGGATCTCCTCGAAGTCCAGCTTGCGGGTCTTCTCGGCCTCGGCGGCCATCTCCTCGTAGCGGGCCAGGCGGGCCTTCGACTTCGCCTGGCGGCCCTTGGCGTTGGAGCGCACCCACTCGAGCTCGTCGGCCAGCCGCTTGGCCTGCTTGGCGTCCTTCTTGCCCTGCACCTCCATGCGGGCGCGCTTGGTCTCGAGGTAGGCCGAGTAGTTGCCCTCGTAGCCGTACAGCCGGCCGCGGTCGACCTCGCAGATCCACTCGGCCACGTGGTCGAGGAAGTACCGGTCGTGGGTCACGGCCATGACGGCGCCGTGGTAGTCCTTCAGGTGCTGCTCCAGCCACAGCACGGACTCGGCGTCGAGGTGGTTGGTGGGCTCGTCGAGCAGCAGGAGGTCCGGCTTCTGCAGCAGCAGCTTGCACAGGGCCACGCGGCGGCGCTCACCACCGGAGAGGACCGTGACGTCGGCGTCCGGCGGCGGGCAGCGCAGGGCGTCCATCGCCTGCTCCAGCTGGGAGTCGAGGTCCCAGGCGTTGGCGGCGTCGATGTCCTCCTGGAGCTTGCCCATCTCCTCCATGAGGGAGTCGAAGTCCGCGTCCGGCTGGGCCATCTCCTCGGAGATCGCGTTGAAGCGGTCGACCTTCGCCTTGATCTCGCCCACGCCCTCCTCGACGTTGCCCAGGACGGTCTTCTCCTCGTTCAGCGGCGGCTCCTGGAGCAGGATGCCGACGGTGTAGCCGGGGCTGAGCCGGGCCTCGCCGTTGGACGGCTGGTCGAGGCCGGCCATGATCTTGAGGATGGTGGACTTGCCGGCCCCGTTGGGTCCCACGACGCCGATCTTCGCGCCGGGGTAGAACGACATGGTGACGTCGTCCAGGATGACTTTGTCGCCCACGGTCTTGCGGGCCTTGGACATTGTGTAGATGAATTCCGCCATGCCCTCAAGGCTACCCCGCCCGGCGGAGGCCGAGGGGCGGCCACCGGGCGGGGACGGACCGGGGGCTGGGGCGCCGCAGCCCCGGCTCCGTCCCCGCGCCGGGACGGCTCCGCCCGGGAAGCTCAGGCGGTGGCGGGCTGGCGGCGCGGGCGCCGTCCCGGCCCGGCAGCGGCCCCGAGGAGCTCACCGGTCTCCGGGTCGACGCCCTCCGGGAGCACGGGGGCCCCGCCGTCGGGGTCGCCGCTCGACTCCGACGGGTCCCCGTCCGGGGCCGCCGGGGCGTCCGCGGCCCCGGTCGCCGCCGCGTCCTCGGTCTGTCCGGCGGGCCGCTCCCCCGTCTGCTCGGCGGGCGGCGAGGAGCTCACGGTGCGCTGGAAGCAGGCCGTGCCGAGGGCGAGGTCGTGCCCCAGGGACACCGCGTCCACGTCCACGGCCGTGTTGCGCCCGTGCTCGCCCTCCCAGAACCGGACCTTGAGCTTGCCGACCACCACCACGGGCTGGCCCTTCTTGATGCTGGCCAGCGCGTTGAGCCCCAGCGAACGGAACGCCTGGACGGAGAACCAGTTGGTGTGCCCGTCCCGCCACGCACCGGCCTGCTGGTCGAACCAGCGCGGGGTGGAGGCGAGGCGGAAGGTCACCACCACGGTGCCGTCGGGCAGGCTGCGGGACTCGGGATCCGTGGCCACGTAGCCGCGGACGGTGATCTGCTCGGTCATCGGGAACTCCTCTGGACGGCGGCCGGTGCGGCCGGTGCTGGCCCCGGTGGCGGGGTGCACCCAGCGTCCTGCCGGAGCCGGTGCCGCCGCGGCGGGCGGGCCCCGGTTGTGGACGGCCGCGCTCCTCGGGTTCCGGGACCACGCGCTGTGCAGTGCGACCGCCGGGCGACCAGCGTGAGACCGGCTCACGGTCCGCGAGCGCCCGTCAGTCGATGTCGACGGCGTTCCAGGCGATGACGGCGAGGGGCTCCCGGTGCCGCTCCTGCTCGTGGGAGCATGCCCAGCACCACGGGCCGTAGAGCGGTGGGGCGCCGCACTGGCAGAGTCGGATCCGGGCCATCGGACTCACCTCGATGTTCGTTGCAGTGGCCTGACAGGTGACGGCCTGCCGGACGACATCCTGCGCGGGTGTCCTCACCCCTACTACCGGCCCAGGGGCTCCTGTGGATGCACCGCGGCCCGGTTTTCGGGGCCGGCACGGCGCCCGGACCGCCGGAGCGGGCGCCGCGCCCACCCCGTCCCCGCGCGTCGCCCCGCTGCGCGGAGCCGTCGCCCCGCCCCTCGGAGCCGTCGCTCCGCGCGGCGGGGCATCGACCGCGGACGTCAGCCACGGGCGTCGGCCGCGATCTCGCCACGGCAGGCCGGTGCCGGTGCAGTGCGGGCGCCCGGACGGGAGGCGGCGGTCGGCCTCGCGTGCGACGACCCCCGCAGTCTCCCGGGCACGGCGCAGCGGCGCCGTGCCCGGTTCGCCGCCGGCCCCCGTGCGGTCCGTTCGACTAGGCGGCGTGCCCCGGCTCGACCACGATGCAGTCCTCCCGGAAGTCGAGGTGCATGCAGTGCAGCGCGACGACGCCCCGGGTGATCGCCTCCAGCTGCTGCGGATCGATGTCCGGGCCGACGTTGCGGACGATGAAGTCACGGGTGTCCTCCGTGGCCTCCTCCACCGTGTCGTAGTGGTAGTAACGGGCCCCCCGGCCGGTCCACTGCCTGATGATGGTGACGCTCATGGTTCCTCCCCCTGAATCGGATCCGGACGCGTGGTCCGCGGCCGCCCCGGGCACCCCGTCCGGGAACTGCGGCCGTCCCGGCGGGCTGCCGCCGGGGTCGTCGCGGAGGTGCTGCTCCGGCTCCTCGTCCGTCCTGGCGCGGAGCTCAGGTGGCCGGAACACTGCACCCCTCGATGTGCTACTTAACGTATGCGAATTCACAGGGTGGTGCTTGTCCACACTTTCGCGACCGCAAACAATCCAGAGCGGGTTGTAGCTCGGGGAGAGGCACCGGCAGGACTGCCTGGGAGGGGACGGCCGGGCCGTGCCCGCCGAGGGCCGCAGGTGGGCCGGTCGTCCGGGGTGTGGCGGGAAAGTGCTCCGGCTCCGGGCGCCTGCCGGGACGCCGCTCAGCACCTGCCGGCTCCGCCACCGACGAAAGATGGCCCGCCCGGTCCAGTAAGACCGAGCGAGCCGCGGACACACAGACGGCGAGATCTGCGTGCCCACCGCACAGCCTACCCCGCCTCCGCTCCGCTCGGAGGTACCGGTCCACCGAACGGGCGCCGGCACGCTCATCCGGTCCGCCGGCCCTGCCCGCAAGGGCCGTGCGTCTCGCCACCGGAGAGATCCCGCCGGGCACCGCAGCACGACGTGCCGTCGGATCTGCCGTCGGATCTGGCGTCGGAGACGACGAGATCCCCGCCACCCTGAGCCATGAGGGCCGGAATGGCGGGGATCGCGAGTGTGCCCCAGGAGGGAGTCGAACCCCCGACCAAGAGATTAGAAGGCTCCTGCTCTATCCACTGAGCTACTGGGGCGTGCCGCCCGGGACCGCGTCCCGGGCACCGCGGTCGAGTTTATCAACTCGCGGGGGCCACACCGGCTCCTCAGATCACGGCGCTCTGCACCGGGGGCTGGTAGCGGCCGCGGAAGAGCCGCCGGGTCGCCGGGTCGATGAACCACAGGTACACGCCGTAGGAGAGGGCGACGACCGCCGCGATCAGCCGGCCGGAGCTGAGGTCGAGGTCCAGGTACGGGAAGACGTCCAGCTGGTCGGAGACCGCGTAGATCATGAAGAAGACGGTGAGGAAGAACAGGATGTCGACCTGCCAGTCGCTGCGGATGCCCGTGACCGCGAACAGCGGGATGAGCCACACCACGTACCAGGCCTGGATCATCGGGGAGAACAGCACGATCGCGGCGAACGCCCAGGTCAGCCGGCGGATGATCCGCTCGTCCCGGCCCACGAACATCAGCCAGAGGATGACGGGCACCGCGAGGGCCTGGCCCGCCGTGTGGACCACCTCCCGCCACTGGCCCGCGTCGGCGCCCACGGCCGCGGCCAGGGTGGTGGCGAGCACGCCGGCGAGACCCACCGGGGCGTACCAGATGGACACGGAGCCGGGGGTGGACATGGCGGAGACCCAGCCGAAGCCGAAGCCGTTGAGCAGACCCATCAGCCCGAGCAGGGCGACCGCGTAGACGAGGACCAGGAACCAGATGACGAAGCGGCGGGTCCACGACGCGTTCCGGCCCGCCCACAGCAGGCCGATGAAGGGCAGGAAGACGAGGGTGATGGGCTTGATCGCCACGGACAGCGTGACGAGCGTGGTCCCGAGCAGACCGCCCTTCCAGTTGCGGTGCACCGCGGCGGCGTAGGTGCCGCCGAGGGCGAGGGCGATCATGATGGCGTCGTTGTGCACGGAGACGATGAAGTTCGTGAGGAACAGGGGGTTCGCCACGCTGAGCCACAGGGCCCGGGCCGGGTTGATGCCGTGCAGCCGCGCGAGCCGCGGGACCAGCCACATGCAGGCGATCACGGCGAGCACGCACATCCCCCGGAACCAGAGCACCCCGGCGTCCGGGTCCGCGCCGGTGACGGCCACCACGAACTGCTCGAGCCACAGGAAGAGCGGCCCGTAGGGCGGCGGGGACTCCGACCACATCTGGTCGGCCCCGAGCTGGAAGAAGTTGTCGATCGTGGAGACGCCGTGCTCGTAGGGGTTCAGCCCGCTGGCCATCACCCGGCCCTGGCCGATGTAGGAGTACACGTCCCGGCTGAACAGGGGGATCGTGACGAGCATGGGGGCGGCCCACGCCGCGATGGCGATGAGCACCCACCGGCCGCTGCCGGGTCCCCACGTGTTGAGCTTCTGCCCCAGGCGCAGCCACTCACGGATCAGGAGCATCCCGCCCACGGCGAGCAGGAGGATGGAGACGATCACCCCGGTAGTCGTGAAGCGCATGCCGATGATGACCGGCGCCTGCCGCAGCGGGGAGACGGAGGCGAGCCAGCCGACGCCCAGGGAGCCGACCAGGAGCATGAGCGAGCCGAGCGTGCCCATGAGCACCGTCCGCAGGAGCGAGTCGGAGTCGTACCACGAGCTCCCGGGATCCGCCGGCGGCCGGACGCCGTCGGGTCCCTCGCCCGGCGCCGGCGTCGTCGAAGTGGTCTGCACTGCTCTCCCGATGCGCCCGTCCGGTGGCTGCGGGCGCCCCGGCTGGGCGCAGCACGGACCCGTGGTCGCCCCGATCCTATCCCCGGCTCCTCGGGGAGTCCCCGACCGGTCCCGGCGGCGACCGGCGGCGTCGGGGCGGCACGGTAGATTGTCCGGGTGGCTAATTCGAACGGACGCATTGTGTGGATCGACTGCGAGATGACGGGGCTGTCCATCGAGGACGACGCCCTGATCGAGGTCGCGGCGCTCGTCACCGACGACGAGCTCAACGTCCTCGGGGAGGGCGTCGACGTCGTGATCCGCCCGGACGAGGCGGCGCTGGCGCAGATGGGGGACTTCGTGCGGAACATGCACACCTCCTCCAAGCTGCTCGACGAGCTCCCCTCCGGTCTGACGATGGAGCAGGCGCAGGAGCAGGTCCTCGCCTACATCAAGGAGTGGGTGCCCGAGCCCGGCAAGGCCCCGCTGGGCGGGAACTCGGTGGGCACGGACCGCACGTTCCTGGTGCGCGACATGCCGGAGCTCGTGGCGCACCTGCACTACCGCGTGATCGACGTCTCCACCATCAAGGAGCTCTCCCGCCGGTGGTTCCCGCGCGCCTACTTCCAGGCCCCGCCGAAGACCGGCAACCACCGGGCCCTGGGCGACATCCGGGACTCGATCGACGAGCTGCGGTACTACCGCCGCGCCGTGTTCGCCGCCGAGCCGGGGCCGGACTCGGTGACCGCGAAGGGCATCGCCGCGGAGATCGCCGCGTCCCGCACGGGCGCCTGAGTCCCCCGTCCGGCGCCGGGACCCCGGCCCGGACGGGCGGGGGTCCCGGCGTGGTCCGGAGCCCTCCGGGAATGCGGTACACTCGTATGCGTTGCCCAGCGGAAGCAGGTCTTCCGGCGGGCGTTCATGGTGGGCGTAGCTCAGTTCGGCAGAGCGCCTGGTTGTGGTCCAGGAGGTCGCGGGTTCAACCCCCGTCGCTCACCCACTGTGAAAGGCCGTCCCGTTGACTCGGGGCGGCCTTTCGTCGTTCCCGAACCGGTTCGAAGGGGCGCAGGCCCCGGCAAGTCGAAGGAAGTGCGTCATGGCCGTCCGTCCCGTGGTGATCACCGGCGATCCCGTCCTCCACCGCCCCGCCGCCAAGGTGGCGCAGTTCGACGAGGACCTGCACGCCCTCGTGGCGGACATGTACGAGACCATGGACGCCGCCCACGGCGTGGGGCTCGCCGCCCCGCAGATCGGCGTGGGGCTGCGGATCTTCACCTACACGTTCCAGAACGACGACGACGTGGCGCCGCGCGGCGTCCTCGTCAACCCCGTGCTGACGCCGGGGAAGATATCCCAGGAGGCGCCGGACCCGGACGAGGAGTCCGAGGGCTGCCTGTCCGTGCCCGGCTACAGCTGGCCGCTGAAGCGGGCGGACTGGGTCCGGGTCGCCGGCTTCGACGTGGAGGGCCGTCCGGTCGACTTCGAGGCCACCGGGTGGTTCGCCCGCGTCATGCAGCACGAGTACGACCACCTGGACGGCAAGCTCTACGTGGACCGGCTCAACGACAAGTGGTCCCGCAAGGCCCGGAAGGCGGTCAAGGCCGAGGGCTGGGGCCGCGGCGGCCACACCTGGACCCCTGGCGTCGACGAGGACCCGTTCGGCCACTGATCCGTCCGCGCACCGGCCCCGGCGCGCCCGCTCAGTCCTCCGTCAGCACGACGACGAGCTCGCCCGCCGACCGAGCCGTGGGCTCCGTCAGCTCGGCCCGCCAGCGCTCCTGCGCCGCCGAGAGCAGGTCCAGCGGCGTCTCCAGGCGTTCGCCGGAGGCGGCGCGCTCGACGAGGTGCCGGGCCAGCAGGCCGCGGGTGTGCTTGGCCATGTGCGAGACGACCTGGCGCCTCCCGCTCCGCTCCCGCACCACCTTCACCCCCACCGTCCGGGCCCGGGGACCGCGCCACGCCGCCGCGTAGGCGGCCGACCGGCAGTCCACGACGAGCCCGTCCCCGGCCGCCGACTCCAGCACCGCGGGCAGGTGGTGCTTCCAGTGCGCCGCGAGCCTGCCGAGCCCCGGCAGCTCGGCACCCATGGACAGGCGGTAGGCCGGGATCCGGTCGTCGGGGCGCACCGCGCCCCACAGCGCCGAGACGACGACGAGGGAGGCCGCCGCGGCGGCCCGCTGCGCCCCGGTCATCCCGGCCGGGTCGAGGGCGTCGTAGAGCACCCCGGTGTAGACGCTCAGGGCCGGTGCGGCCGGCTCGGCGCCCAGCCGGGTGTTGCGCTCGACCTCGCCGCGCAGCCGCTCCCCCACGCCCAGCACCTCGAGCGCGTCCTCGCGGGCGCTCGTCGCGGCCAGCTCGGCGAGCACCTGCTCCCGGGCGGCCGTGAGCTCGGGGAAGGACAGGACGGCGGGGTCCACGGGGGCGCCGGCGCCGGGGGCGGTCTTGGTCTCGGAGGGCGGGAGGAGGATCAGCACTCGCAGCAGTCTAGTGACTCCGCGGGCCGGTCCGGGCGCCCCGGACCGGCGGGTAGGATGGGCCTCGGACAGGTCGGCCGGGTGACCGCGGGCCGCGCAGCTCCGGCTGTCGCGGCGCGAGGAAAGTCCGGGCTCCGCAGAGCAGGATGGTGGGCAACGCCCACTCGGGGAGACCCGCAGGAAAGTGCCACAGAGAACAGACCGCCCGTCCCCGGTCCGTCCGGGCGGCGGGTCAGGGTGAAAAGGTGGTGTAAGAGACCACCAGCGCGCCGGGTGACCGGCGCGGCTCGGTAAACCCCATCCGGAGCAAGGCCAGACAGGGTGCACCCGAGGGCTGCTCGCCCGAGCACCCGGGTAGGCCGCTCGAGCCCACCGGCAACGGTGGGCCTAGATGGATGGTCACCGGCACGGCACGGGCGACCGGCCGTGCGCACAGAACCCGGCTTACAGGCCGGCCTGTCCCCCGCCCCCGCACCGCGCGCTCCGGGCTCGAGCGGCACCGTGAAACCTCAGGAGCGGACGAGCAGAACCCCGCACTCGGGGCACGTGAGCACCTCGTCCGGGGCCGCAGCCCGGAACGTCGCGGCGTCCGTGGGGCTGAGCGCCGTGCCGCAGGACCCGCACGCGGTGCCCCGCAGCTCCGCGGCCGCCGGACGGTCGGTGCCGCGCCCGGTCCGGATCTTCTCGTACCGTGCGAGCAGCCCGGGGTGCCCCACGCCCTCCGCGGCGGCGGGGCGCGTGCGGGCCAGCTCGTCCCGCTCGGCCGTCAGAGCGCGGCCCTCCGCGTCCCGGGCCTCGACCCGGCGCCGGGCCTCCGTGTCGGCCTCCTTGAGCCGCGGCGTGATCCGGGCCCGGTGCGCCACGGCGTCCTCGAGCTCCTGCATGACCTCCAGCTCCGCCTCCTCCGCCTCTGCCAGCTGCCGGGTGCGGGTGTCGATCTCGTGCTGCAGGCCCATGAGGTCCTTGGCGGAGCCGCCCTGCTCGAGGCGCCGGCGGTCCTTCTCGATCGAGGCCTGGACACGGGCGACCTTCTGCTCGGCGGCGGCCAGCCGGTCCCGGACGTCCTGCTCGGCGGCCCCGAGCTCCTTGGCGGTGGCGATCGCCCGGGCCCGGAGCTGCAGCGCGGCGGCGACCTCGGGGTCGGTCTGCAGCTCCGCGATCCGGGCGGCGATCCGGCGCAGCCGGGCGTCCACCCGCTCGAGCTCCAGCAGGGCTCGTTGCTGCTCGGGCGTGGCGGTGCTCATGCGGGTCCTCCTGCGGTCGGTGCGGCGGGGTCGGGGGCGGAACGGTCGTGGCCGGACCGGACGGGGTCGGACCCGTCGTGGCCGGGGTGGTCGAGGCGGAAGTCCCACGGGTCGGAGCACCGCTCGGAGACGTCGACCTGGACGTCGTGGCCGCGCGCCGCGAGCGCCTCCCGCAGCGCGGCGGCGCCCACGGGCAGCCACAGCCACTCGCTCGCGAAGTGGGAGAGGTCCACGAGGTACGGGGTGCCGCCGGCGCCGGGGCCCAGTGCGGCCTCGCGCGCCTCGGACGCCGGGTGGTGGCGCAGGTCCGCGGTCACGTAGACGTCGGCCCCGGAGGACCGCACCGCGTCGAAGAGCGAGTCCCCGGCTCCCCCGCACACGGCCACACGCCGGACGAGGGCGTCGGGGTCCCCGGCCACCCGGACCCCGTGGGCGGTGGGCGGCACGGCGTCGGCCAGGCGCCGGGCCAGCTCCCGCAGGCGCACGGGCCGCGCCAGGTCCCCGACGCGCCCGATGCCCACGGCCGGGTCGGCGGGGTGCGGCGCGAGGGGCGTCGTCGTCGTGAGGCCGGCGGCCCGTGCCACGGCGTCCGAGACGCCGTCCGGGGCGGAGTCCGCGTTGGTGTGGCAGGCGAGCAGGGCGCACCGGTGCTCGATGAGCTCGTGCACCACGGCGCCCTTGAAGCCGTCGGCGGCCACGGACGTCACGCCGCGCAGGAGCAGGGGGTGGTGGGTGACCAGCAGGTCGGCGCCGGTGGACACGGCCTCGGCGACGACCCCGGCCACGGGGTCCACGGCGAACAGGATCCGGCGCACGGGCTGGTCGGGGCGGCCGGTGACGAGCCCGCTGGCGTCCCAGGGCTCCTGCAGGTGCATCGGCCACAGCTGCTCGACGGTCTCGAGCACCTCCGACAGGGTGGGGGCGGGCCGGGGCGGGGACGTGCTCTGCTCGCTCATGCGCCCCAGTCTAGGAGCCCGTTCCGCGCCGGCCGCCGAGGCGGGCGCGGAGACGCCCGGGGCGGGTGCGGGAATGATGCGGGCCGTGCGGTGTTGTACGGGTCATGGCCTACTCCGCGCACGACGACGACGCACGCCCCGCCCCCGATCCCCGCCCCGCTGCGGCGGAGCCCGCCGCGACCGAGACGTTCGTGCTCGCGGGCGGGTGCTTCTGGTGCCTCGACGCGGTCTACCGGATCACCCGGGGCGTCACCTCCGTGGTCTCCGGCTACACCGGCGGCGACCCCGGGCGCGCCGACTACTACGCGGTGTGCACGGGCACGACCGGCCACGCGGAGGCGGTCGCCGTGACCTTCGACCCGTCGGTGGTGCCGGCGGACGTGGTCCTGGACCTGTTCTTCACCGGTCACGACCCGACCACCCTCAACCGGCAGGGCTACGACGTGGGCACCCAGTACCGGTCCGCCATGTTCTGGGCCGACGAGGCCCAGCGGGAGCTGTTCGAGCAGTCGATCCGCCGGACGCAGCCGGCGTGGGACCAGCCGATCGTCACGACGCTGGAGCCGCTGGGCCCGTTCTGGGAGGCGGAGCCCGAGCACCAGGACTTCTACGCCGCGCAGCCCTGGAACGGCTACTGCCAGGTGATCATCAACCCCAAGCTGGCGAAGGTCCGAAAACGTTACTCCGCGTGGCTTACCGCGTAGTAGCGCTTGCGGCGCGTGGCTAGGCTGAGCTAGGACCGCGCCGCCGCGGGCCCCCCAGAGCGCCGGCGGCCGCAGCACGACCCGAGCAGCACCCAGATCCGACAGAGAACCGACCACGCAGAAACCGAGGTACGCACATGCCGAAGATCTACAACGACGTCACCGAGATCGTGGGCCGCACCCCGCTCGTCCACCTCAACCGGCTCGACGAGGGCCTGCCCGGCAACGTCGCCGTGAAGCTGGAGTTCTACAACCCGGCGAACTCCGTCAAGGACCGGATCGGCGTGGCCATCATCGACGCCGCCGAGAAGTCCGGCCAGCTGAAGCCGGGCGGCACGATCGTCGAGGGCACCTCCGGGAACACCGGCATCGCGCTGGCCATGGTCGGCGCCGCCCGCGGCTACAAGGTCATCCTGACCATGCCGGAGACCATGTCCACGGAGCGCCGGGTCATGCTCCGCGCCTACGGCGCCCAGATCGTGCTCACCCCGGGTGCGGAGGGCATGCGCGGCGCCGTCGAGAAGGCCCAGGAGATCGTCGACACCACCGACAACGCGGTCCTCGCCAGCCAGTTCGCCAACGAGGCCAACCCGGCCATCCACTACGCGACCACGGGCCCGGAGATCTGGGAGGACACCGACGGCCAGGTCGACGTGTTCATCTCCGGCGTGGGCACCGGAGGCACCATCACGGGCGCGGGCCGCTACCTGCGCGAGCAGAAGCCGGACGTGCGCCTCGTCGTCGTCGAGCCCGCCGACTCCCCCCTGCTCACCGAGGGCAAGGCCGGTCCGCACAAGATCCAGGGCCTCGGCGCGAACTTCATCCCCGACATCCTGGACCGCGAGATCTACGACGACGTCTACGACGTGACGGTCGAGGACTCCGTGCGGGTCGCCCGCGAGCTCGGCACCAAGGAGGGCATCCTCGGCGGGATCTCCTCGGGCGCCATCGTGTGGGCCGCCCTCCAGGAGGCGGCCAAGGAGGAGAACCGGGACAAGCTGATCGTCGCCATCGTGTGCGACTTCGGCGAGCGCTACATCTCCACCCTGCTCTACGAGGACATCCGGGGCTGAGCCGCGCCGCTGACCACGACCCGTCCCCGCCGGGAATAGCGCCGCCTGCCGGTGACGTTGCTCCCGGTGGTGGGCGGGTCGTTCCCGTCCGCGCCCCAGCACGTCCCGCCGGTCCCGGCGGGCCAGGACCCCCGCCCCCGGAAGAACAGAGGAAGACCGTGAGTATTTGGAGCAGACTCGCCGAGGACCTGCAGACGGCCCGGACGCACGACCCGGCCGCGCGGTCCAGGGTGGAGATCGCCCTCAACTACTCGGGTCTGCACGCCATCTGGGTCCACCGCCTGTCCCACCGGCTGTGGCAGCACCCCGACCGGCGGCTGCTGGCCCGCACGGTCTCCCAGCTCGGCCGCTTCCTCACGGGCGTCGAGATCCACCCGGGGGCGACCATCGGGCGCCGCTTCTTCATCGACCACGGCATGGGCGTGGTCATCGGGGAGACCGCGGAGATCGGCGAGGACGTGATGATCTACCACGGGGTGACCCTGGGCGGGCGCTCCCTGGAGAAGGTCAAGCGGCACCCCACCGTGGGCGACCGCGTGGTGATCGGCGCCGGGGCGAAGATCCTGGGCCCCGTGGAGATCGGCGCCGACTCCGCCGTGGGCGCCAACGCCGTGGTGGTCAAGGACGTGCCGGAGGACTCGATCGTGACCGGGATCCCCGGCAAGGTCCGCCCGCGCACCCCCGAGAAGCAGCAGCCCCTCGTGGACCCCTCCAGCTACATCGACCCCGCGATGTGGATCTGACCCTGCCCCGCTGCGACGCCGGCCGGCCGCCCCCGGGACGGGGACGGCCGGCCGGCGTCGTCGTGCGGGGTCCCGGTCAGGAGACGACCTCGGAGCGGTCCCCGCTCCACAGGGTGTGGTAGGTGCCCTCGGCGTCGTCGGTGCGCCGGTAGGTGTGGGCGCCGAAGAAGTCGCGCAGCCCCTGCGTCAGGGCCGCGTTGAGCCGGGGCCGGCGCAGCGAGTCGTAGTAGTTCAGCGTGGTGGCGAACACCGGCGCGGGGATGCCGCGCTCCACGGCCCGGGCCACGACGCGACGCCAGGACGGCAGGGCCTCCTCGACGGCGGCGACGAACTCCGGGGCGAAGAGCAGGTTCAGCGGCTGCTTGTCCCCCTTGTACGCCTCCATGATGACCTCGAGCAGCTCCGCCCGGATGATGCAGCCCTCCCGCCACAGGCCCGCGATGGTCGCGAGGTCCAGGTCCCAGCCGTACTCCCGGCCGGCCATGGTGAGCATGTCGAGTCCCTGGGCGTAGCTGACCAGCTTCGAGGCGTAGAGGGCCTTGCGCACGTCCTCCACGAACTCGGGGTCGTGCACGACGTCCTCGGTGGTGCCGCCGATGCCGGCGGGCAGCACGCGCTGCGCCTCGAGGCGCATCTCCGGCTCGGCGGAGGACAGCGCCCGGGCGAAGACGGACTCGGCGATCGCGGTGACCGGGGAGCCGAGCTCGAGGGCCTCCTGGACGGTCCAGCGGCCGGTGCCCTTCTGCCCCGCGGCGTCCACGATCACGTCGATGAGGGGCTGGTCCGTGCGGGCGTCGACCTGGCGCAGCACGTGCGCGGTGATCTCGATGAGGTAGGAGGCCAGCTCGGTGCGGTTCCACTGCTCGAAGACGTCGGCCTGCTCGGCCGGCTCGAGCCCGGCGACGGAGCGCAGCAGCTCGTGCGCCTCGCCGATGACCTGCATGTCGGCGTACTCGATGCCGTTGTGCACCATCTTCACGAAGTGGCCGGCGCCGTCCGTGTCGATCCAGGCGCAGCACGGCGTGCCGTCCTCCGCCTTGGCCGCGATGTCCTCGAGGAGGGGGCCGAGGGAGTCGTAGGACTTGCGGGGTCCGCCGGGCATGATGGAGGGCCCGAGCAGGGCGCCCTCCTCACCGCCCGAGACGCCGATGCCCACGAAGTCCAGGCCCTTCTCGGCGAGCTCGCGCTCGCGGCGCCGGGTGTCCTGGAAGTAGGAGTTGCCGCCGTCGATGATGATGTCGTCCTTCTCGAGCAGCGGCACGAGCTGCTCGATGACGGCGTCCACGGGGGCGCCGGCCTTGACCATCACGAGGATGCGGCGGGGGGTCTCGAGGGCGTCCACGAGTTCCTGGAGGGTCTCCGTGCGGATGAACGTCCCCTCGTCGCCGTGGGCGTCGAGCAGGGCGTCGGTCTTCTCGACGGAGCGGTTGTGGAGGGCGACGGTGTAACCGTGCCGGGCGAAGTTGCGGGCGAGGTTCGCGCCCATGACCGCGAGGCCGGTGACCCCGATCTGAGCTTTCTGTTCTGCTGCCATGCCCCCAGCCTACAAACTCCGGGAGGGCGCTCCGTCCGGTGCGCACTTGTTGCCGCGGCCCGCCGGGGTCACGGCGCGATCGCCGAGGCGGGGGCCGGGGCGGAGTCCGGACCGGAGGCCCGGCGGAGAAGTCCGCGGAAGAACCTGCGTCACAATCGCCAATCCCCCCGCCGGGGCTCCTACATTGGTGGTGGAGCACGAGAGCCGGGGGGCTTGGCATGGACGCGTGGAAGAGGACGATGATCGGGGCCGCGGCCTGCGCCGCCCTGTGGTCGGGCGCCGGGTTCGCACCTGCCGCGGCGGCCGCCGACGGCAAGGTCGACGTGGTCGTGGGCGCCAAGGAGGTGCTCAACGAGGCGACGATCGCCCGGGCCAGCGAGAAGGCGGCCCAGCTGTGCGGGGGCAAGGCCTCCTCCTACGTGAAGAAGGCCCGGAAGGCCGACAGCACGGGGAGCATCGTGGTCCTGTGCACCCGGGCCGGGTCCAAGCAGGTGTACTTCCGCTAGTCGTGCTCCGCACCGGCTCCCGCGGGCGTCGCGACCGGCTGGTGGTGGGTCCTACCGGGATCGAACCGATGACATCCACGGTGTAAACGTGGCGCTCTACCAGCTGAGCTAAAGACCCTGACAACCGGGTGGGCGGTTTTCGCAACCGCCGGCACCCGGTTCCCGAACAGGCTACCCGCCGGGGCGCACCGGTGCCGACCGGGTGCGGGCTCCGCCCGGCGTGACGTTCGCCATATTCGCCGCCCGCCCTACGGCCGGGCGAGTCGCTGCTCGAGCCCCACCAGGAAGGCGGTCGCGGACGCGTCGACCTTCAGCCGCGCCGCGGCGTCCCCCCGGGTGCGCCCGTGGTTGACGATCACCACGGGCACGTCGGCGCGCACCGCGTGCCGGACGAAGCGGCGCCCCGAGTTCACGGTCAGGGACGAGCCCACGACCAGCAGGGCGTCGGCGGCGTCGACCATGCGCAGCGCGCGCAGCACCCGGTGCCGGGGCGCGTTCTCCCCGAAGAACACGACGTCGGGCTTCAGGACCCCGCCGCAGACCGGGCAGTCCGGCACCCGGAACCCGGCCGTGCGCGGCACCACCGCGTCCGCGTCCGGGGCGAAGTCGATGTCGTCCGGGGAGGAGATCGAGTCGTAGAAGCCGGGGTTGAGCTCGTCGAACAGGTCGGAGAGCACCGCCCGGGGGATGCGGGTGGCACAGCGCATGCACCCGACCTGCGTGTAGCGCCCGTGCAGGTCCACGACGTTGAGGGACCCCGCGGCCTGGTGCAGGCGGTCGATGTTCTGGGTGACCACGCCCGTGACGGACCCCGTCTCCTCGAGCCGGGCCAGGGCCGCGTGCCCGGCGTTGGGCCGGGCCCGCGCCAGGTGGCGCCACCCGTACTGGTTGCGCGCCCAGTAGTGGCTGCGCATGGCGGCGCTGCCCATGAACTCGTCGAAGGTCATGGGGGTGCGGGGAGTGGAGCCGGGGCCCCGGTAGTCCGGGATCCCGGACTCCGTGCTGATGCCCGCCCCCGTCAGGACGGCGGTCCGCCGACCGTCCAGCAGCGCGGCCGCCCCGGCCAGGCCCGCCTCGAGCCCGGCGGCGTCGGGGTCCGGGAACTGGTCGGGGTGCACGGGGGCGCCGTAGCCGGCGCGGACGGTGGGCATCGCTGCTCGCTGGGGACCGGGCCGGCCGGGCTCAGCCGTGCAGCTTGGTGAGGGCGGTGCGGTAGGCCTCGAGCTCCCGCGGCGTGCCGCGCTCCGACCGGAAGGCGTCGACGACGACGCCCTGCGCGTCCAGCACGAAGGTGGCCCGCTCCGCCAGACCGGCCACCGGGTCGAACACCCCGTAGCGCTGGGCCACCTCCCCGTGGGGCCAGAAGTCGGACAGCAGGTCGAAGTCGAAGGACTCCTCCCGCGCGAACGCCCGCAGCGTGTACTTCGAGTCCACGGACACCGCGAGCAGCTTCACCCCGGCGTCGTCGAACACGGAGAGGCTGTCCTGGAGCCGGCACAGCTCGCCGGTGCAGACCCCGGAGAACGCGAACGGGTAGAACACGATCGCCACGGGGCGGCCGCGGAGGGCGCTCAGGGTCACCGGCTCGCCGAACTGGTTCTTGAGGGTGAAGTCCGGGGCGGGCGCGCCGATCTCGAGCATGCGTGGTCTCCTCCGCTGGGGTCCGGGACGCCCGGTCAGACGTTGCGCTTGGGCATGAGCCGGGTCGCGGCCCAGTCCGCGCTGACGCGGGCGGTCGTCGTCACGTGCAGGCCCGCCGTGGGCGCGGCCTCCTGGACCTCCGCGGGCGGCACGTAGCCGTCGCGGCCCGCCTTGGGGGTCAGCACCCACACCACGCCGCCCTCGTCCAGGGTGGTGGTGACGTCCACCAGCGTGTCGACGAGATCACCGTCACCCTCGCGGAACCAGAGGAGCACCGCGTCGACGACCTCCTGGTCGTCCTCGTCCAGCAGGTCCGACCCGATCACTTCCTCGATGCCGTCCCTCAGGTCGAGGTCGACGTCCTCGTCGTATCCGAACTCCTGGATGTAGTCGCCATCCTTGAAACCGAGCTGGACTACCGCGTCACCCGCGGTGGTCTTGGCCTCGCTCACTGTTCTTGCTCCTTCTGGGATCGGGCCGACGAACGACGACCACGCACTGCGTACCGGTGCTGGGCTCCGCCTGCCCGTCGGCGGACCGCGGGGGCACGGTGGCGGGCCGGATACCGGCTTCACCGTCCAGACAACACCGGATCAGGGACTCTTTCAAGCTCCCGCACGGTGAGCGCCTCCGAATCATGGGGGTGACGCGTGGGCCGGCACGCCGTGTGACGGCCCGCCCCGGGTGTGGAAGCATGGTCCCCACAGACACCCCGTACGCCCGAGGCGGCCCCGGCGGCGCGATCCGCACGACGGGCCCGGTTCCCGGACGTCCGCCCGTTCCGGGTGGCGTTCGGACAGCGGCACGGGCAACGGGTATTTTTGAGACTGTCGGACGTCCCGGCCGCGCCCTCGCGCGCGCACCCGCCCGGGATCCGTCGGGCAACTCGACGAAGAGAGGTTGAACGTGCCTTCATCCAGCAACCACCACATCCTCAGTGGCTTGACCAACAACCTGAAGGACTCCGACACCGAGGAGACCCGGGAGTGGATCGAGTCCTTCGAGGGCCTGATCGAGACGCAGGGCACGGAACGGGCGCAGTACATCATGCGCGCCCTCCTCCAGCACGCCGGTGCGAAGAGCGTGGGCGTGCCGATGGTCACCACCACGGACTACGTGAACTCGATCCCGGTGGACCAGGAGCCGGAGTTCCCGGGCGACGAGGAGATCGAGCGGCGCTACCGTGCGTTCCTGCGCTGGAACGCCGCCGTGATGGTGCACCGGGCCCAGCGCCCGGAGATCGGCGTGGGCGGTCACATCTCCTCCTACGCCGGTGTGGCGACCCTCTACGAGGTGGGCCTCAACCACTTCTTCCGCGGCCCGGAGCACCCCGGCGGCGGCGACCAGGTGTTCTGGCAGGGCCACTCGGCCCCCGGCAACTACGCGCGCGCCTATCTCGAGGGCCGGCTCACCGAGGAGCAGCTGGACGGGTTCCGGCAGGAGAAGACGAAGGCCCCGAACGGGCTGCCCTCCTACCCGCACCCCCGCTCCATGCCCGACTTCTGGCAGTTCCCGACCGTGTCCATGGGCATCGGCCCGATGAACGCGATCTACCAGGCGCAGTTCAACCGCTACCTGCACAACCGCGGGATCAAGGACACCTCCGAGCAGCACGTGTGGGCGTTCCTCGGCGACGGCGAGATGGACGAGCCGGAGTCGCGCGGCCTGCTGCAGCTGGCCGCCAACGACAAGCTCGACAACCTCACGTTCGTCGTCAACTGCAACCTGCAGCGCCTGGACGGGCCGGTGCGCGGCAACGGCAAGATCGTCCAGGAGCTCGAGGCCTTCTTCCGCGGCGCCGGCTGGAACGTGGTCAAGGTGCTGTGGGGCCGCGAGTGGGACGAGCTGCTCGCCAAGGACGAGGACGGCGAGCTCGTCCGGATCATGAACGAGACCCTCGACGGCGACTTCCAGACCTACAAGGCCGAGTCCGGCGGGTTCATCCGCGACCACTTCTTCGGCAAGTCCCCGGCCACCAAGGAGCTCGTCGCGGACATGACCGACGACGAGATCTGGGAGCTCAAGCGCGGCGCCCACGACTACCACAAGGTCTACGCCGCCTACAAGGCCGCGACCGAGCACGAGGGCCAGCCGACCGTGATCCTGGCGCAGGGCGTGAAGGGCTACGGCCTGGGCAGCCACTTCGAGGCGCGCAACGCGACCCACCAGATGAAGAAGCTGACCCTGGAGGACCTCAAGGCCTTCCGCGACCACCTGCGCATCCCCATCTCGGACGAGGAGCTGGAGAGCGACCTCTACGGCGCGCCCTACTACCACCCCGGCAAGGACTCGCCGGAGGTCAAGTACCTGCTGGAGCGCCGCAAGGAGCTCGGCGGCTTCGTCCCCGACCGCCCGCACGAGCAGCAGGAGATCACGCTGCCCACGGACGCCGCGTACAAGTCCGCGAAGAAGGGCTCCGGCAAGCAGATGGCCGCCACCACCATGGCCTTCGTGCGCATCCTGAAGGACCTCCTGCGGGAGAAGGAGTTCGGCCACCGGATCGTGCCCATCGTCCCCGACGAGGCCCGCACCTTCGGCATGGACTCGTTCTTCCCCACGGCGAAGATCTACAACCCCAACGGGCAGAACTACCTCTCCGTGGACCGCGAGCTGATGCTGGCCTACAAGGAGTCCCCGCAGGGCCAGATTTTGCACGCGGGGATCAACGAGGCCGGCTCCGTGGCGGCGTTCACCGCCGCGGGCACCGCCTACGCCACCCACGGCGAGCCCATGGTGCCGGTCTACATCTTCTACTCGATGTTCGGCTTCCAGCGCACCGGCGACTCCTTCTGGGCCGCCGCCGACCAGATGACCCGCGGGTTCATCATCGGGGCCACCGCCGGGCGCACCACGCTCACCGGCGAGGGCCTCCAGCACGCCGACGGCCACTCGCCGCTGCTGGCCGCGACCAACCCGGCGGTCATCCACTACGACCCCGCGTACGGCTACGAGATCGCCCACATCGTCCGGCGCGGCCTCGAGCACATGTACGGCACGGGCGACGAGGACCACAACGTCATGTACTACGTGACGGTCTACAACGAGCCGTACCAGCAGCCGGCCGAGCCGGAGGACGTCGACGTCGAGGGCATCCTCAAGGGCATCTACCTGCTCAAGCCCGCCGAGAACGAGGGGCCCCGGGCGCAGCTGCTCGCCTCCGGCGTGGCCGTGCCGTGGGCGCTCGAGGCGCAGAAGCTGCTCGCCGAGGACTGGGGCGTCTCCGCCGACGTGTGGTCGGTGACCTCGTGGGTCGAGCTGCGCCGCGACGGCCTGGCGGCCGAGAAGGAGGCGTTCCTCAACCCCGGCGACGGGACGCGGACCCCGTTCGTGGCCCAGCAGCTGGCCGGGGCCACGGGCCCGGTCGTGGCCGTCTCGGACTTCAGCGCGGACCTGCCGGACAAGATCCGCCAGTTCGTCCCGAACGAGTTCGCGTCCCTGGGCGCCGACAGCTTCGGCTTCTCGGACACCCGCGCCGGCGCCCGCCGGTTCTTCAAGATCGACTCCCACTCGATGGTGGTCCGTGCCCTGGAGATGCTCGCCAAGCGCGGCGAGGTCGACTGGCGCGCTCCCGGCGAGGCGATCGAGAAGTACTCGCTCAAGGACGTCACCGCCGGCACCTCCGGCAACGCGGGCGGCGACGCCTGAGCCGAGCCCTCCGGCGCACCACGGCGCCCCGCCCACCCGCGTCCGGGTGGGCGGGGCGCCGTCGTCGTCCCCGGGTCCGGGGCGGCGATCCGGTGCTCTAAGCTCGGAGGCATGGCTGGACAGGACGGGAACACCACGACGCGCTGGCTGCGCCCCTCGCGCAGACGGTCCACCGACCGGCACCGTCCCGTCGCCCCGCCCCACCCCAGGACGCTCGAGAACCTCAAGGCCAACCTGGGCGCGATCTCCACGGTCGCGACCCGCCGGCTCGAGACGGACCTCGGCTGGTTCGAGGAGCTGCGCGCCGACGAGCGCTCCGAGCTGGGCCTCGTGGCCCAGCGGGGCATCTCCTCGTTCGTGCGCTGGTACGAGGACCCGGAGGAGCCCCTGTGGGTGCTCACCCAGGTCTTCCGGGGCGCCCCCACGGACCTGACCCGCTCCATCTCCCTCCAGCACGCCCTGCAGCTGCTGCGGATCGTCGTGGACGTCGTGGAGGAGAAGGTCCCGGAGCTCGCCAAGCACCACGACGAGGCCGCGCTGCGGGAGGCCGTGCTGCGCTACTCGCGGGAGATCGCCTTCGCCGCCGCGGACGTGTACGCCCGCGCCGCCGAGAACCGCGGGTCGTGGGACGCCCGGCTGGAGTCCCTCGTGGTCGACGGGATCCTCCGGGGGGAGCACTCCGACGCGCTGCGCTCCCGCGTCGCGGCCCTGGGCTGGACCTCGACGGGCCCGGTCACCGTGCTCACGGGCTCCGCGCCCGAGGGCGCCGGCCCGTCCACCGTGGCCCGGCTGCGCAGGCTCGCCGGCCGCCACGCGCAGGACTCTCTCGTCTCCATCCAGGGCGACCGGCTCGTGCTCATCCTCGGAGGGCTGTCCGACCGGGACCTCGCCCTCGAGAAGCTCGCCGCCGCGTTCGGGCCGGGACCGGTGGCCTACGGCCCGGAGTCCCCCACGGTCTTCGCGGCGGGACGCTCCGCCCGGCTCGCCCACGCCGCCCTGTCCGTGGCGCCGGCCTGGCCCGCGGCGCCCCGCCCGGTGCACTCCGAGGACCTGTGGCCGGAGCGGGCCATGGCCGGGGACGAGAGCGCGCGCACGGCGATGGTCGAGTCGGTCTACCGCCCGCTGACGCGCTCCGCGACCGGGCTCGTGGAGACCCTGTCCGCCTACGTCTCCGTCGGCCACTCCCTCGAGGCCACCGCCCGGGAGCTGTTCGTGCACGCCAACACGGTGCGCTACCGGCTGCGCCGGATCAGCGACCTCACCGGCTGGGACCCCCTGGTCCCCCGCGACGCGTTCGTGCTGCACTGCGCCCTCGTGGCGGGCCGGCTCGCGGACTCGTGCGCCCCCATCGACACCTCCGCCCCCGCCGTGGGACCGGTCTTGTAGCATCCCTACAAACACCGCCGCCGGGCTTGGTGGCCTCCGGGCCACCGCGCGGGGGCCCATCCTTGCGAAGCTGTAGCGGTGATCGCGATCGTCTGCCCCGGACAGGGCTCCCAGAAACCCGGCTTCCTCACCGAATGGCTCGCCCTCGACGGCGTCCGCGCCCACCTCGAGGAGCTGGGCGAGGCCGCAGGACTCGACCTCGTGCACTACGGCACCGAGGCCGACGAGGACACCATCAAGGACACCGCGGTGGCCCAGCCCCTCATTGTGGCCGCGGGCCTCGTCGCGGGCCGGCTGCTCGGGGACCGGATCGGCCCCGGCCGGGACGACCTGGTCTTCGCGGGGCACTCGGTGGGTGAGATCACCGCCTCCGCCCTGGCCGGCGCCCTCACCGAGGCCGACGCCATGGCCTTCGTGCGCACCCGGGCCAACGCCATGGCCCGGGCGGCCGCCGCCGTCCCCACCGGCATGAGTGCCGTGCTCGGCGGCAAGGAGGACGAGGTCCTCGCCGCCATCGAGGCCGCGGGCCTGACGCCCGCCAACGCCAACGGGGGCGGGCAGACCGTGGCCGCCGGCACCCTCGAGCAGCTGGCCGCCCTCGCCGCGGCCCCGCCGGCCCGCGCCCGGGTGATCGCCCTCAAGGTAGCCGGCGCCTTCCACACCGAGCACATGGCCCCGGCCCTGGAGCCCCTGCACGAGCTGGTCCCCCGGCTCTCGCCCGCCGACCCCGTGCATCCGCTGCTCTCCAACGCCGACGGCGAGCCCGTGAGCGGCGGCGCCGCCAACCTCGAGTCGCTCGTGGCCCAGGTCTGCCGGCCCGTGCGCTGGGACCTGTGCACGCGGACGCTCCTGGAGCGCGGCGTCGAGCAGCTCGTCGAGCTCCCGCCGGCGGGCACCCTCGTCGGCCTGGCCAAGCGGGGCATGAAGGGCGTCCCGGCCCTGGCCGTGAACTCCGCGGCGGAGCTGGAGCAGGCCAGGAGTATTCTTGACTGACGTCCGCGCGCGCACCTCGTGCGCCGCCCGTCCCGAGGCCGGAGCAGCCGTTCCGCCCCGCCCAGCCGGCCCGTCCGTCCCGCCCGGCCGCACGAAGGAGCAACGACCCCTGTGGTGACCCTGAAGCAGCAACAGACCAACGCGCACTCCCGGATCCTCGGCCTGGGCGTCTACCGCCCGGACGTGGTGGTGACCAACGACGACGTCTGCCAGTGGATCGAGTCCTCGGACGAGTGGATCCAGCAGCGCACCGGCATCAGGACCCGGCACCGCGCCGCCGAGGACGTGAGCGTCCTCGACATGTCCGAGCACGCCGCCCGCGAGGCGCTGGCCGCCGCCGGCATCGAGGCCTCGCAGCTCGGGGCGGTCATCGTCTCCACGATCTCCTTCCCCTACCTCACCCCGTCCGCCGCCGCGGCCCTGGCGGACCGCCTGGGCGCCACCCCGGCACCGGCCTTCGACATCTCGGCGGCCTGCGCCGGCTACTGCTACGGCGTCGCCCAGGCCGACGCGCTCGTCCGCTCGGGCGCGGCCGACTACGTGCTGGTCATCGGCGTGGAGAAGCTCTCCGACGTCATCGACAACACCGAGCGCTCCATCTCCTTCCTGCTCGGCGACGGCGCGGGCGCCGTGGTCATCGGCCCCTCCGACACCCCCGGCATCGGCCCGTCCGTGTGGGGCTCCGACGGCTCCAAGTGGGACGCCATCCGGATGACCCACCCGCTCACCGACATCCGGGCGGTGGAGCAGGGGCGCGAGCGGGCCCAGTCCCCCGACCTCCTCGACCCGGAGACCGGCGCGGTGCGCGAGGACGCCACCCTCTGGCCGACCCTGCGCCAGGACGGGCAGACGGTCTTCCGCTGGGCCTCGTGGGAGGTCGCCAAGCGCGCGCAGGAGGCCATGGACGTGGCCGGGGTGCGGCCCGAGGACCTGAGCGCCTTCATCCCCCACCAGGCGAACATGCGGATCATCGACCAGATGGCCAAGACGCTCAAGCTCCCCGAGTCCGTGGTCATCGCCCGGGACATCGCCGACTCCGGCAACACGTCCGCCGCGTCCGTGCCCCTCGCCACGCACCGCCTGCTCGCCGAGCACCCGGAGCTGTCCGGGAAGCTGGCGCTGCAGATCGGCTTCGGCGCCGGCCTCGTCTACGGGGCGCAGGTCGTCGTCCTCCCCTGACCGCCGCCGGCACGCGGACCGGGCCCCCGGGGTCCTGCTCACGTGTCGGTGCCGCCGCGGGGCCCTGCGAGTCGTCGTAGGGTTGAACCGCACACCCGATGTCCCCCGGTCCGGGCCCACGGCCCGACCGGGACAGATGCACCCGGCACCTGCCCGGGGCGCACGTCACCACCGGCTGCTCCGGCAGCCGCAGAGAAAGGAAGCCACCATGGCGAGCAAAGAGGAAATCCTGACCGGCCTGGCCGAGATCGTCAACGAGGAGACCGGCCTCGAGACCGAGGCCGTCCAGCTGGACAAGTCCTTCACCGAGGACCTCGACATCGACTCCATCTCGATGATGACCATCGTGGTCAACGCCGAGGAGAAGTTCGACGTGACCATCCCCGACGAAGAGGTCAAGAACCTCAAGACCGTCGAGGACGGCGTCAACTTCATCGACAACGCCCAGGCCTGATCCGGCCGGTCGGTGCGGGGCGCGGCGGACCGCAGGATCCGCCGCGCCGCACCGACCCGCGACCGGGCGGGCCGCCCGCCGCATCACCCCAGGACACGAGGAAGTGCAGTCATGACCCGCAAAGTAGTCGTCACCGGTCTCGGTGCCACCACCCCGATCGGTGGCACCGTCCCCGAGCTGTGGCGCAGCGCCACCACGGGCGTCTCCGGTGTCAGAGCCATCGAGCACGACTGGGTGGACACCTACGATCTGGGCGTGCGGATCGCCGCGCCCGTCTCGACCCCCGCCAGCGAGGTGCTCTCCCGGGTCGAGGCCAAGCGTCTGGACCCCTCCGGGCAGCTGTCCGTCATCGCCGCCCGCGAGGCGTGGGCCGACGCCGGCTTCTCCGGCAACAACGCAGAGACCTCCGAGGAGGTCGACCCGGACCGCTTCGCCGTGGCCTTCGGCACCGGCATCGGCGGGGTCTGGACCCTGCTGGACGCCTACGACACCCTCCAGAAGCGCGGCGCCCGGCGCGTCATGCCCCTCACCGTCCCCATGCTGATGCCCAACGGCAACGCGGCGGCCGTGGGCATGGACCTCAAGGCCCGGGCCGCGTCCATCACGCCCGTCTCCGCGTGCGCCTCCGGCACGGAGGCCTTCTACCAGGGCATGAACCTCATCCGCTCCGGCAAGGCGGACCTCGTGGTGGTGGGCGGCGCCGAGTCCGCGATCCACCCCGTGACCATCGCGGCGTTCGCCTCCATGCAGGCGCTGTCGAAGCGCAACGACGAGCCGGAGCGCGCCTCCCGCCCCTACGACACGGCCCGCGACGGGTTCGTGATGGGCGAGGGCGCCGGCGCCGTGGTCCTCGAGTCGGAGGAGCACGCCCGCGCCCGCGGCGCACGGATCTACGCCGAGCTCGCCGGCGCCGGCCTCACCTCGGACGCCTACCACATCACCGCGCCCGACGAGGAGGGCCGCGGGGCGGCCCGCGCCCTCGCGGAGGCCATGGAGACCGGGGAGTTCGGTCCGGCCGACGTCAAGCACGTCAACGCCCACGCGACGTCCACGCCCAAGGGCGACGCCCCCGAGGCCGGCGCCCTGCGCCGGGCGTTCGGCTCGGCGGTGGACGACATGTGCGTCTCGGCGACCAAGTCGATGACGGGCCACATCCTCGGCGGCTCGGGCGCCGTCGAGGCCGTGCTCACCGTGCTGGCCGTCCACCACCGCACCGCGCCCTGCACCATCAACCTGGAGAACCAGGACCCGGAGATCGACCTCGACGTCGTCACCGACGCCCGCGACCTTCCCTCCGGGGACTTCGTGGCCGTGTCCAACTCCTTCGGCTTCGGCGGCCACAACGCGGTCGCCGCGTTCCGCACCGTCTGAGCGCACGCCCGCCGCGCCCGCGCCGTCGGGCGCAGCCCGTCCGGGCGCGGACCGTTCGGACGCACGGAAGAGGGCCGTCCCGCTGATCGCGGGACGGCCCTCTTGCGCGCTGCGGGCCCGTGCCCCCGGAGGCGGGGCGGGGCCGCGGGGGCTCAGCCGACGCGGTGCAGCCAGCGCACCGGGGCGCCCTCCGCGGCGTGCCGGAAGGGCTCGAGCTCCTCGTCCCAGGCCTCCCCCAGGGCGAGGGAGAGCTCGTTGATGACGAGCAGCGGGTTGCCGGCCGCCGTCTCGTAGGCGTAGCGGATCCGGTCCTCGGAGACCATGATGTTGCCGGCGGCGTCCGTGGTCGCGTGGAAGATCCCGAGGTCGGGGGTGAAGGACCAGCGGGCGCCGTCGTGGCCGCGGCACGGGTTCTCGGTGACCTCGAACCGGAGGCGGCCCATCGTGCGCAGCGCCGAGGCGAGGAGGGCGCCGGTCCCCGCGGGTCCGGACCACTCCAGCTCGGCGCGCACGGAACCGGGCTCGGCGTTCTGCTGGGTCCACTCGAGCTCCGTGCGCTGGCGCGCGACCGACTCCAGCGCCCACTGGATGTGCGGGCACAGCGCTCGCGGAGCCGAGTGCACGTAGAGCACTCCGCGCGTGGTGGGTGCAGACATGACCTGTTCCTCCGTCGTGTAGGTACGTCTTCCCCAACGCCCTGCACGGAAGCGGTCCCACCCGTCGGGCCGCGGCGAGCGTGCCGCGACCGGACGATGCTGTTGTCCGGGCTCGCGTCCCGCCGCGGGGATTCGAGGCCCGCGCGGCGTCCGGTCGCCCGGGTGCCGCACCCGTCGTTCCGGCCGGCTCCGAGCGTGTTGCCGTGTCCGGGACGTCGAGTACAATACGCCACTCATTCAACTGCAAACATTCCACGGGCGTCAACCCGGGACGCCGTGTTGCTCCGCGATCCTCCGCCCCGGCGCACGTCAGGCCCGGGGGTGGGCCTGTCGGTAGACGGTTCCCAGGCGGTCCACGGAGACGTGCGTGTAGATCTGGGTGGTCGCCACGGAGGCGTGCCCCAGCAGCTCCTGCACCGTGCGCAGGTCGGCGCCGCCGTCCACGAGGTGCGTGGCCGCCGAGTGGCGCAGGGCGTGCGGACCCCGGGCGGCGGTGTCGGGGACGGTGCCGAGCTCCCGCTCCACGACGCGCCGGACCTGTCGGGCGTCGATCCGGCCGCCCCGGGACCCGAGGAACAGCGCCGGCCCGCTGCCCGCCGCGGCCAGCACGGGCCGGCGGGCCAGCCAGAGCTGCAGCGCGTCGTCGGCGGGGCGGCCGAAGGGCACCGTGCGCTGCTTGTCGCCCTTGCCGATCACCGTGAGGACGCGGCGGGAGCGGTCGACGTCGTCGACGTCGGCACCCGTGAGCTCGCCCACCCGCGCACCGGTGGCGTAGAGCAGCTCGAGGAGGGCGCGGTCCCGGGCGACGAGCGCGCCCTCCACCCCCGCGGTCCCGGGCTCGGTGGAGCGGGCCGCGAGATCGTCCAGCAGCTCGCGCATCCCGTCGGCGGGCACGACGTCCGGGAGGTGGCGCCGGCGGCGCGGGGCGACGAGCCGCAGGCTGGGGTCGGCGCCCACCAGGCCGGTGCCGGCGGCCCAGCCGAAGAACCCGCGGACCGACGCCGTCCAGCGGGCCATGGACGAGCGGCCCGCCCCCTCGGCGTGCCGGGCGGCCAGCCAGGCCCGGAGCATCTCCAGGTCCACGGCGGCCGGCGCGGCGACCCCGTACCGGGCGTGCAGCCAGGTGAAGAGGGCGCGGAGGTCGCCCGTGTAGGCGTCCACGGTGCGGGGGCTGCGCGCCAGCTCGTGCACCAGGTGGTCCGTGTACCGCTCCAGGGCCCGGACCACGGCCGTGGGCAGCGGGGCGGCGTCGGAGGTCATGCGGCGATTCTAGCGGCGGCGCCACCCCTCCCCCGCCCCCTCCGCCAGGCCGCGCCCCTCGAGCCGGCGCAGCCCGCCCAGCACCTCGCGGGCGGACAGGCCGGCGACGCGGGACAGGTGGTCCGGGCGGCTGCGCACCCTCATCGGCAGCGCGTCGAGGAGCACGCGGTCCCGGTCCGAGAGCCCGTCGACGACGGAGGCCGGGGCGGGGCGGTCGGGCGCCGGCGCCGTCCCGAGGGGCTGGACGAGCTCGAGCACCTCGTCGACGTCCGTGACCAGGACGGCGGTGCCCTCCCGCACCAGCCGGTGGCAGCCGGCGGAGGTGCCGGCGTGGACGCTGCCGGGCACCGCGCCCACCGGGCGGCTGAGCCCGTCCGCGTGGTGGGCCGTGTTCTGCGCCCCGGACCGCCACCGGGCCTCGACCACCACCGTGCCGGCGGAGAGGGCTGCGATGATCCGGTTGCGCTGGAGGAAGCGGTAGCGGCTGGGCGTGCACCCGGGGGCGGCCTCGGCCAGCAGCAGCCCGGCGGCCTCGACCCGGTGGAGCAGCTCGTGGTTGCCCGGAGGATAGAGGCGGTCGATCCCGCACGCCATGACCGACACCGTGGGCGGGTGCGCGGTGCCGGTGGCCAGCGCGGCCGAGTGGGCGGCCTGGTCGATGCCGTGGGCACCGCCGGAGACCACCGTCCAGCCGCGGGCGGCCAGGGCGCCGGCGATGTCCAGGGCGACCTGCCGGCCGTAGGTCGAGCAGTCCCGGGAGCCGACGACGGCGACGGAGCGGGCGGCGGGGAAGCCGAGGAGCCGCCGGTCGCCGCGGCCCCACAGGCCCACCGGCTGGAACAGGCCCAGGTCGGCCAGCGCCGCCGGCCAGTCGGGGTCCTCGGGGATCGCGAACCACGCTCCCGCCCGGGCGGCGATCCCCAGGTCGGCGGAGGGGTCGAGGTCCGCCGCCCGGGGCGCCCAGCGGGCCAGGGCGCGCCGGAGGTCGACCTGCCGGGGACCGTACCCGGCCTCGGCGGCCGCCCGCACGAACACCGGGTGCTCCCCGGCGCCGATGGGGCGCGTCCCCGTGGCGATCTCGAGCGCGGCGACCGGTCCGAGCGCCGCCAGCAGCAGCATGGCGGTGGCGTCGGTCGGCTCCACGAGCCGGGACAGCCCGGCGCGGGCCAGCAGCAGCGGGTCGTGGCCGGAGCGTGTGCCGGGCGGGGCGGAGTGCATGGCGGGCCTTCCTGTCGCGGACGGGTCGGACTAGACGGAATGGGTCGGACCGGACCAACCGGGCCGGACGGGGCGGGACGGGCGGGACGGGGCGGGACGGGCGGGACGGGGCGGATGCGGCGGCGCTCAGGCCGGGACGAGGGAGCGGAAGTACAGCGCGGTGTCGACGTCGTCGAGCACCGGGACGCCCCGGCCCTCCAGGTCGGCCAGCGTCCAGGCGACCCGGAGCACCCGCTGGTGCCCTCGGGCGGTCAGCGAGCCTCGGTCCATGGCCCGCTCCAGCGGGGCGGTGACCGGGCGCGGGGGACGCAGGGCACCGTGCAGGAGGCTGCCCCCGAGCTCGGCGTTCGTGCGCAGCCCCAGGCCGCGCAGACGCTCCGCCTGGGCCGCCCGCGCCCGGGCGACGCGCACGGCGACCTCCGCCGTGCTCTCCCCCTGTCCCGCCCCGGCGGCGAGCTCGCCGTAGGAGACCTTCGGCACCGCGATCTGCAGGTCCACCCGGTCCAGCAGCGGACCGCTCAGCTTGCCGAAGTAGCTGCGGCGCATCCGTGGGGTGCACGTGCAGTCGGCGCCCCGGCCCCCGGCCTGCCCGCACGGGCAGGGGTTCGCCGCGAGGACCAGCTGGAAGCGGGCCGGATAGACCGCCGAGGCCGTGGACCGGTCGATCACGACCCGGCCGTTCTCGAGGGGCTGGCGCAGCGCGTCGACGACCCCACGGTCGAACTCGGGGGCCTCGTCGAGGAAGAGGACGCCGCGGTGCGCCCGGGAGGCGGCACCGGGGCGCGGGATCCCGGACCCGCCCCCGAACAGGGCGGCCGCCGAGGCGGTGTGGTGCGGCGCCTCGAAGGGAGGGCGCCGGATCAGGGCGGTGCACCGCCCGGCGGCCCCGTTGAGCGAGTGGACGGCCGTCACCTCCATCGCGGCGTCGTCCTCGAGGTCCGGCAGCAGGCCCGGGAGCCGCTCGGCGAGCATCGTCTTGCCGGATCCTGGTGGGCCCACCATGAGCAGGTGGTGCCCGCCGGCGGCGGCGATCTCCAGGGCCAGGCGCCCGTCGGTCTGCCCGGCGACGTCGGCGAGATCCGGTGCGGCGCGGGGTGCGGGGTGGGTCCCCACGCCGTCCGTCCCGGGCAGGCCCGGCGCTGCCCCGCCCGGGACGGACCCGGCAGGTGCCGGCCGGCACAGACCGGCGGGATCGGCCCCGGCGCCGGCGAGCACGTCGGCGAGGCAGCGGAAGCCCTCCACCCGTGCGCCGGGGACCAGCCCCGCCTCCGCCGCGTTGGCCGCCGGGACGACGATCCGCTCGTGCCCGGCGCGCACGGCGGCCATGACCGCCGGCAGGATGCCGCGCACCGGCCGCAGCGCCCCGTCCAGGCCCAGTTCGGCCAGGAAGACGGTCCGTCCGGTTGCGGGCACGTCACCGGCGGCCTGCAGGGCGCTCATCACGATGGCGAGGTCGAAGAGGGATCCCCGCTTGGGCAGCGTCGCGGGGGTCAGGTTGACCGTGAGCTTGCGCGGGCTCAGGGGCATCCCGCTGTTGCGCGCCGCCGCCCGCAGCCGTTCCCTCGCCTCGTTGAGCGCGGCGTCCGGCAGCCCCACGATGGAGAAGGCGGGCAGGGTCTGCCCGATGTCCGCCTCGACCTCCACCATCGACCCGTCGAGCCCGACCAGGGCCACCGCCCAGGTGCGTGCGAAGCCCATCAGCGCACCCCGGTGGCGGGCGCGACGGGGTCCCGGGGGCGGCGCCCGGGGACGGGGTACGGAAGGGGACGACGACGGTGCATGGGAACCTCCTCGTTCCCAGACTGTGCCGTGCCGGCGGAGCGCGGCGGTGTCGCCCGCCCGACGGTGGAGAAGTCCGCCGGCTCAGGCCAGTTCGGCCCCGCTGGGGAGCGAGGGTGACGGCCCGGGCGTCGCGGCCGGTGACGGAGCGCCCGTGGAGGCCGTGGGGGTGGGTGTCGCCGTGGGGGACGGAGCGGGCGACGGAGCGGTGGTCGAGGCCGACGGCGCGGGCGTCGGCGTGGACTCCGGGCGCGGGGGCCAGTTCCAGCGCCTGGAGGTGCTCGGCGAGGGCGAGGCCGAGGCGCCGGCGGTGGCCCCGGGGGTGGCGACCTCGCCCCTGGCGGGGTTCTCGGCGGGAGGCATGGTCTCCTCCGGCGGTGGCGCGACCGGGGGAACGGGCGTCGGCGTGGGCTCCGGCGTCGGCTCCGCGGGAGGCATGACGGGAGGGACGACGGGAGGGATCACCGGGTCCACCGGCTGCTGGGGGTTCGCCGGTTCCACCGGCGGCTGCGGCGCCGCCGGCTCGGGCTCGGGCTCGGGGGCCGGTGCGGGTTCGGCCGGCACCGGCGCGGCAGGCACGCGAGGCGGCTGCGCGGCGGGACGGGCGGGTTCGGGTGCCGCCGGTGCCGGCGCCGGTTCCGCCTCGATCCGCTCCCGGGGCGCCGGCTTCGGCACCCCGGCCCGGTACTGGCGCTGCTCGGGCCCGTGCCCGACCGGGGCGGGGTCCTGTGACCGGTCGTTGGGGTACGGGGACAGCTCGATGTCGTCGAAGGTCTTCGGCAGCTTCTCGAAGTCGCCGACCATGAGCTCCCGGCCCGTGGCGCCGACCGGCACGGCGCCGGTGTACTGGGCGATCAGCTCGTGCGTGCGGGCGTCGAGCCGGGCGCCCTCCTGCGGGTCGAGGGGGGAGCCGTCGGCGCCCCAGAAGCCCCCCTCCCCGGAGCGGTTGGGGTCCCAGTCCGAGAGGACCTCGGCGACCGGCTCGAACGGGAACTGCCCGCCCTCGTGGCTGATCACCTTGAGGTCGTCGATCTGGACGGTGCGGGTGCCCTCGGTGTTGTCGATGTGCAGCTCCACGTAGACCACCGGCTCCACGCTCAGGTCCCGCCGCAGCTGCTCGACGTCGTCGTCGGGGGCCGGCACGGTGGGCAGGTCGAAGGTGATGACCGCGCCCTCGTCGGTGGTGAGGGCGTACGGGCCCGGGCTGAGACCGCTGGGCGCGGTGGTCACGGTGCCCGGCTGCGCGATCGCGTCGGGCTCCGGGGCCTTCAGCACGCCGCACCCGGTGGCGGTCAGCGCGACAGCCGCCGCGACAGCCGCCGCGAGAGCCGCAGCGCGTCGTGGAGCGGCGAGCGGTCCCGCAGCGACCACAGCACACCTCCGTCGTTACTCCCGGTCATCGACGGTTCAACATTGGCACGTCGCACGAGGCATGTCACGCGGGCCCGGGCGCGCCGCGTCTCATTGGATCTGCCGCAGGACCTCGATCTCCGGCCCTCCGCCGTGTGCGAAAGTAATTGCAACGGCATCGACCCTGACCACCCGGGGGTCGCGGTCGTGGGCCCGCGCCCAGGCGGCCGCCAGGCGGTGCAGACGGACGATCTTCTGCCGCGTAATGGACTCGAACGGATGCCCGTACCGCAGGCTCGAGCGGGTCTTCACCTCGACGACGACCACCCAGCCCTCGTGCTCCGCGACGAGGTCGGCCTCCCCCCGCAGTCCGTCCCGGGAGGGCCGTGCGCGCCAGTTGCGCTCCAGGACGCGGTACCCCCGCGCCTCGAGGTGGGCGGCCGCCAGCTGCTCGCCGCGCGCGCCCAGTCCCTCGGACACGGGACACCTCCCTGCTCGGCGGCGCCGTCCCGGCGGCGGCCGGTCGGGTGCCCTCATCGTGCGCCGCGCCGGTCCCCCGCCGAGGGGCCCCAGGGGCCGTGTGCAGGGCGGATCAGGGGGCCGCGGGCCCCTCCGGCACGGGCCCGGCGGCGCCCGGCACCGCGAAAGGGTCCGCGTGGGCGAGCTCCTCCACGTTGACGTCCTTGAAGCTCATGACGTGCACGTGCTTCACGAAGCGGGCGGAGCGGTAGACGTCCCACACCCAGGCGTCCTTGAGCTCCACGTCGAAGTACAGCCCGTTCTTCGTCTCGACCGGCTCGACCCGGACCGAGTTGGCCAGGTAGAAGCGGCGGTCCGTCTCCACCACGAACTGGAAGAGCCCGGCGACGTCCCGGTACTCGCGGTACAGCTGCAGCTCGAGGTCCGTCTCGAAGTTCTCGAGTTCTTCGGCGCTCATGTCGTCCCGTCTCCGATCGTGCTCGGCGCGGCCGCGGGCGGCGCCTGCGTGAGCCGCCAGCTGAGCCGGTGGTGCGGCGTGGTCCCGTGCTCCTCGAGGGCGCGGCGGTGCCGGACGGCGCCGTAGCCCTTGTTGCTGTCCCAACCGTACTGCGGCCAGCCCGCGGAGAGCTCGCCCATGACCCGGTCCCGCTCGACCTTCGCGAGCACGCTGGCGGCGGCGACGGACGCGCACGTCAGGTCGGCCTTGACGCGGGTCACGACCTGTCCGTCCCACCCGTGCACCGGGAGGCCGTCCGCCGCGGGCGGGGGGTCTCCGAAGAGCGTCCCGGCGCCGGGCTCCGAGAGCCAGTCGTGCGCGCCGTCGAGGAGCACGACGTCGGGCGGCGTCCCCCGCCGCGCCGCGGCCGCGATCGCCCGGTGTCCGGCCAGGCGCAGCGCGGCCGTCAGCCCGAGTCCGTCGATCTCCTGCGGCGAGGCGTGGCCGACGCCGGCGGCCGCGCACCAGGCGAGGATGCGGGGGACGAGCGCCTCTCGCCGTGCAGGGGTGAGCAGCTTGCTGTCCCGCAGCCCGGGGACCCCGCGCCCGGTCCCGGGTCGCAGGACGACCAGCCCGGCGGTGACGGGTCCGGCGAGGGCCCCGCGGCCCACCTCGTCCATCCCGCCGACGAGGCGCCCGTCCGGCTCCTGCAGGGACCGCTCGACGACGAGCCCCAGGGCCCCGCCCCGGGGCGGCGCCGCGCGCCGGCCCGGCCGGGGCTCAGGAGCCACCGGCGGACCGGTCGGCGACGTCGGCGAAGACCTCGTCCGGGTTCTGCAGCAGCTGGAACCGGTCCAGCGGCCAGGCGATGACGAACGCGGTGCCGACGACGTCGTCGTGGCTGATGAACGCTCCGTTGTCCGCGATCTCGGCCAGGTGCACCCGGGCGTCGGCGGACGCGTCCCGGTGGTCGCCCAGCACGAAGTAGTGGTTCTCGGGGACCTCGACCTCGAACTCGAGCTCCGAGGGCGCGGACCCGGGGTGGAGGTACGCGTCCTGCTCCTCGAGGGCCTCCCCGTTGACCGTGACCCGCCCCGAGGCGTCGCAGCACGCCACGGTGTCGCCCCCGACCCCGATGACGCGCTTGATGAGGTGCTGGTCGGTGCGGTCGGGCAGCACGCCGACGAAGGCCAGGGCGTCGTAGACGGCGTCGGTCGGCCCGCCCCCGCTGTCGGGCTGGGCCGGCAGCCAGCCCTTGGCGTCCTCGAAGACCACGATGTCCCCGCGCTCGAGCGGGCCGAAGGTGGGCTCGAGCACGTTGACGAAGATGCGGTCGTTGAGCTGGAGGGTGTTCTCCATCGAGCCGGAGGGGATGTAGAACCCCCGCACCAGCAGGGTCTTCACGACGAAGGCGATGAGCACGGCCCAGACCAGCACGAGGAGGATCTCCCGCGCCGAGCCCCAGAAGGTGTCGGGACGCTTCTTGCGGGAGCGCCGGTCGGAGGAGCGCCGCCCCGCGCGGCGCGACGACGCCTGGTCCTGCCCGTCCTCGGCGCCGTCGAGGGGTGCGGTGGCGCGCTCCGCGTCGGCGGTGGGCGCTGCCGGGACGGGAACGGCGGCGTCACCGGGGACGCCGTGGTTCTCCTGGGGCACGCCGTCGCCGGCGGGCTGGGTCCTGTCGGCCACTGCTCTCGTCCTTCCTGGGCGGACGCCTGTGGGCGTCCGGATCCGGATCCGTGCGGATCGCGTCAGAGCTGCCCGGCCCGGTCCCGGGGCCACAGAACAGCAATGGGTTCTCCGATGACCTTATCCGCTCGGACCAGTCCGCCACCGGGCGCGCCGAGCAGACTGCGCGAGTCCACCGACACCGACCGGTGGTCGCCCATCAGCCAGAGCCTGCCCTCCGGGACCACCGCGGTGAACTCGACCTCGCTGGGCCGGTCCCCGTCGAGGACGTAGTCCTCGACGACCTCCTCGCCGTCGACCTCGAGGCGGCCGGAGGGACCGCAGCAGGCGACGGTGTCCCCGGGGGTGCCGATGACCCGCTTGAGGTACACGCTGTCCGAGCCGGTGAGCCCGCTCCACCGGCCGAGGGTCTGCAGGACCTGCACGGGCCACGGGTCGTCGCTGTGCAGCGGGGCGAAGCTGCCCCGCCCGTCGAAGACCACGAGGTCGCCCCGTTCGAGAGCGTCCTCGTCGACGAGCTTGCCCACGAGCACCCGGTCCCCCGGTTCGACCGTGGGCTGCATCGAGTCCGACCCGATCCAGTAGACGTCCAGCACGAAGGCGCGCAGCAGACCCGTGACCAGCACGGCCGCCAGGAGGGCGAGGACGACGGAACGCCAGCCCCGAGCACGGGGCTGGCGTTCTCGCCGAACGGCGTGGGACCCGGTGGCGCGGGGGTCCCGTGCGCGGGTTCCGGTGGACACCGAAGCGCGCGCTGTCCTACTTGCCGGACTTGCCGGACTTGACGGCCTTGCCGGACTTCGAGGACTTGGCCGTGGTGTTGTCGCGCTTCTCGCGGATGCGGGCGGCCTTGCCGTGGCGGTCGCGCATGTAGTAGAGCTTCGCGCGGCGGACGTCACCGCGGGTGACGACCTCGATCTTCTCGATGACCGGGGAGTGCACCGGGAAGGTGCGCTCCACGCCCACGCCGAAGGAGACCTTGCGGACGGTGAAGGTCTCGTGCACGCCGGCGCCCTGGCGGCCGAGGACGAAGCCCTTGAAGACCTGGACGCGGGAGCGGCTGCCCTCGACGATGTTGACGTGCACGTTGAGGGTGTCGCCCGGACGGAAGTCGGGGACGTCGCTGCGCAGCGACTTGGCGTCGAGCTGGTCGAGAATGTTCATGGTGACTCTCCTGGTGAACGCCGCAGGTCGCTCACGTGGGTCGGCACGGATCCGTGGTGGCGGGGCGGTGCCCGGTCCGGGTGCGGGATCCGCAAGACGTGGTGACGGGAGCCCTGTTCGGGGCCCCGGGTGTCCGGCTGTTGGTCGCTCATCCCCCTGCGGCAGGGGCGTGCCCAGCAGACACACAGCTGAACATTATGCCACAGGTTCCCCGGAGGCGCCGTCCCCGGCGCGCACCACGTGTCCGCCCGAGACGACCCACCCGGCCTCGGCCAGGACGGCGCGGTCCGCGCGGTCCAGGCCGGCGGGGTCGAGGGACGCGACGAGGTCGGGGCGGCGGGCGGCGGTGCGTTGCAGCTGGCGGTCCCGCCGCCAGCGGGCGATCCGGCCGTGGTGGCCGGAGAGCAGGACCTCGGGGACCGGCCGGTCCCGCCACAGCGCGGGCTTGGTGTAGACGGGGTACTCGAGCAGGCCGTCGGCGTGGGACTCCTCCACGAGGGACTCGGGGTTGCCGACCACGCCGGGCACGAGGCGCCCGACGGCCTCGACCATGGCGAGCACGGCGACCTCCCCGCCGTTGAGGACGTAGTCGCCGAGGCTCATGGGGCGGACCTCGAAGTGCTCGCGGGACCAGTCCACCACGCGCTCGTCGATGCCCTCGTAGCGCCCGCACGCGAAGACGAGGTGCTCCCGCAGGGCCAGCTCGCGGGCGGTGGCCTGAGTGAAGACCTCACCGGCCGGGGAGGGCACGACCAGCACCGGCCGCTCCCCCGCCGGCGCGGGTCCGCCGCCGAGGACGGCGCCGAGCGCCGCGGCCCACGGCTCCGGCTTCATCACCATGCCGGCCCCGCCGCCGTAGGGGGTGTCGTCCACGGTGCGGTGCCGGTCGGTCGTGAACTCGCGCAGGTCCGTCACGGTCAGCTCGAGGAGGCCCTGCTGCCGGGCCTTGCCGATCAGGGAGAGGTCCAGGGCGGAGAGGTACTCGGGGAAGATGCTGACGACGTCGATGCGCATCAGCGCCCGCCCTCCGTCGCCCCGTCCGCGGGGTCCCCGGTGCCGGGGTTCCCGTCGCCGGGGTTCACGGCGTCGCCGTTCCCGTCGTCGTCGTTCCCCTCGTCGGGCTTCCCGTCGTCGAGGCCGAGCTCGAGCAGCCCCGGCGGAGGGGTCACCACGACGAAGCCCCCCTCGGGGTCGACGACCGGGACGATCTCCTCGACGAAGGGGAGCACGGCCTCGCGCCGCCCCTCGTCGAGCTCGATCTCCAGCAGGTCCTGGACGGGCAGGGTGCGCAGCCCGGTGACCACGCCGATCCGCGGGCCCGACCCGTCCTCGGGGCCGGTGCGCACCTCGAGGTCGACCAGCTCGTGCTCGTACCACTCGTCGGACTCGGGGTCCTCCTCCAGCGCCTCGGCGTAGAGGTGGGCTCCGCGCAGGGTCTCGGCCCCGTTGCGGTCGGGGACCTCCTCGAGGGCCACCACGAGCACGGCCTTGTTCCAGCGCGCCCCGCGCACGGTGACCACGCCCTCGGGGGCGAGGGGGACGGACGGCTCGAGCAGCAGCCGGGCGCCGGGGGCGAAGCGCTCCTCCGGGGCGTCGGTGAACAGCTGCACGGTGACCTCCCCCCGGATGCCGTGGGGCTTGCCGACGCGGGCGACCTGGACCTTCATGGATCTCCTGGGGGTCGGCGGCCGGGTGGCCGCGGGGAGGGGTGCGGTGACGGGGAAAAGCCGACGGTCCCCGCATCCGGTGCGGATGCGGGGACCGTGCGGGCGGCGGGACCGGACGCCGGGGCGCCCGGTGCGCGCCTCAGCGGGTGCGGTCGGTGTCGACGACGTCGATCCGGACCGGGCCGTCCTCGGCGAGTGCGCCCACGACGGTGCGCAGCGCCTTGGCCGTGCGGCCCTGGCGGCCGATGACCCGCCCGAGGTCGTCCGGGTGCACCCGGACCTCGAGGGTCTCCGACCGGCGCCCGCTCTTGACACGGACGTCGACGTCATCGGGGCTGTCCACGATCCCGCGGACCAGGTGCTCCAACGCGTCGGCGAGCATGACTACTCGGCCTTCTCGGCGTCAGCCGCGGGGGCGTCGTCGGACTCGGCACCGGGGGCGGCCGGCTCGGCCTTCTCGCCCTTGGGGGTGATCGCCTCGGGGACGATCACGGAGCCCTTGTCGGGGGCGACGAACTCGGCCTTGGGCTCGCGCGTCCGGAGGGTGCCCTCGGCGCCCTCCTCGCCCTTGAACCGCTGCCAGTCGCCGGTCACCTTCAGGATGGCGGCGACGGCCTCGGACGGCTGGGCGCCGACGCCGAGCCAGTACTGGGCCCGGTCCGAGACGACCTCGATGTAGGAGGGGTGCTCGGTCGGGTGGTACTTGCCGATCTCCTCGATGACGCGGCCGTCGCGCTTCTTGCGGGAGTCGACGACGACGACGCGGTAACGGGGATCGCGCATCTTGCCCATGCGCTTGAGACGGATCTTAACAGCCACTGGTGTGGACTCTCCTGGTTCTTGGATGAGGTGAACGCCCTGGTCTCGCTCCCGTGGGGCGGGCCGGTCACAGGGGTTCTGTGGACACGAGAAACGTGCGGCGAGAGGGACCGCACGCATCGAGTACCCGTCCAGTATGCCAGACGCCGTCAAGTCCGGCGTCCGGCGGCGCGCTGCCCGCTCACTGCTCGAGGCGTGCGGCCTCCCGCCACGTGAGGGAGCGTCCGCCCTGGAACACGGCGCGCTGGTAGATCCGCTCCCCGAGGCGCAGCAGCACCCAGGCCGCGGCGAGGGCCAGCGCGAGGGACAGCACGGGCTGCCACCAGGCCACGCCGCCGTCCAGCATCCGGATGGGCATCGCCACCGAGGAGACGACCGGGACGAAGGACGCGGCCGTGAGCCACGCGCCCTCGGCGTAGAGGCCCACGAAGAGGGCTCCGACGAGCACCGTCATGATCGGCCCGGTGCTCGTCTGGAGGTCCTCGGAGCGGGAGGCCAGGGAGCCGAGGACCGCCCAGACGGAGGCCTGCGCGGCGAAGCCCGCCACGAAGAAGGCCACGAACCAGCCGGACGCGGCGAGGATCCAGCCGACGTCCGCGGCGGCGCCCGTGACGTTGACGCCGACGAGGCCGACCGCGGCGTAGAGCCCGATCTGGCCGAACGCGAGCAGGGAGTTGCCGAGCACCTTGCCGTAGAGCAGCTGCCGGACGGGGACGGCGGTGGCCAGGATCTCCACGACCCGGTTCTGCTTCTCCTCGAGCACGGAGTTGGCGATGGCCATGCCGAAGAGGATGGCGGCCAGGTAGAACAGGAACGCGAAGACGAAGCCCACCACGAGCCGTGCGGGGCCGCGGTCCTGTCCGCCGGACAGCAGCTCGGTGCGCACCTCGGCACCCGCGGTCAGCTCCTCGGCGGTCGTCCCGGCGGCCCGGGCGCCGGCCGCCAGCATCTCCGCGGCCACCGCGTCCTCGAGGACCCGCGCGAGGGCGGGGTCGACGTCGTCCTGGCCGACCACCGTCCACCCGTCGAGGTCCCGCAGCAGGGCGGCGTCGGCGGTCCCGTCGGCCACCGCCTCGCGGGCCGCGTCCGGGGAGTGGGCGGAGTGCACGGTGAGGGTGTCCTCGCCGCGCTCGGCCAGCTCCTGCGCGGCCCGCGCCGCGACGGGCGCCGCGTCGGGCGCCGCGGTCGCCAGGACGTGGTCGGCGGCCCGGCCTCCGAACAGGGCGGAGGCGGCGATCGAGGCGGCCACGAGGAGCACCGTGACCACCGTGGAGAGCAGGAAGGACCGGTCCCGCAGCTTGACGGAGATCTCGCGGGACGTGACGATCCACCAGGGGCGGGCTGCGGGCGGGCGGGCGCTCATCGGGTGACCTCCCGGTAGACGTCGGACAGGGAGGGCACGATCTCGGCGAACTCCAGGAGCCCGCGGGGCACGGCCGTCTCGAGGACGCGGCGGCGGGCGGCGGCGTCCTCGAGCTCGAGCACCGCGGCCGGTCCGTCGACGTCGACGACGCGCACGCCCGGCAGGTCCCGCACCCAGCCGGCGTCCTGCTCGCAGCGCAGCCGGTGCCGGCGGGGACCGGTGCGGCGCAGGTCCTCGGCCGTGCCGGAGGCCAGGACCCGGCCGCCGGAGAGGACGACCAGGGAGTCGCAGAGCCGGTCGACGAGATCGAGCTGGTGGCTCGAGAAGAGCACGGGCACGCCCTGGGCCGTGTGCTCGCGCAACAGCTCGACCATGGAGTCCACCGCCACGGGGTCCAGGCCGGAGAACGGCTCGTCCAGCACCAGGGCGGCGGGCCCGTGCAGGAGCGCGGCGGCGACCTGCACCCGCTGCTGGTTGCCGAGGGAGAGGGACTCCAGCCTGTCCTTCCCGCGCTCGGCCAGGCCGAAGCGCTCCAGCAGCCGCCCGGCCTCCGCGAGGGCGTCCCGGCGGTCCATGCCGTGGAGCCGGCCGAGGTAGCCGAGCTGGTCGAGCACCGGCTGCTTGGGGTAGAGCCCCCGCTCCTCGGGCATGTACCCGAAGCGGGCCCGGTCCGCCGCGGTGGCGGGACGGCCGTCCCACAGGACCTCGCCGGCGGAGACGCGCAGCACGCCCATCAGCATCCGCATGGTCGTGGTCTTGCCCGCGCCGTTGGCGCCGACGAAGCCGGTCATCCGGCCGGGCTCGACCCGGAAGGAGACGTCCTCGACCACGGTGCGGCCCCCGAAGGACCGGCTCAGGCCCCGCGCCTCCAGGACGTGCCCCTCGGGGCGGCTCCGGAAGCGGGTCGTGGTCGCGGCGGGGGTGGTGCTGGTGCTCATGGGCCCGGGTCCTCTCGGGGTGCGTCCTCCCGGTGGGTGCCGGGCGGCTCGTGGTCAGCCTACGAACGCGGGGGCCCCGGCGGATCCCCACCCGGGCGGATTGCGGGCGCCCCGGGGAGCGGGTCGCGGCCGGCGGCCTCCGTCCCGGGGCGGAGCCCGCTCAGTCGACGAGGCCTGCCCGGTGGGCGAAGACGACGGCCTGCACCCGGTCCCGGGAGCCCGTCTTGGCGAGGATGTTGGACACGTGCGTCTTGACGGTGGCGGACCCGAGGAACAGCCGCTGGGCGATCTCCGCGTTGGACAGCCCGTCCGAGACCAGCAGCAGCACCTCGTGCTCCCGCTCGGTGAGGGACTCGACGACCCGGCGCCGGGCGGGGTCGGACGGCGGGGGGTCGGCCGGCGCGGGAACGGCCTCGGGGGCGGGGGCCGGGGCGTCCGCGGTCAGGGCCCGGATGACGCGCAGCGTGGCCTCGGGGGCGAGCAGCGCGTGGCCTCCGGCCACGGCGCGCACGGCCTCCACGAGGTCGTCCGGGTCGGCGTTCTTCAGCAGGAACCCGCTGGCCCCGGCGGCGAGCGCGTCGAAGAGGTAGTCCTCGCGGTCGAACGTGGTGACGATCACGACCTTCGCGCACCCGGTCCCGACGATCCGGCGGGTGGCCTCGATGCCGTCCATGACCGGCATCTGCACGTCGAGCAGGGCCACGTCCACGGCCCCGCCGCGGGCGGCGGCGACGGCCTGCGCGCCGTCGGAGGCCTGGGCCACGACCTCGATGTCGTCCTCCACGGACAGGACCATGGCGAAGCCGGAGCGCACGAGGGCGTGGTCGTCGGCGAGCAGGACACGGATCATGCCTCCGATCCTCGCAGAATCCCGTCCGAGGCGCCGGAGGCGGCGTCGGCGGCCGCGTCCGGGGCGTCTTCCCCGGTGCCGCCGGGGGGCAGGGGGCAGCGGGTGCGGACCCGCCAGCCGGGCCGGCCGGAGCGCGGCCCGATCTCCGCCTCGCCGCCGTGCAGGCGGACGCGCTCGCGCAGCCCCTGGAGGCCGAACCCGGTGCCGGCGGTGCCGCGGCGGGGCGAGCCGTCGTCGAGGACCTCGAGCTCGAACCACGGCTGCCCCTCCGGGCCGCGGCCGGTGCGCAGGGTGACGGACGCGGTGCCGGCCGTGGAGTGGCGGATCACGTTGGACAGGGACTCCTGGGCGCACCGGAAGACGGACAGGCCGAGGGCCGGCGGGATCCTGTCCAGGTCACCCGGGACGGCCTCGACGGTGCGGACGTCCACCGCGAGCCCGTTGTCCGCGTGCCGGCGGGCGAGGGCTGCGATGTCGGCGAGGCCGGGGTCCGGCCGGCGCGCGGCGTCGGGGGCGCCTCCGCCGGGGCCCGGGGCGCCCTCCTCGCCCTCGGCGCGGAGCACGCCGAGCAGCTGGCGCATCTCCCCCACGGCGGTCCGGCTGGACGCCTCGATCGTGCGCAGGGCGGTGGTGGCGGCGGCGGGGTCACGGTCCAGGACCTTGCGCGCCGCCCCCGCCTGGATGCCGATGACGGACACGTGGTGGGCGACGACGTCGTGCAGCTCCCTGGCGATGCGCAGCCGTTCGTCGACGACGGCGCGGCGGGCGATCTCGGCGGACTGGTCCCGGATCCGCTGCGCCTGGGCCGCGAGGCGGTGCTGCTGCAGCGCGGCCCGCCAGGACGCGCGCCCGGCCAGCACCGCCCCCCCGAAGTACACGGCGTTCACGATCAGGGTGTACACCGCGTAGGACGGCAGCTGGGGCAGCGGCCCGTCGACCTCGCCCAGACCGGAGAGGAAGTCCGCGTAGGCGTTGGTGATGGTGAAGGCGCCGAGCAGCCACAGCCCCATGGTGCCCACGACCACCGACATGGCGACCCACAGGGCCTGGCGGTCGCGCGACCAGGCGACGGCGGCGTAGAGGGCCGCGAAGTAGGCGCCCTGGAAGGGCAGCGTCATGGCGGCCGTGGGGCTCGCGTAGGTCAGCCCCAGGAACAGCGCGGAGGACGCGACCACGACCGGCAGCGGGTAGCGGCGGCGCACGGCGAGGGGCACCACGATGAGCACGGTGCTGAGGTAGAAGCGCCAGGGCTCGTCCCCCTCGGCGAGCCCCGCGTAGCTGTGCAGCAGCACGGAGGCGAGGAGGGTGACGAGCAGGAAGCCCAGGGCGGCCAGCACGTCGTTGCGCCGCTGGGCCGCCGTGGGCGCGGGCCGGGACCAGAACGGGTCCTCGGGGTCGTTCAGCCAGGCGGTGACGCGCACCGCGAGCGGAGCGCGCCGGACGGGGGCCGGGTCCGGTCCCGCGTCCGGGTCGGTGTCCGGGTCGGTGGTGGGTCGGGTGTGCACGCCCCCACGGTAGCCCGCGGCGGCGACGCGGGACTTCCGCCCCGCGGGGGATCCTGCGGGGGCGCTCTCAGCCGCGGTGCAGGCCGAAGAAGCGGCGCAGGCGTGCTCGCGAGCCGGGGGCTGCGGAGGGCTCGGAGAGCTGGGCGGCGGGCCCGGGGGCCGCGGGCCGCTCCTCGTTCCGCCGGCGGCGCGCGCCGCGCAGGGCGGCGTAGTAGGCGCTCTCCGCGGCGGCGTCCGCGAGTAGCGCCGCGGAGAGGGTGCCGAGCACGCGCGCCCCGGCCCCGCCGCGCCGGGCCGCGCCGGCGAGCCCCACCCCGAGGGCCGTCTCGGTGCCGGCGACGGCCAGCAGCAGCTCCGGGCGGCGGACGAGGGCCCGCTGGTACCGCGCGAACAGCCCGTCGCCGGTGGGCTCGGTGGTCATCCCCCGCAGCAGGGCCGAGCCCACGCCCGTGGGCTCGTAGTGCTCGGCGCCCTCGGTGGCCGTGAGCTCCCGGTGGCCCTCGACGACCTTGGCGGCGAGCACGGGCAGGCCCAGCAGCTGCAGGACGGACTCCAGGACCAGGTCGGTGGACTCCCCCAGCACGTAGTTGCGCAGCCGGTTGGTCTCGGCCGGGTCCAGGTCGAAGACGGAGGCCACGGACTCGATCTGCAGGTCCGAGGTGCCGCCGGAGCACAGCCGGACGAGGTCGCGCTCGAACCGGGCGGCCGGCGTCTGCTCGGCCTCGACGGACACGCCGCCCGCGGGGAGCCAGTCGGGGCCCCACTCGAGGGCGCACACGGCGTCGGCCGCCTCGAGGTCGGTGACGGACGCCGGGTCCTCCCCCGCGAGCAGGACCTCGAAGGAGCGGGTGGCCCCGTCCGAGGACAGCGCCACGGCGGTCTCGGCGAGACCGGTGCGCACGGCCCAGAAGTCGACCTCGGCGTCGAAGACCACCACGGACCAGCCGTGCCGGGACACGGCGGTGAAGCCGGTGCCGGACAGGGCCGCCAGCACGGGCAGCTCGGGGGCGTCCAGGTGCACGAGCAGCACCCGGCGAAGCCCCGGGTGCTCGGGCTGGAGCTGCTGGCCGGTCATCCGCACGAAGGTCTCGGAGAGCTCGTCGAGGGTGCAGCCGGGCTGCACGGAGCCGTCCTCGGCCCCCTGCGCCAGCCGGCCCTCGGCGTCGGCGAGGAACATCAGCTGCGTGGCCCGGGGGCCCTCGGCGTAGGCGCTGATCAGGCGGTGGTGGGCGATGACCTTGCGCATCCCCTCGCAGGTGGGGCGCGGCCCGGGTCCTTCGGACGCGGTGTCCTCCGTCGCGCACAGCACCGTGGCCGGGACCAGGTCCCACGCGGAGGTGGGGGATGCGATGTCGTCGGCGGGGAGTGAGGTCATGGCGTCCATGCTACGCCGTCGCCGGGGCCGGGCCGGGGGTCCGGGGCGTGCGCCCGGTGGCCCCGGGGCGCTCAGCGGGGCCCGTCGACGAGCTCGGCCGTGGTGCCGTCCTCGAGGGCGGCCAGGCCCGCCCGCAGGCGTCGGGCCAGTCCGGGCCGCAGGTACCGGTCCAGGTCCTCCGGCGCCGTCCAGCAGTGGCTGAGCAGCTCCTCCTCCTGGATCGTGATGGGCGTGTCGGCGCCGATGACGCCGCCGTCGTAGACGAAGGAGACCGAGTCCCCCCACAGGCCCATCGCCACGCCGTGGTGGACGACGAGCAGCCGGCCCTCGGGCAGGTGCAGGCCGACCTCCTCGACGACCTCGCGGAAGCACCCGGTGCGGGGGTCCTCCCCCGCCTCGACGGTGCCTCCGGGCACGGTCCAGTCGGACTTGTAGTTGGGCTCCACGAGGAGCACGCGGCCCTCGGGGTCCCGGATGAGGGCCTCCGCGGCGAGGCGGCGGGTGGGCAGCGAGTCGACGAACTGCTTCAGCTCGGTCTCGGACAGGTAGGAGCTCACGGCGCGATCACTGCCCCAGGAACTTCTCGAAGCCCTTGGGCAGGTTCAGGTCCGCGGGGTCCGGCTGCCCCGGTGCCGCGCCGAACGCCGATCCGGCGGGTGCCTTCTGCTTGCGCTGCTGCTCGAGGGCCGCGTTCTCCTGCGCCCGCTTGGCGGGGTTGCCGGAGCGGGACCCGCCCTTCTTCGCGGCGCCCTTGCCCTTGCCCTTCTTCGGGCCGCCGCCCGCACCGGGCATGCCGGGGATGCCGGCGGGCATGCCGGGCACGCCCTTGCCCTGGGCCAGGCGCTTCATCATCTTCTGCGCCTGGGCGAAGCGCTCCATGAGCTGGTTCACCTCGGAGACGGTGACGCCCGAGCCCTTCGCGATGCGGGCGCGGCGTGAGCCGTTGATGATCTTGGGCGCGACCCGCTCGTGCGGGGTCATGGACCGGACGATGGCCTCGACGCGGTCGATCTCGCGCTCGTCGAAGTTCTCGAGCTGCTCGCGCATGCCGGCGGCGCCCGGCATCATCATGAGCATCTTCTTCATCGACCCCATCTTGCGCAGCTGCTGCATCTGCGCGAGGAAGTCCTCGAAGGTGAAGTCCTCCTGGTCGGTGAACTTCCGGGCCATCTTCTCGGCCTCGTCGCGGTCCCACTGCTTCTCGGCCTGCTCGATCAGCGTGAGGACGTCGCCCATGTCGAGGATGCGGGACGCCATGCGGTCCGGGTGGAACTGCTCGAAGTCGTCGACGTTCTCCCCGGTGGAGGCGAACATGATGGGCTTGCCGGTCACGGAGGCCACGGACAGCGCGGCGCCGCCGCGGGCGTCGCCGTCGAGCTTGGACAGGACCACGCCGGTGAAGTCGACGCCCTCGTTGAAGGCCTGGGCCGTGTTCACGGCGTCCTGGCCGATCATGGCGTCGATGACGAAGAGCACCTCGTCGGGCCGGACGGCGTCGCGGATGTCGCGGGCCTGGTCCATGAGGGCCTCGTCGATGCCCAGGCGGCCGGCGGTGTCCACGATGACCACGTCGTGCAGCCGCGCGCGGGCCTGGGCCACGCCGTCCCGGGCGACCTGCACGGGGTCGCCCGTGGGGTCGTCGAACTCCGAGGTGGTGCCCGGGTGCGGGGCGAAGACCGGCACGCCGGCGCGCTCGCCCACGACCTTGAGCTGGGTGACCGCGTTGGGCCGCTGGAGGTCGGAGGCCACGAGCAGGGGGCGGTGGCCCTGGCCCTTGAGCCACTTGCCGAGCTTGCCGGCCAGGGTGGTCTTGCCGGCGCCCTGGAGGCCGGCGAGCATGATGATCGTGGGCCCGGTCTTGGCCATCCGGATCCGGCGGGTCTGGCCTCCGAGGATGTTCTGCAGCTCCTCGTTGACGATCTTCACGACCTGCTGGCCGGGGTTCAGCGCCTCGGAGACCTCGAGCCCGAGGGCGCGCTCCTTGACCGCGGCGGTGAACTCCCGCACGACCGGCACGGCGACGTCGGCGTCGAGCAGGGCGCGGCGGATCTCCCGCACGGTGGCGTCGACGTCCGCCTCGGTCAGGCGTCCCTTGCCTTTGAGGTTCTTGAAGGTGGCGGTCAACCGGTCGGACAGTGAATTGAACACGGGTCGAAAGCTGCTTTCGTCGAGGGAGGCGGCCGGTGCCCCGCGGTCTGCGCCGCGGGCCGCGGCCCGGCCCGGTGTGGCGGGTCAGTGTCCAAGGTTAGCAACTCCGGGCGGCGCGGGGCCCGCCCCGTCGCCGTGCGGGGACGACGACGGCCGGCCCCCTCCCGGTGGAGGGGGCCGGCCGTCGGGACGGGTGGGGTCAGAGCGCCGTCTCGTCGCGCTCGCCGGTGCGCACGCGCACGGCCTGGTGCACGTCGGTGACCCACACCTTCCCGTCACCGGCGCGGCCGGTGTTCGCGGAGGAGACGATGACGTCGACGATGTCCGTGGCCTGGTGGTTGTCCACGAGGATCTCGACCCGGACCTTCTCGAGCAGGTCCACCGTGTACTCCGCGCCGCGGTAGACCTCGGTGTGCCCGCGCTGCTGCCCGTAGCCGTGCACGTTCTGGACCGTCATGCCCTGGACGCCGTAGGACTCGAGGGCGGACTTGATGTCCTTGAACTTCTCGGGGCGCACGATCGCGGTGACGAGTTTCATGGAAGGGATGCCTTTCGTGAGGAGGGAATGCGCCGGCGGTCGCCGCACGGCTCAGCTGTGCACCGGCTCGGAGCGACCGGGCTCGAAGGACGAGGCGTCCTCGCCCGCGGCGTGCCGGCCGGGGCTGAAGGAGCCCGTGGCGTCCCCGGCCAGGGCGTAGCCGGACTCGGCGTGCTGGGTGATGTCGATGCCGTCGATCTCGTCCCGCTCCGTGATCCGGAAGCCGATGGTCTTGTCGATCGCGATGGCGATGACGAAGGTGAGCACGGCGCAGTACAGGACAGAGACCAGCACCGCGACGACCTGGGTGAGCAGCAGGCCGAAGCCGCCGCCGTAGAACAGGCCCGCGGTGCCCTCGGAGGGCAGCGCCACGAAGCCCAGGGCCACGGTGCCGACGATGCCGGAGACGAGGTGCACGCCGATGACGTCCAGGGAGTCGTCCATGCGCAGCCGGTACTTCAGGCCCACGGCGAGGGCGGAGCAGATGCCGGCCACGAAGCCGATCACGATCGCCCAGACCGGGGAGACGTTGGCGCAGGCCGGAGTGATGGCCACGAGCCCGGCCACGGCGCCGGAGGCGGCGCCCAGGGAGGTGGCGTGCTTGTCGCGGATGCGCTCGGTGAGCAGCCAGCCCAGCATGGCCGCGGAGGGGGCCACGAGGGTGTTGATCCAGATGAGGCCGGCCTGCTCGGCGGTGCCCGCGGCACCGGCGTTGAAGCCGAACCAGCCGAACCACAGGATCGCGGCGCCGAGCATCACGAGCGGCAGGTTGTGGGGGCGCTGGCTCGGGTCCTTGCCGAAGCCCTGGCGGGCGCCGACGATCATGATGAGGATCAGCGCGGCCACGCCGGCGTTGATGTGCACCACGAGGCCGCCGGCGAAGTCGATGGCCTCGCCGATCGCGGAGCCCACGGCGCCGTCCTCGGTGAGCAGCCCGCCGCCCCAGACCATGTAGGCCAGGGGGGCGTAGACGAGCGTGGCCCAGACGGGCACGAACACGGCCCAGGCGCCGAAGCGGGCCCGGTCGGCGATCGCCCCGGAGATCAGGGCGACGGTGATGATGGCGAAGGTCCCGCCGTAGGCGGCGCCGAGGAGGTCCTCGGTGCCCATGATGTCGGCCAGGGCGAAGGACGGCACGGGGCTGCCCGTGAGTCCGCCCAGCAGCGGATCCCCGCCGCTCATGGAGTAGCCCCACAGGACCCACACCACGGAGACGAACGCGATGGAGATGAAGCTCATCATCATCATGTTCAGGACGCCCTTGGCGCGGGTCATCCCTCCGTAGAACAGGGCCAGTCCGGGGGTCATGAAGAAGACCAGGGCTGCCGCCACGATCGTCCACACGTGTCCAGCGGTGATTTCCACGATGTGCACCTCTCTCTGAAGCTTGTCAGGTCACCGGTGCCACTGGCCCGTTCCCCGAGGGGCCGTCCGGTGCTCACCGTTCACTGTCGAGTCTCCGAGAGAGATGTTTCGCCTGCCGCCGCGCGGGGTTGCGGACATGTTTCACGCCCGCCGCCATGGTTACGAGCACGTGAACTGCGGCGGGCGTGTGGGGGAAAAGGGGGACGGATCAGTCGAGCAGGGCGTCCACGAAGCTCTCGGGCTCGAAGGGCGCGAGGTCGTCGGGTCCCTCGCCGAGGCCGATGAGCTTGACCGGCACCCCGAGGCTCTTCTGGATGGCGACCACGATGCCGCCCTTGGCGGTGCCGTCCAGCTTGGTGAGGACGATGCCGGTGACGTCGACCACCTCGGCGAAGACCCGCGCCTGGGTCATGCCGTTCTGCCCGGTGGTCGCGTCGATGACGAGCAGCACCTCGTCGACCGCGGCGGCCTTCTCCACGACCCGCTTGATCTTCCCGAGCTGGTCCATCAGCCCCGCCTTGTTCTGGAGCCGGCCGGCGGTGTCGATCATCACGACGTCCACCTCGTGCTCGATGCCGGCGGTCACGGCGTCGTAGGCCACCGAGGCGGGGTCGGCGCCCTCGACGTGCGAGCGCACGGTGGGCACGCCCACGCGGGCGCCCCAGGTGGAGAGCTGGTCGGCGGCCGCGGCGCGGAAGGTGTCCGCGGCGCCGAGCACCACGTCCTTCTCCTCGGCGACGAGCACGCGCGCGAGCTTGCCCACGGTGGTGGTCTTGCCCACGCCGTTGACGCCCACCACGAGGACGACGGCGGGGACCGGCCCCTTGCGCTCCACGGCCAGGGACCGGTCCATCGACGGGTCGACCAGCGCGAGGAGCTCGTCCCGGAGCATGGCCTTCACGTGGGCGGGGTCGTTGGTGCCCTCGACCTTGACCCGGCGCTGGAGGGCCTCGACGAGGGCCATGGACGAGTCGGTGCCGAGGTCGGCGAGCAGCAGCGTCTCCTCGATCTCGTCCCACACGTCCTGGTCGATGCGGTCGCGCGAGAGCAGGGCCAGCAGGCCCTTGCCGAAGACGTTGTTGGACCTGGCCAGCCGCCCGCGCAGCCGCGCCATCCGGGACGCGGCGGACTCGGGGCGGTCGAGGGCCGGCCGGGTGTCGGCGGGCGGGACCGGAGCGGTGCCGGGCTCCAGGTCCCCGGGGGCCGCGACGGGGCCGCCCTCGAGGTCGTCGGGGTCCCGGGTGGAGGGGTAGCCGCCGCGGGGCGCCTTGGGCCCCCGCAGCAGGACCAGCCCGAGCAGACCGAGGACCACGACGGCGATGAGCACGTATGCGAGAACGGGTATCGAATCCACGTCGCCCAGCTTCTCACACCGCCCGGTCCCCGGGCCGGGGGTCGCGGGGCCGGGCCGCCGCCCGGGGTCCTAGACTCGACGGGTGCCTGTCCAGCCCGCCGCCGCCGCGCCCGAACGCGACCGCGTTCCCCAGCAGATCACGGTGCTCATCGCCGCCGCCTTCGTCATCGCGATCGGCTACGGCATCGTGGCCCCGGTGCTCCCCCAGTTCGCCACGACCTTCGGGGTGGGGGTGGCCGCGGCCTCGGCCGTGGTCAGCGTCTTCGCCGTGGCCCGCCTCCTCTTCGCGCCGGCGGGCGGGCGGATCCTGAACCGAATCGGCGAGCGCCCGACCTATGTGACCGGCGTGCTCATCGTCGCGCTGTCCTCCGCGGCCACCGCCTTCGCCCAGACCTACTGGCAGCTGCTGCTGTTCCGGGGCCTCGGCGGGATCGGCTCGGTGATGTTCACGATCTCGGCGATGGGGCTGATCGTGCGGCTGGCGCCGCCGCGGATGCGCGGGCGCGTCTCGGGCTACTACGCCTCTGCGTTCCTGGTGGGCGGGGTGCTCGGCCCCGTGGTCGGCGGCCTGCTCGCCGGCTTCGGCATGCAGGCGCCGTTCCTGATCTACGCGGTGTCGCTCCTGGTGGCCGTGGCCGTGGTGCACTTCCGGCTCAAGGACGAGGTGCTCGGCGCCGGCGCGGACCGCCGGAACCAGCCGGTGATGACCGTGGCCGAGGCGCGCCGGGTGGGGGCCTACCGCTCCGCCCTGGTCTCCAGCTTCGCCAACGGGTGGACCGCCCACGGGATCCGGGTGGCACTCGTGCCGCTGTTCGCGGTGGCCGTGCTGGGGGCCGGCCCGGCCGTGGCCGGCCTGGCCCTGGCGGTCTACGCCGCGGGCAACGCGATGACCCTCCCGGTCACCGGCCGGCTCACGGACCGGTTCGGGCGCAGGCCGCTCGTGCTCTCGGGCCTGGTGCTCAACGGGGTCGCGACCATGGGGCTGGGCCTGGTCCAGGACGTCCCGTGGTTCGTGGTCCTCTCGCTCGTGGCCGGGATGGGCTCCGGGACCCTGAACCCGGGCCAGCAGGCGACCGTGGCCGACGTCATCGGACCGGACCGGGCCGGCGGACCGGTGCTGGCCCGGTTCCAGATGAGCGCCGACGCCGGGCAGATCCTCGGCCCCGTGGTGGCCGGTGCGCTGGCGGACGCCGCGGGCTTCGGCTGGGCCTTCGGGGTCTCCGGGGCGATCATGCTGCTGGCCGCCGGGGCGTGGCTGCCGGTGCGGGACACGATGGAGCGGCCCGAGACCCCGCCCGTGCGCGGCGCCGGGCAGTAGCGCCCCGAGCACGAGCACGGCGGGCTCAGCGCAGCTCGGCGAGCCGCTGCCCGATCACGGTGGTCACGCCGTCCCCGCGCATCGCGACCCCGTAGAGGGCGTCGGCGATCTCCATGGTCCGCTTCTGGTGGGTGATGATGATCAGCTGCGAGGTCTCCTGCAGCTGGCGGAAGATGCTCAGCAGCCGACCGAGGTTGCGGTCGTCGAGGGCCGCCTCGACCTCGTCCATGACGTAGAAGGGCGAGGGGCGGGCCTTGAAGATCGCCACGAGCAGCGCGATCGCCGTCAGCGACCGCTCCCCGCCGGAGAGCAGGGACAGCCGCTTGATCTTCTTGCCGGCCGGGCGCGCCTCCACGTCGATCCCGGTGCTGAGCATGTCCGTGGGGTCGGTGAGGCGCAGCCGGCCCTCCCCGCCCGGGAACAGGGTGGCGAAGACGCCCTCGAACTCCCGGGCGGTGTCGGCGTAGGCCTCCGCGAAGACGCGCTCCACGTGCTCGTCGACGTCGCGGATGATGCTGCGCAGGTCCTGCCGGGAGCGCTTGAGGTCCTCGAGCTGCTCGGCCAGGAAGCGGTGGCGCTCCTCGAGGGCGGCGAACTCCTCCAGCGCCAGCGGGTTCACCCGCCCCAGGGAGGCGAGCTCCTTCTCGGCCCGGCGCAGCCGCGCCTCCTGCTGGGCGCGCACGTAGGGGGCGCCTCCCGCGGCCTCGGCCGGGTCGCCGGACGCGACGCCGAACAGGGCGTCCTGGCCGTCCTCGGCCGCCGCCGGCGCGTCGTCCTGCGGCGCCCCGGGGGCGCGGTCGGAGCCGGCGCCGGCGCCGGGGTCGAGGTCGGGGTCGGGGATCAGCAGGTGCGGTCCGTAGTGCTCCACGAGCGCGTCCGGGGTGAGCCCCAGCTCCTCGAGGGAGCGGTCCTCCAGGGCCTGGATCCGGGCGCGCTGCTGGGTGCGGGCCAGCTCGTCCCGGTGCACGGAGTCGGTGAGCCCGGCGAGCCGCGCGGCGAGCCGGTCGTTGGCGGCGCGCAGGTCCGTCAGCTCCGCGTCCAGCCCGGCGCGGACGGCCTCGGCCCGGTCCCGCTCCGCGGCGGCGACCGCCGCGGACGCCGCCACGAGCTCGAGCAGCTGCTCGGCGCCGGCGAGCACCGCCTCGGCGTTGCGGGCCTGGATCCGGCGGCGCCGGGCCCGCCGCTCCGCCTCCTCCCGCGCCCGGCGCTCGGCGGCGGCGGCCCGCTCCTGGGACGCGGCCCGGTTGCCGAGGGCCCGGGCCTGCTCCTCGAGGGAGCGCAGGGCGAGCCGGGCCTCCGTCTCCGCGGTGCGGGCCGTCGTGGCGGCCCGGTGCAGCTCGTCGCGGCGGGCGGCGGCCTCGAGCTGGACGGTCTCGGTGTCCTCCTCGCCGTGCTCCTCGGCGGCCCCGAGCCGCTCGGCGGCCTCGCGCAGCCGCTCCTGCTCCCGGGCCAGGTGCTCCCGCGCGGCCGCGACCTGCTCGTCGTAGCGCCGGGTCTCCGCCTCGGCCGAGTCCAGCACGGCCCGGACCCGGGAGAGCTCGGACGCGGCCCGGTCCGCCGTGCGCTCGGCGGCGCGCAGCAGCCCCGCGGTCTCCTCGGCGGCCCGGCGGGCGGTGTCCCGCGCCGCGGCCGCCGCGCCGGAGGCGGCCCGCGCCCGGTCGAGGGCCGCGCCCAGCTCGGCCCGCTCCGCCTCGGCGGCCTCGGCCGCGGCGCGGGTCTCGAGCGTGCCGGCCGCCTCCGCGGCGCCGCCCCAGGCGCTGCTGCCCGTGAACACGTCGCCGCCCCGGGTGACGGCCGTCAGCTCGGGCCGGTCGGCCACGATCCGGGCGGCCGTGGCGGCGTCCTCCGTGAGCACGGTCGCGGCCAGCAGGGCCCGGACGGCGGCCGCTCCGCGCCGCGCGTCGTCGTCGCCCGGGCCGGCGCCCTCGCCGTCCCGCAGCACCGCGGCGGCGGGCCGGACCCCGGGACGGTCGGGGAGCGCCGGGGCGGGGCCGGACCGTTCCGGGGCGCCGGCGGCCACCAGCAGGTGCACCCGGCCCACGCCGTCGGCGCGCAGGGACTCGAAGACGGAGACGGCCGCGCCGTGGGAGCGCACGGCGAGGGCCTCGGCGAAGGGGCCCATGGCGGCGGTGACCGCCCGCTCCCAGCCGGGCTCGACGTCGACGAGGTCGACGACGGCGCCGAGCACGGCGTCGGCGTGCCCGTCGAGGACCGCCGCGGAGCCGTCGGGCTGGCGCAGGGCGGCGCGCAGGGTCTCGGCGCGGGCGCGCTGGGCGTCGTGGGCGCGCAGCAGCTCCTGGGCCGCGGCCTCGGCCTCCCGAGCGGCGGCGCGGGCGCCGGCGGCGGCCTCGGCGTCCTGCTCGTGGCGGGCGCGGGCCCGTTCGGCGGCGCCGGCCGCGTCCTGGGCCGCGAGCGCCAGGCTGTCCGCCTCGGCGCCGGCCTGCACCCGGCGCCGCCCGGCGTCCGCGTGGGTGGTGTGCAGGCGGGAGAGTTCGTTCTCGGCCGCCTCGACCCGGGAGCGGGCCGCCGCGACCGCGCCGGTGAGCCGGGCCGTGCCCTCCCGGCGGTCGGCGGCCGCCCGGAGCAGACCGGTGACCACGCCGTCCTGGTCGCGCGCCGCGGCCTCCGCGTCCTCGCGCTCCTGGATGGCCTCGGCGAGGGCGTCGACGGCGTCCTCGACCTGCTCGAGGAGCTGGTGCTGCTCCTCGCGGGTGCGGGCCGCCTGGGCGTCGAGCCGGTCCGGGTCCCGCCCCGGGTCCGCGGGCTCGGCCGCGGACCCGAGCAGCCGGCGCCGCTCGGCGGCGAGCGAGGCGAGGGACCGGTAGCGCTCCTGCACGGCGGTGAGCTGGTACCACGTGTCCCGCGCGGTGTTCAGGGCGGGGGTCGCCTCGGCGGCGCGCGCCTCGACGTCGGCCTGCCGGGCGCGGCCGGTGTCGAGGGCCTGCTCGGCCTCGGCGCGCTCGGCGCGCAGCCGGCGCTCGGCGTCCTCGTCGACGGCGAGGCTCGTGCGGGCCTGCACGAGGTCGTCGGCCAGCAGCCGGGCGCGGGCGTCGCGGACGTCGTGCTGGATCCGCTGGGCACGCCGGGCCGTCCTGGCCTGCCGTCCCAGCGGGGTGAGCTGGCGGCGGATCTCGGCGGTGAGGTCCTCGAGCCGGTCGAGGTTGGCCTGCATCGCCTCGAGCTTGCGCAGCGTCCGCTCCTTGCGGCGCCGGTGCTTGAGGACCCCGGACGCCTCCTCGACGAAGCCGCGGCGCTCCTCCGGGGTGGCGTGCAGGATGCGGTCGAGCTGGCCCTGGCCCACGATGACGTGCATCTCCCGGCCGAGCCCGGAGTCGGAGAGCAGCTCCTGGATGTCGAGCAGCCGGCACGGCCGGCCGTTGATCGCGTACTCGGAGCCCCCCGAGCGGAAGAGCGTGCGCGAGATCGTGACCTCGGAGTACTCGATGGGCAGGGCGCCGTCGGCGTTGTCGATGGTCAGCGACACGTGGGCCCGGCCGAGCGGGGCCCGGCCGGCGGTGCCGGCGAAGATGACGTCCTCCATCTTCCCGCCGCGCAGGGACTTCGCGCCCTGCTCCCCCATGACCCACGCCAGGGCGTCCACCACGTTGGACTTGCCCGAGCCGTTGGGGCCGACGACGGCGGTGACCCCGGGCTCGAACTCGAAGGTGGTGGCCGAGGCGAAGGACTTGAACCCCCGCACGGTCAGGGTCTTCAGGTGCACGGGTGTCCGGTCTCCTGGGGTGGGCGTGGCGGGCAGGGGGTCGCCACCACTGTACTCGCGCGCCCCGACGGCCCCGCGGCCGCCGGCCGGGCGCCGCGCACCGGAGGGAGCGCCGGCCCGCCCGGAGCGGGCGCGGGCGGAGACGAGGAGCGGGGACGAGGAGCGGAGAAGATGATCAGCCTACAGAGAAACGGCCGGGCCCCGGCCGGCGCCGCGGAACCGGCCGGTAGACTGACCGCGACCAGCACGACCTGCCCTCCCCGCGACCGCGCCCTCCGTGGGCGGGCCGGGGCGTCGGCGAGACCCTAACGAAAGCCAGAGACCTTGACCGGTAATTCCTCGATCCGTCACCGCAACGCCGCCCTCCTGGCCATCACCAAGGTCGAGGCGGACGAGGTGGTGCCCTCGTCCCACGCCGACGAGGTCCTGGCGGACACGTTCGCCCGGCTGAAGATGCCGAAGGGCCTGCTCGAGCGGCTCGCGGGCGTCAACGAGCGGCGCGTCTGGGCCCCCGGGCGCCACTTCACCGACGGCGCCGTGGAGGCGGGCGAGGCGGCCCTCGCCCGCGCGGGCGTGCGCCCGGACCAGGTGGGGCTCCTGATCAACGCCTCGGTGACCCGCGACGGCTACGAGCCCGCGGTCTCGGTGTCCGTGCACCACCGGCTCGGCCTGGCCCCCTCCGCCCTGAACTTCGACGTCACCAACGCGTGCCTGGGCTTCGTCAACGGGCTCACGATCGCGTCCACGATGATCGACGCGGGCGCGATCGACTACGCCGTCGTCGTCGCCGGCGAGGACCCGACCCCCTGGCACCGCGAGACGTACGAGCGGCTGCAGGGCCCGGACGTGACCCGGGCGGACGTGGTGCGCGAGTTCGCCACCCTGACCCTCGGCTGCGGCGCGGCCGCCGCCGTGGTCGGCCCCGCCGACCGGCACCCGGAGGGCCACCGCATCGCGGGGTCCGTGACCCGGTCCGCGACCGAGCACCACGGGCTGTGCATCGGGGGCTTCGACGGCATGTACACCGACGCCACGGGGCTGCTCAAGCACGGCGTGGGACTGCTCGCGGACGCGTGGCACGACGCGCACGAGGACGGCTGGGACTGGGCGGACATGGACCGCTACATCGGCCACCAGGTTTCCATGTCCCACACCAACAAGCTGTTCCAGGACGTCGGGATCGACCCGGAGAAGTTCCCCCTGACCTTCCCGTTCTGGGGCAACGTCGCGGCCGCCGCGCTGCCGATGACCCTCGCCCTGGAGGCCGAGCGGCTCCGGCCCGACGAGCGCGTGCTGCTGCTCGGCGTGGGCTCCGGGCTCAACGCGACCTACATGGAGATCGACTGGTGAACCGCCGGCGCTGACGCCGCGCCCGCCCGAGACACCCCGCACGAGACGCACCCTCGAGGAGCCCCACGACCATGGCACGCACACGACCGTCCACGACCCAGCAGCCCGGAGGGCCGGACGCGGCGCGGCTGCCCATGACGGAGGTCCCCCTGCCCGGGGTGGACCCGGCGTGGTCCCGCACGGTCACGGTGGCCTCGACGGCCCCCGTGGAGCCGGTCCCCGGCCGGCGGCGCCGCTGGCACGTCCTCGACAACGCGGCCTCCCTGGAGGCCGCCGGCCTCACCCCGCGGGGCACGGTCCTCGCCGTGCACGGCAACCCCACCTGGTCCTACCTGTGGCGCGACGTGCTGGCCGCCGGGACGGACCCCGCGAACCCCTGGCGGGTGATCGCCGTGGACCAGCTCGACATGGGGTTCTCCGAGCGGACCGGGCTCTTCCGCCGCCTCGACGACCGGGTCCGCGATCTGGGCGACCTCACGGCCGAGCTCGGCCTGGACGCGAGCGAGGCCCCCGTGGTGACCCTCGCCCACGACTGGGGCGGGCTCGTGTCCTCCGGCTGGGCCCTGGAGCACCAGGACGTCCACCGCGCCACGATCCTCACCAACACCGCCGTCCACCACGACAACGCCGAGCGGATCCCCGCCTCGCTGCGGCTGGCACTGGCCCCGGCCGCGCACGGGCTGCTCACCGAGCGGACCACGAGCTTCCTCGACGTGGCCCTGGCACTGGCGGAGCCGTCCCTGTCCCGCGAGGTGCGGGCGGCCTACCGGGCGCCCTACGCCACGCGCGCCCGGCGGGAGGCGATCCGCAACTTCGTGGCCGACATCCCAGCCGCCCCGGACCACCCCTCGCACGCCCGCTACGAGCAGATCGCCGCCGGCGTGGCCGCCCGCGAGGTCCCCGCCCTGCTGCTGTGGGGCATCGGCGACCCCGTGTTCCAGGAGCGCTACCTGCAGGACCTCGTGCGCCGCATGCCGCACGCCGACGTCCACCGCTACGAGGGAGCCCTGCACCTGCTGCCCGAGGACCGGGACGTCGCGACGCCGGTGATGGCCTGGCTCGCGGACCGCTTCGGCCCCGGCCCCCGCCGCCGCGAGCTGCACCTGCAGCGGCGCGCCGTCTCCCGCGGCGAGCACGTCCCCTTCCCCGCGGAGCTCGACGCGCGGCGGGCCGACCTCGGCCTCGCCGTCGTGGACATGGCCCCCGCCTCCGGGGACGCGGGCGCGGGGGCGCACGCGGCCCCGGTGCGGGCGAGCCTGAGCTGGGCGGAGCTCGCCGACCGCGTGGACCGCCTCGCCGCGGGGCTCACCGGCATCGGGGTGCGCCCCGGGGACCGCGTGAGCCTCATGGTGCCGCCGGGCTCCGACCTCACCGCGCTGCTCTACGCGTGCCTGCGCATCGGCGCCGTCGTCGTCGTGGCGGACTCCGGGCTCGGCCCCAAGGGCCTCACCCGGGCGCTGCGGGGGGCCGCCCCGGCCTGGCTCGTGGGCATCCGCAGGGCGCTCGTCGCCGGCCGGGCCCTCGGCTGGCCGGGCACCCGGATCTCGCTCGAGGCCCTCGACCCCGTGTCCCGCCGGGCCCTCGGCGTGGCGCACGACGTCCCCGCACTGCTGGACTCGGCACCGCGCGCCGACCTGCCCGCCCCGGACCCGGACGCGGACGCCGCGGTGCTGTTCACCTCCGGGTCCACGGGCCCTGCCAAGGGCGTCGTCTACACCCACCGCCAGCTCTCCGCCATGCGGGACGCCGTGCGCGGCACGTACGGGCTCGCCGCCGGCACGGGGCTCGTGGCGGGCTTCGCGCCCTTCGCGCTGCTGGGACCCGCCATGGGCACCACGTCCGTGACCCCGGACATGGACGTGACCGCGCCGAAGACCCTCACCGCCCGCGCCCTGGCCGACGCCGCCTCGGCCATCCAGGCCACGGCCGTGTTCCTCTCCCCCGCGGCGATCGCCAACGTCCTCGCGACCCGGCACGAGCTCGACGAGGGGCAGCGGCGGGCGCTCGAGCTCGTGGAGCTCGTGCTCTCGGCCGGGGCACCCCTCCCGGAGCCGCTCCTGGAGCAGCTGCAGGAACTCGTACCCGCGGCGACGCTGCACACCCCCTACGGGATGACCGAGGGGCTGCCCCTCACGGACGTGACCCTCGGGACCATCCGGCAGGCCGGCCTGGACAGCGCGGGATCCGCCGTGGCCGGCGCCGGCAACGGCGTGTGCGTGGGCACCGCCGTGCACGGCGCCGAGCTGGGGGTCACCGCCCTGGGCCCGGACGGCGTCCCCGACGACGGGATCACCACCGAGCCCGGGGTCACCGGCGAGATCGTCGCCCGCGCCCCGCACGTCAAGGACCGCTACGACAGGCTCTGGCACACGGAGCACCTCAGCACCCAGCTGCCCGGCTGGCACCGCACCGGGGACGTCGGGCACTTCGACGCCGCCGGGCGGCTGTGGGTCGAGGGCCGCCTCGCCCACGTCATCGTCTCCGCCGGCGGCGTGCTGACGCCGGTCGCCGCGGAGCACGCGGCCCGGACCGTGCCCGGCGTCGGCCGCACCGCCGTCGTCGGGGTCGGCCCGGCGGGCACGCAGGTGCCCGTGGCCGTCGTGGAGACCGTCCCGGCGGCCCCGCGCCCGGGCCCCGCCGACCCGCTGCTCTCCGGTGCCGTGCGCGCCGCCGTGCGCGAGGCCACGGGCCTGGACCTCGCGGCCGTGCTCGTGGTCCCCGAGCACCCCACCGACATCCGGCACAACTCCAAGATCGACCGAGCCCTGCTGGCCGGATGGGCGGAGCACGCCCTGGCCGGAGGAAGGATCAGGAACCCGTGAACGGCAAGCACCGCCAGGACGGCACGCACGACGACAAGGTCCCCGCCTACGACGCCTCCGTGACGGAGGGCGCCCCGCCGGCCGGCACCGGCAGCCACGAGGTGGAGCGCGGGCGGCAGGAGCTGTCCGGCGACGGGCGGACGGTGCTCGTCACCGGCGCCTCCGGGATGCTCGGGGAGCACGTGGCGCGGCTGCTCGCCGCCCGCCACTGGACGGTCCGGCTGCTCCAGCGCCGGCACGCGCCGCTGGCCGACCAGCCGAACGTCGAGGAGGTCCTGGGCTCGGTCACGGACCCGGACGCCGTGGCGCGGGCCATGGAGGGCGTCGACGACGTCGTGCACCTCGCCGCCAAGGTCTCCTTCGCCGGGGACTGGGACGAGTTCGTGCTGACCAACGTCACCGGCACCCGCGTGGTCCTGGAGACCGCGCGGCGGGCCGGCGTGGACAACGTGGTGTTCGTCTCCTCGCCGTCGGTCGCCCACACGGGCGACTCCATCGTGGGCGAGCCCGCCCGGGCGGCCGACCCCGTGCACGCCCGCGGCAACTACGCCCGGTCCAAGGCCGCGGCCGAGCTGCTCGCGCTCGAGGCCGACGGCCGTGGGATGCGCGTCACGGCCGTGCGCCCGCACATCGTGTGGGGCCCCGGGGACACCCAGCTCGTCGAGCGGATCGTCGACCGCGCCGCGAAGGGGCGGCTGCCGCTGCTGGACCACGGGGCGGCCCTGATCGACACCACCTACGTGGACAACGCGGCCGAGGCGGTCGTGCGGGCGCTGGAGCGGATCGAGTGGGCGCACGGGCGGGCGCTGGTGGTCACGAACGGCCAGCCCCGCACCGTGGGCGAGCTCGTGGCGGGTTTCTGCCGGGCGGCCGGCGTGGAGCCGCCCACGCGCAGGATCCCCGGCGTCCTGGCCCGCCTCGCGGGCACGGTCATCGAGAAGGTGTGGGCGGTCCGCCCGGGGACGGACGAGCCGCCGATGACGGCCTTCCTGGCCGAGCAGATGTCCACGGCCCACTGGTTCGAGCAGCAGAGCACCCGCGAGGTGCTCGACTGGACGCCGTCCGTGACGGTCGAGGAGGGCATGGCGCGGCTGGCCGAGTACTACCGGACCCACCCCCTGGGCGCCCACGACGCCCCGATGCCCGCCACCGGGTCCACCGCCGCCCGCTGATCCCCCGCCGCATCGGGCGGCGGGCCGGTCGACGGTCTGCGCGCGGCGCACCCCCGGGGCGGCCGCACGTGCGGTCGCCCCGGGGGTGCGCGGGGCCGGGGATCAGACCAGCGTGGCGGTGTCGATCACGAACCGGTAGCGCACGTCCGAGTTCTGCACCCGCTCGTAGGCCTCGTTGATCTGCTCGGCCGAGATGACCTCGATCTCGGCGCCCACCCCGTGCTCGGCGCAGAAGTCGAGCATCTCCTGGGTCTCCCCGATGCCGCCGATCATGGACCCGGCGAAGGTGCGGCGGTTGGCCAGCAGCGAGAACACGTTGACGTCCAGCGGCTCCGCCGGGGCGCCGACGTTGACCATGGCCCCGTTGACGTTCAGCAACGACAGGTGGGCGTCGAGGTCGATCTTCGCGCTGACCGTGTTGAGGACCAGGTCGAAGGTCCCGGCCAGCTCCTCGAACGTCTGCGGGTCGCTCGTGGCGTAGTAGGCGTCGGCGCCCAGGGCCAGCCCGGCCTCCTTCTTGCGCAGCGACTGGGAGAGCACCGTGACCTCCGCGCCCATGGCGTGGGCGATCTTCACGCCCAGGTGCCCCAGCCCGCCCAGACCCACGACGGCGACCTTCTTGCCGGGGCCGGCCTTCCAGTGGTTCAGCGGGGAGAAGGTGGTGATGCCGGCGCACAGCAGGGGCGCGGCGACGTCGAGCTCGATGCCCTCCGGGATGCGCAGCACGAAGTCCTCGGTGACCACCACGTGGGTGGAGTACCCGCCCTGGGTGACGGTGCCGTCGCGGTCCTCGGCGCCGTAGGTCATCACGGCGCCGTCGAGGCAGTACTGCTCGTCGCCGGCCCGGCAGTTGGCGCACTCGCCGCAGGAGTTCACCATGCACCCGACCCCGACCCGGTCGCCGACCGCGTGGCGGGTGACGCCGGCGCCGACCTCGGTGACGATCCCGGCGATCTCGTGCCCGGGGGTCAGCGGGTACTGCTGGGGGCCCCAGTCCCCCTGGACGGTGTGCAGGTCGGAGTGGCAGATCCCGGCGTACTTGATCTCGATGAGGACGTCGTGGGCGCCGAGGTCCCGGCGCTCGAGAGTGGTCGGGACCAGCGGTGCGCCGGCGGACGGGGCGGCGTAGGCGTTGACGGTGCGCAAGAGGTGCTCCTCGGAGGGTGTGGGGACAGAAGGATGGGTCCAGAAGGACGGGTGCGGCGGAAGGGTCCCCGGGGTGCCCGGTCTCAGAACCGGGCGTTGCGGGGCGTGCGCTGGCAGACCGGGCAGCGGTAGGAGGAGCGGTTCATGAACTGCTCCCGCACGATCAGGGTGCTACGCCCCTCCTCCGCGCAGCGCGGGCAGGGCAGGGAGGCCCGGCCGTAGGCGGAGAGGGAGCGGGCGAAGTAGCCGGACTCGCCGTTGACGTTGACGTAGAGGGAGTCGAAGCTCGTCCCGCCGGCCGCCAGCGCGCGGTCCATGACCTCGCGGACGGCCGCGAGAAGGCGCAGCGTCTCGGGCCGCCGGAGCGTGTCGGTGGGCCGCGCCCAGTGCAGGCGCGCCTGCCACAGGGCCTCGTCCGCGTAGATGTTGCCGATCCCGGAGACCAGCGCCTGGTCCAGCAGCGCGCGCTTGAGCCCGGTCCGGCGCCGGCGCAGCCGGTCGTGGAGGCGCTCCGCGTCGAAGGCGGGGTCCAGCGGGTCCCGGGCGATGTGGGCGGCCCGGGCGGGCACCAGCGGGACGCCCGTGGCCGAACGGCCGCCCGGGGCGCCGTCGTCGGTGGGGACGAGCCGGTCGAGGAGCATGCCGCCGAAGATCCGCTGGTCCACGAAGCGCAGCTCCGCCGGGGTGCCGGGGCGCTCGGACAGGCCCAGCCGCACCTTGAGGTGCTTCTCGTCGGGCAGCCCGGCGTCCTTGACCAGCAGCTGCCCGCTCATCCCCAGGTGCACCAGCAGCGCCTCCTGCGGCGGGGCGCCGTCCGCCCCGGTCAGCGGCAGCCACAGGAACTTGCCGCGGCGCACCGCGTCGGCCACGACCGCGCCGTCGAGCTCGTGGCCGAAGGAGACGGGGCCGGGCTCGTGGCGGCGCACCGAGCGGGGGTCCAGGACCTGCACGGACTCGATCCGGCGGCCGACCACCCAGCGCTCCACCCCGCGGCGGACCACCTCGACCTCGGGCAGCTCAGGCACGGGGGCTCCGGGGCGCGCGCTCAGCCACCGCGGCGGGCCACCAGGGTCGCGTAGGCCTGCGCCGCGGCGGAGCGCTCGGCCTCCTTCTTGGTGGTGCCGGTGCCCGTGCCGTGGTCCTGACCGCCGACGAGCACGTGCGCCTCGTAGCGGCGGTCGTGGTCGGGGCCCGTGCCCTCCACGGCGTAGCGCACGGGGCCCAGGGCGCGGGCCGCCGCCAGCTCCTGGATCTCGGTCTTCCAGTCCCGGCCCTCGCTCATCATGAAGCCGTCCTCGAGCAGGGGCACCACGAGCCGCAGCACGAAGGCCCGGGCCGCGTCGAGGCCGGTGCTCACGTACACGGCGCCGATCAGCGCCTCCATGGTGTCGGCGAGGATCGAGGCCTTCTCGTGCCCGTTGGTGCGCACCTCGCCCTTGCCCAGCCGGATGTGGGGGCCCACGTCCAGGGACCGGGCGAGGTCGGCGAGCGTGCGGGTGCTGACCACGGCCGAGCGGATCTTCGCGAGGTTGCCCTCGGAGTCGTCGGGGTAGCGGTGGAAGATCTCGTCGGTGACCGCGAGACCCAGCACGGAGTCCCCGAGGAACTCGAGCCGCTCGTTGTGGCCCTGCCCCTCGTGCTCGTACGCGTAGGAGCGGTGGGTCAGGGCAAGACGAAGCGTCCCGGCGTCGATGTCGACGCCGAGACGCTCCAGCAGGTCCTGAGGTGTCGCGGTGGAGGTCACCGTGGTCAGGCGTCGGCCACCTTGCGGCCCTTGTACTCCAGGAACAGCGCGGTGCCGGCGGAGTCGGTCACGACCTTCGCCTGGTGCGGCAGGCTGTAGGTGACCTTGCCGTTCTCGACGGTCTTGACCAGCTTGGGCGCGGTCGCCTTCCACTGCGAACGGCGTGCACGGGTGTTGGCACGGGACATTTTCCGCTTCGGAACAGCCACGGCTATCTCTCTTCTCTCGGTTCGGTCGTCTGGGTCGAGGTGTCCTGCTCGAGCAGCCCCGACAGGGCGCTCCAGCGAGGATCGAGCACCTCGTGGTGGTGTCCCGGGTCGTCCTCCAGGCGCGCGCCGCACTGGGCGCACAACCCCTGGCAGTCCTCCCGGCACACCGGTTGGAACGGCAGCTGCGTGATCACTGCGTCCCGAAGCATGGGCTCGAGGTCGATGGTCTCGTCCTGAACTTCATACATCTGGTCGTCCTCGGAGTCCTCCCCGCCGTCGGCGGCGGGGTCGAAGACGTAGAGCTCCTGCACGTCGACGTCCAGATCGTAGTCGATCGGGTCGAGGCACCGGCTGCACTCGCCGTGGATGGCCACGGCGGCCGTGCCGGACACCAGGATCCCGTCGTGGACGGATTCCAGCCGGAGGTCCAGGTCGATGTCCGAGCCCTCCGGGGCGCCGATGAGTGCGTTGCCGAAGTTCTCCGGCGCGGGCACAACTTCTTCCAGGCGTCGCATCGTCCCCGGGCGGTGCTCGAGGTCCCGGACACCGATGGTGAGGGGCGAACTGTTCTCGCGACTGATGACTGACTCCTGGTGAAATTCTGACCGACAGACCATGTTAGCGTGCCGCCCCGCGCGTTCTCAAACGGGCCGGGTCCGGGCGCGCCGGGACGGGCCGCGCCCGCTCAGCCCTGCAGGGCCCGCAGCACGGGCGCCGGCACGAACCCGGAGACGTCGCCGCCGAGGCCCTGGACCTCCTTCACGAGGGTCGAGGACAGGTGCAGGAACCGGGGGTCGCCGGGCAGGAAGACCGTCTCCACCCCCGTGAGGTGGCGGTTCATCGTGGCCATCGGCACCTCGTACTCGAAGTCCTCGCCCGAGCGCAGCCCCTTGACCAGGGCCACCGCCCCCCGCTGCGCCGCGTACTCCGCGAGCAGGCCCGCGCCCATGGGCTCGACGACGACGCCGGCGACGTCCGCGAGGCTCTCCGCCACCAGGGCCAGCCGCCGGTCAGCGTCGAAGCGGTAGCGCTTGTGCGGGTTGGTGGAGACCGCGACGACGACCTCGTCGAAGAGCGCCGCGGCGCGCGCGACGACCTCCACGTGGCCGTTGTGCAGGGGGTCGAAGGAGCCGGGGCAGATCGCTCGGTGCATGGGTGCCATCCTAGGGGCGCTCCGTGCCGGGGCGGCGTACCGTGGTGGACGAGGGAGTCCTCCGGCCAGAGCGGAGCACCGACATGGGCATGCAGTGCCGCCGGGCGCGGACCGGGGAGCGGATCAGCGCCCTGGACGAGGCCAACCTCCGCGTGGAGCGGCGCGGGGTGCCCATGCACGTCGCGGCCCTGGCCCTCCTGGAGGCCGGTCCCCTCCTCGATGCCGGCGGGCGCGTCCGGCTGGCGGAGGTGCGGGAGCACGTCGAGCGGCGCACCCGGGACGTCTGGCCGCTTCGCCGGCTGCTCACCCGCCCCGGGGGCGGACGCCCCGTGTGGCTCGACGACCCGGTCTTCGACGTCTCCCGGCACGTGCGCAGCCGTCCGGTGCCGCCGCCCGGGGACGAGGAGAGCCTGCTCCGGGTGTGCGCCGGGATCGCCGCCGTCCCGCTGCCCCGGGACCGGCCCCTGTGGGAGCTGTGGCTGCTCCCCGGCCTCGCCGGCGGCCGGGTCGGCCTGCTGATCCGGTGGCACCATGTGCTCGCCGACGGTCTCGCGGCCCTGACCCTGCTCGCGCCCCTGTTCGATCCGGAGCCCGGCGGCGCCCCGCGCGCCCCGGACGCGCCGGATCGCCCGGGGACGGGCGGCCCGCCGCCCGTTTCTGCCACGGCCCGCGCTCCGGCCCGCACTCCGGCCCGCGCCGCTGCCCGCCTGCTCGGCGCCGCGGCCCAGGTCCGCGGCGCGCTCGCGGAGGGCCGCGCCCCGGCGCTGTCCCTCAACCGGCCCGTGGGCGCGCGGCGCCGGGCCGTGCTGGTGCGCGCCGACCTGGCGGCGGTCCGGGAGCTGGCCCACCGGCACGGCGGGACGGTCAACGACGTGGTGCTCACCGCCGTGGCGGGCGGCGCCCGGCGGCTGCTGGCCGCGCGCGGCGAGCTGGCCGGCGTGCCGGAGCTGAAGGTGTCGGTGGCCGCCTCCGTGCGCGCGGCGGGGGACCCCGCCGGCGGCAACCGGGCCGGTGTGCGCGTCGTGGCCGTGCCCGTCGACGAGCCCGACCCGGTGGCCGGGCTGCGGCGGATCGCGGCCACCACCTCCCGGCAGCGGACCCGTCCGCCGTACCGGCCGGGCGGCCGCCTGGCCCAGCGCTGGATGGTCCGGGTCATGGACCGGCAGCGGCTCGTCAACGTGCTGCTCAGCAACGTGCGCGGCCCCGCGGCGCCCCTGCTCTTCGCGGGGGCACCGGTGCTCGAGCTGTTCCAGCTCGGCGCCGTGCAGGGCAACCTGGCCCTCGCCGTGGGCGTCGTCTCCTACACGGGGACCCTGGGCATCGACGTGGTGGCCGACGCCGACGTGGTGCCGGACCTCCCGGTGTTCGTCGAGGGGCTGGCCGGGACCCTCGTGCGCCTCGGCGCCGGGCCGCCGCCCTGAGCCGCCGCGGGACCCTAGACTGGCGGCCATGGATGCCACCGACGCCGCCGTCCCGTCCACGCACACGTCCGGCCCCCCGTGGGAGCGGATGGCCCGCGGGGGCGGTCTGCTGACCGGCACCGGGGAGCTCACCGGGACCGTCTTCGAGGAGATGTCACGGCTGGCCGCGCGCACGGGCGCGATCAACCTGGGCCAGGGCTTCCCGGACGTCGACGGCCCGCGGGAGATGCTCGACGCCGCGGCGGCCGCACTGCACGGCGGCGGCAACCAGTACTCGCCGGTGGCGGGTCTGCCGCTGCTGCAGGAGGCCGTCGCCGCGCACCAGCACCGGTTCTACGGGATCGACCTGGACCCGGCCTCCGGGGTGGTCGTGACCGTGGGCGCGTCCGAGGGGCTGGCCGCGAGCCTGCTCGCGTTCCTGCGCCCCGGGGACGAGGTGGTCGTGTTCGAGCCGCACTACGACCTCTACGGCGCCGTGGTGGAGTTCGCCGGCGCGCGGCTGGTCACGGTCCCCCTCGAGCCGCCGCACTTCTCCCCCGACCTCGACCGCCTCGCCGCGGCCTTCGGGCCCCGCACCCGCATGGTGATCCTCAACGACCCGCACAACCCGACCGGGACGGTGTTCGACGACGCCGTCCTGGCCCGCGTGGCCGGACTCGCCGCCGAGCACGACTGCGTGGTGGTGACCGACGAGGTCTACGAGCACCTGCGCTACGCCGGCGGGCACCGGCCGCTCGCCGCGCTGCCGGGGGCCTTCGAACGGACCCTCACCGTGTCCTCCGTGGGCAAGTCCTTCTCGGTCACGGGCTGGCGGGTGGGCTGGGTCAGCGGGCCGGCGCACCTCGTGGGCCCGGTGCGCGCCACGAAGGCCTATCTCACGCACAGCGCCGCCACGCCGCTGCAGATCGGGGCGGCCACCGCCCTGGGCCTGCCGGACGGGTTCTACGACCGGCTCACGGAGGACTTCCGGCGGCGGCGCGACGTGCTCGTGCGGGGCCTGGCCGCGGCGGGCGCCGAGCCGTTCGAGCCGCAGGGCACGTTCTTCGTCGTGGCGGACGTCCGCGGCCTGTGCGAGCGGTACGGGGTCGAGGACGCCGCGCACCTGGCGCCGGTGCTGGCCGAGCGGGCCGGTGTGGTGGGCGTGCCCGTGCCGGCCCTCGCCTCCGCGGAGCACCGGGAGCGCTACGCGTCCTGGATGCGCTTCTCGTTCGGCAAGCGCCTGGACGTTTTGGAGCGGGCCGGGCGGCAGCTGGCCGGCTGAGCCGGTCCGCACGGCGGGGAGCTCGCCGCCCGCCCTCGTGCCGGCTCCCCGGCGGCGGGGAACCGGCGCGCGGGACGCCGCCCCGCGCGCCGCGGCTCAGACGGCGCTCGCCCGGCGGCCCAGGGCCCGGTAGGTGAAGCCGGCCGCGGTCCATCGGTCGGGGTCGAGCACGTTGCGGCCGTCGAGGATCTGCGGGACGGCCACCAGCGGGTCGAGCTGCTCCGGGGTCATCGCCTTGAACTCGGCCCACTCGGTCAGCAGCACCACGACCTCGGCCCCGGTGACGGCGGCCTCGAGGGAGTCCACGTAGTCCAGGCGCGGATAGCGCTTGGCGGCGTTGGCGTTGGCCTTGGGGTCGTAGACGGCCACCTCGGCGCCGATCGAGTGCAGCCGGGCGGCGATGTCCAGGGCCGGGGAGTCGCGCACGTCGTCGGAGTCCGGCTTGAAGGCCGCCCCGAGCACGGCGACCTGCCGGCCCACCACGGTCCCGCCCAGCATCTGGGTGACCGTCTCCACCGTGTGGCCGCGGCGGCGGACGTTGATGTCGTCGACCTCCGCGAGGAAGCGCACCGACTGCTCCACCCCGAGCTCCGCGGCCCTGGCGCGCAGGGCGCGGATGTCCTTCGGCAGGCAGCCGCCGCCGAAGCCCACGCCGGCGTTGAGGAACTTGCGCCCGATCCGCTCGTCGAGGCCGATCGCGTCGGCCAGGGTGCGGATGTCCCCGCCGACCGCCTCGGTGAGCTCGGACAGGGCGTTGATGAAGGAGATCTTGGTGGCCAGGAAGGCGTTGGCCGCGACCTTGACGAGCTCGGCGGTCTCGAAGTCGGTGACGATCAGCGGGACGCCGGCCTCCAGCTGCCGGGCGTAGACCCGGCGCATCACGGCCTCGGCGGCCGGGTCCTGACAGCCCAGCACCATCCGGTCCGGGGCCAGGGTGTCCTCCACGGCGTAGCCCTCGCGCAGGAACTCGGGGTTCCACACCAGGGACACGTCCACGCCCTCCCGCGCCGAGGCCTTCGCCAGGTCCGCCAGGCGGCGGGCGGAGCCCACGGGGACCGTGGACTTGCCGGCGATCACGCAGTCCTTCGTGGCGGCCGCGGCGATGGAGCCGACCGCGGCGTCGACGTAGCGCATGTCCGCCGCGAAGCTCCCGGCCCGCTGCGGGGTGCCGACCCCGACGAAGTGGACTTCGCCGAAGGCGCCGGCCTCCTCGTAGCTCGTGGTGAAGCGCAGCCGGCCGGTGCCCACGTGCTTGCGCAGCAGCTCGCCCAGGCCCGGCTCGTGGAAGGGCAGCTCGCCGCGGGACAGGGCGTCGACCTTCTCGGGGTCCACGTCCAGCCCCAGCACCTCGAAGCCCATCTCCGCCATCGACGCGGCGTGCGTGGCCCCCAGGTAGCCCGTTCCCAGAACCGTGATCCTCATGGACGTCCTCCGTTCCTCCCGGGCGCTGACCCGGGCTCGATGCTGCCTGTCGAATCTTGTCAAAGGGGGTGCGCCCAGCGGCGCAGGTGTCAGTCCGGCGCGCCGGGGGACGCGGGCGATGTGACGTCCGTCTCGGCGAACCACACGGTGGTCTCCCCGTGCCGCTTCTGCTCGAAGCGGCGCAGCCCGGCCGGCCAGCCGGGCTCCGGGGACCGGGTGGAGCGCTCGACCACGAGCACCCCGCCCTCCCGCAGCCGGCCCACCAGCGGGGCGAGGACCGCGGCGAGCTCCGCCTCCGGCAGGGGGTAGGGCGGGTCGGCCAGCACGAGGTCCCACGGCCCCTCGGCGGGATCCGCGAGGTAGCCGCCCACCGCCCCGTGCCGGACCGTGACGACGTCCTCGCGCCCGAGGGCCCGGTGGACCGTCGCGGCGTTGGCGCGGCAGACCCGCGCCGCGCCCGCGTGCCGCTCCACGAGGGTCACGGCGGCCGCGCCGCGGCTCGCGGCCTCGCAGCCGAGGGCCCCGGAGCCCGCGAAGAGGTCGAGGACCCTGGCGTCCCGGAGCATGCCCCACGCCTCGAGCCGCGCGAAGAGGGACTCCTTGACCCGGTCGGTGGTGGGCCGGGTGTCCCGGCCCGGCACGGACTGCAGGCGCAGCCCCCCGGCGGCCCCGGCGATGATCCTGCTCATGGGTGCTCCTCTCGGGTGCCCGGCGGCACGCGGCTCGGCGGCACGGGGGCTCAGCCCCGGTCCAGGAACGCCTCGGCGTCCGGGTCGAGGTAGCGCTCGATGGCCTCGGCCAGTTCGGGGTGCTCCAGCAGCTGGGGGTCCTCGCCCAGGATCGTCACGGCGTCCCGGCGGGCGCGCTCGATGAGCTCGGCGTCGTCGAGGGCCCGCAGCAGGCGCAGGGTGGAGCGGCCGCCGGACTGCGCGGCGCCGAGGATGTCGCCCTCGCGGCGCAGCTCGAGGTCCGCCCGGGCCAGCTCGAAGCCGTCCGTGGACCCGGCCACCACCTCGATCCGCTCCCGCGACGGGTGCTCGGCGGGGCGCCGGGTGACGAGCAGGCACGTCCCGGCGTGCCCGCCGCGCCCGATCCGGCCGCGCAGCTGGTGCAGCTGGGAGATGCCGAACCGGTCGGCGTCGACGATGATCATCAGCGTGGCGTTGGGCACGTCCACGCCGACCTCGACCACGGTGGTGCACACGAGCAGCTGCACGTCCCCGGCCGCGAACTCCTCCATGAGCCGGGACTTCCGGTCCGTGTCGAGCCGGCCGTGCAGCACCTCGGCGCGCACGCCGGCCAGGACGGGCTCGGCGGCCACGAGCTCGGCGAGCCAGGTGACGGACGCCATCGTCGCCTCGGACTCCTCGTCCTCGGAGGCCGCCGCGAGTGCGGACTCCGCGAGGGAGGCGTGGGGCGGGGGCTCGTCGTCGTCGCCGATCTTGGGCGCGACCACGTAGACCTGGCGGCCCGCGTCGATCTCCTCCCGGGCGCGCCGCCACAGGCGCCGCTCCCAGCCCGGGTGCTCCACGAGCCCCACGGTGTGGGTGGCGATCGGCTGCCGGCCGGCCGGGAGCTCGTCGAGGACGGAGACGTCCAGGTCGCCGAAGACGGTCATCGCCACGGTGCGCGGGATGGGGGTCGCGGTCATCACCAGCAGGTGCGGGGGCCGCCCGGCCTTGTCCCGCAGCCGGTCGCGCTGCTCGACGCCGAAGCGGTGCTGCTCGTCCACCACGACCAGTCCGAGGTCGGCGAACTGGACGACCTCGGAGAGCAGGGCGTGGGTGCCGATGACGATCCCGGCCTCCCCCGACGCAATCCGCAGCAGGGCCCGCTTGCGCGCCGCGGCGCCCATGGACCCCGTGAGCAGCACGACCTGCGTGCCGTCCGGGTCCCCGCCGAGCAGGCCGGCCTGCGCGAGCGGGCCCAGGGAGCGGACCACGGAGCCGTGGTGCTGGGCGGCGAGCACCTCGGTGGGGGCCAGCAGCGCGGCCTGCGCGCCGGAGTCCACGACCTGCAGCATCGCGCGCAGGGCCACGAGCGTCTTGCCCGAGCCGACGTCGCCCTGGAGCAGCCGGTTCATGGGGCGGGTGCCCGCGAGCTCCGCGGCGAGCTCCTCCCCAACGGTCCGCTGCCCGGCGGTGAGCTCGAAGGGCAGCCCGGCGTCGAACCGGGCGAGCACCCCCGCGGGGACGCCCGGGCGGGCGGTCGTGGGGTGGGCGGCGAGCTCGGCGCGGCGGCGAGCCAGGGCGCACTGGAGCAGGAACGCCTCCTGGTAGCGGAACCGGCGGCGCGCCTCCCCGTGCGCCCGGGTGTCCCTCGGGCGGTGGACCTGCCAGTACGCCTCCTCGAGCCCCATGAGCCCTTCCCGCTCCCGGATCCCGTCCGGCAGCGGGTCCGGGACGGCCCCGAAGTCCACGACGGGCAGCAGCGAGTGCACGGCGCGGGCGATCTTGTCCGTGGTCAGCTTGGCCGTGGCCGGGTAGATCGGGATGGGCCGGCCCGCCCGCTCCTCGGCGGTCTCCCCGGCCTCCGGGGCGTCCGGGTCGAGGATCGCGTAGTGCGGGTTCGTCATGGTCACGCCGCCGTTGTACAGCCCGACCTTCCCGGAGAACAGGGCGTGCGTTCCGGGGGGCAGGTCCCTGGCGGCGGTCCAGGCGTTGAAGAAGCTCAGCCGCATCGTCCGGCCGGGGCCCGGGTCGCCGTCCGCGAAGAGCCGCTGCGGGTCGGAGGAGACGCGGTCCGTGATCACCACGTCCGTGATGGACCCGCGCCGCGAGCGCATCTGGCGGGTGGAGGCGTGCACGACCTCGGCCACGATGGTGACCTGCTGGTCGATGCGCAGCTCCGAGAACGGGGTGAGCTCGCCCCGCGGCATGTACCGGCGGGGGAAGTGGTCGAGCAGCTGCCCGATCGTGGACACCGAGAGCTGCCGGGCCAGCTGATCGGCCGTGGTCCGCCCCAGCAGCCGGGCCAGCGGCTGGTCGAGCTCGGAGACCGGGTCGGGGAACGCCCCGCCGCCGTGGGTCGGAGTCATCTCAGGGGTGCCTCATCCGTCCGCCTCCGAGAGGGAGGTCACCGTGAGGTTCACGGCCTTGCCGCGGGCGCCGATCACGGTGAGGGCGTCCTCGGGCCGCGGCACGTGGACGTGCACGCGCCAGCGGTAGCCGTCCCCCGTCTCGGTCACCGCGCTCATGATCACGCTGGTGCCCACCTCGCTGAGCTCGTGGCGCAGCTCCGCGGCGTCCAGCGGGGTGAGCTCCACGGTGCACATCACCTCCACGCCGCCGTGCACGGTGTGCGGGGCGTCCCCGGCGCCGGCGGCCCGGGCCGCGGCGGCGTCGATCAGCGCGTCGAGGGCGTTCTCGTCGCCGGCGTCGTCGCCGCCCACGGTGCGGGCCAGGGCGTCGAAGACCACGAGCATGCCCAGGGCGCCGGCGTCGACCGTGCCGGTCTCGCGCAGGATCTCGAGCTGGTCCGGGGTGACGAGGACCGCGGCGCGGGCGGCGGTGCTGACGCCGGCCAGGAACTCCTTGAGCTGCTGGTTGGACCCGTCCTCCACGCCCTGCGGCACGGGCACGGCGGCGGCGGCCTCCAGGACGGAGAGCATGGTCCCGTCCACGGGGTCCGTCAGGACGCTCCAGGCGCGCACGTGGCCGGCGTGCAGGGCCAGCCGGACGGACTCGGCGCTCATCCTGGTGCTCCCCTCGAGGGAGCGGCCCACGGCCGTGAGGAAGACGGAGAACAGGGTGCCCGAGTTGCCGCGGGCCTCCTCGAGGGCGGCCTGGCCGGCGAGGGAGAGCAGCTCCCCGACGTCGCCGGTCTCGAGCACGGCGGCGGCCTCGGCGGCGGCGCGCACGGTGGTCGCGAGGTTGGTCCCGGTGTCGGCGTCCGCGACCGGGAAGACGTTGAGGGCGTTGAGGACGGGGCTGTGGCGCACGAGATCACGGTGGGCCAGGTCGAGCCACCGCCGCATGACGGCCGCGTTCGATCCGATCCTATGGTTCAAAGTGATCCCATCCTTCGCCGACCGGGTGCCCGAGGGCGAGGTGCGGCGCTCGTCCGTCGAGCAGCACCCGGGGGAGGGTGTCGTCGTGCGCGGGGGGCGCGGGCGCACACGAGCCTATCGCACGGAACATCCCCGGCAGCGGCACGCCCCGGGGGAAGACGGCGAGCAGCCCGTGGTCCTCGCCGCCGGTCAGCACCCAGTCGCGGGGGTCCGCGCCGAGCAGCCGGGCGGCCGGGCGCAGGGGCTCGGCGAGGCCGGCCACGGCCGCGCCGTCGAGGTCGACGACGACGCCGCTGGCGGCCGCGACCCGCCCGGCGTCGCGGAGCAGGCCGTCGGAGAGGTCGATCATCGCGGTGGCGCCGGCGCGGGCGGCCGCGGGGCCGGCGGTCACCGGGGCGCACGGCCGCAGCTGCGCCGCCGCGAGCCCGTCCAGGAGCGCGTCCCGGCCGGGCCGGTAGCGGCCGTCCTCGAGCAGCGCCACGCCCGCCGCCGCCCGCCCGGTGGTCCCGGCGAGCGCCACCGTGCCGCCCTCGCCCGCCCCGGAGCGGCGCACCGGGTCCCGGCCCTCGAGGTCGCCCGTCACCGTGGCGGTGACCGACAGCTCCCGGCCGGCGCCCAGGTCCCCGCCGACCACGGCGCAGCGGTCCGCGCCCATGGCCTCGAACCCGGCCAGGAGGCCGCGGGCGAAGTCCTCGGGCCAGGACACGGGCGTGCCCGGCGGCAGGGTGAGCGAGACGACGGCGGCCGACGGGACGGCGCCCATCGCGGCGACGTCGGCGAGGTTCTGCGCCGCGCACTTCACCCCGGTGTCGTAGCCCGTGGTGACCGCGCCGCCGGTCCAGGCGAGCCGGAAGTCCTGGTCCTGCACCTGGGTGTCCGTGGTGATCACGTACCGCCCGTCCGGGGCCGCGACCACGGCGCAGTCGTCGCCGGGGCCGAGCAGCACCAGGTCCGCTCCGGGGCGGGGGGCGGGGCGCAGGAGCAGCGGGAGCACCCGGGCCAGCAGCTCGGCCTCGGAGAGCTCCCCGACGGTGGGCCCCGGACCGGGCGGGGCGTCGGGCACGGGGGACGGCTCCGCTGGGGGTCGGGTCATGGCGCTCATCCTAACGACGGCCCCGGACGCGGGAACGGGCGCCCCCGAGGATTACGCTGGGGGCATGCCCTCGCCCTCCCTGTCCCGATCCGCCCGTGCCCTGCTGGGGGCGGGAGCCCTGGTGGCGGTCCTCGCGGGGTGCTCCCCCGCCGTCACCGTGGACCCAGCCGAGAACGCCGCCGACCCGGGGTGCGCCCCGGCGATGCTGGCCATGCCGGAGACCGTCGGCGAGCACGAGAGGCGCGAGACCACCAGCCAGGCCACCACGGCCTACGGCGAGCCCACGGCGGCGGTCGTGCGGTGCGGCGTGACCCCGCCCGGGCCCACCACGGACGCCTGCTCCTCCGTCAACGACGTCGACTGGCTGATCCGCCAGGACGAGGACGGGAGCACCTGGACCGCCACGACCTACGGCCGGGACCCGGCCGTCGAGGTGGTCTTCGACAGCACCGCCGTGGCCTCCTCCACCCTGCTGGTCGAGCTGGGCTCCGCGGTGGAGCAGATCCCCGCCGAGCGCCGGTGCCTGGACCTCCAGGACACCGTGGAGGGCCTCTGAGCCGGGGCCGGACGGAGGAGTCCGCCCCCTCCCCCGGGACGTCCCGGGGGCTCGGGAATAGGCCCGTGCCCTGCCCGGTTGTGGCGTGGACACGCGCGCGAGCGCACCGCGCCCCACCACCACGCCAGAAGGAGGCACATCCGTGGCCACCGATTACGACGAGCCCCGCGTCAAGCCCGAGGACGAGCCCGCCAACGAGTCCCTCGAGGTGATCCAGGCGCAGCGCAGCGCCACCGCGCAGAGCCCGGCGATCGACGTCGACGACTCGGACACGGCGGAGGGCATCGACCTGCCGGGGGCGGACCTGTCCCAGGAGGAGCTGCTCATCCAGGTGGTGCCCGAGCAGGACGACGAGTTCACCTGCATGTCCTGCTTCCTGGTCCGCCACCGCAGCCAGCTCGCCCGCGAGCAGGACGGCGCCCGGTACTGCATCGAGTGCGAGGGCTGACGGCCGCGGCACCCGCCCCGGGCCCGCCCGGTCACTCGTGGCGCAGGGAGGCGATGGGGTCCTTCCGCGCGGCCCGGACGGCGGGGATCGTCCCGGCCAGGAACGCGATCCCCATGACCGAGAGCACGATCAGGGCCACCCGCCACGACTCGAACGCGAACAGCGACAGCCCCGGCAGCCCGGACAGGAACCCGTCGGCCAGCGCCCCGCTCAGGGCCGAGCCGCCGACGACGCCCGTGACGGCGCCGACGACCGCCCCGAGGAACCCGATGAAGACGGCCTCGAGGGAGAACAGGCCGAAGACCCTGCCCCCGCTCATGCCCATGGCCTTCATCAGGCCGATCTCCCGGGTCCGCTCCTGGACCGACATCAGCAGGGTGTTGACGATGCCGAGCCCGGCGGCCACGAGCGCGATGACGGCGCAGGCGTTGAGGATCCACACGATGGCGTTGATGACGGCGCGGAACATGCCGAGCTGGTCCTCCACGGTGAGCCCGAGCATGTCCTGCTCCTCCAGCCGCGCCTGGATCCCGGGGGCCAGGGCCATGTCCTCGACCGTGACCGTGGCCATCGCGAAGCTCTCCGGGACCTCCTCCGGGACGCCGCTGACTTGGTAGTCGTAGAGCCGCTCGTTGAACGTGTCCGACGGGATGGGGTTCAGGGAGGTCCCGACGAGACTGGCCTGCGTCACCCCGGAGATCGTGGCGGGGAACGCCCGGTCCTGCTCCGCCATGTTGGTCATGACCACGTCGACGCGGCCCCCGACGGCCTCCTGCGCGGAGGAGAAGCCCAGGTCGGCGACCCAGCTGTCGGGCACCGCGATCTCGTCCCGGCCCGCGGCGGGTGCTCCGCCGGCCACCATCTGCAGGCCCACGGCGTCGACGGGGATCCCCGGGGAGAGCTGGAACCGGCTGCCGTCGGCGGCCTCCAGGTAGGTGGGGGCCACGGAGTACATCGGCTTGACGGAGCGCACCCCGTCCAGGTCCTCGATGACCTCGATGTCCTCGGGGGTCAGCCCTTCGAAGGACACGCCGAACCCCGTGCGGATCCGGGTGGTGTCCGGGTCGTACTCCCGCGGGCCCGAGGTCGAGGACAGCTCGATGAGGGGCTGCGACTTCTGGACGTAGAGCGCGTCGGCGTCGCCGAACGCCGCCACGGTGTCGTCGATGTACCGGTTCACCCCGGTGCCCATGCCGGAGGTGAGGGTCAGGGCGAACGCACCGATGAAGACGGCGAGTACGGTCAGGGTGGCGCGGATCCTGGCGCGCGCGGTGTTGGCGACCGCCGAGGCCAGCAGGTCGGACCACCTCACCGGGCACCTCCGACCGCTCCGACGACGACCTCGTCGTCCGCGCCGGCGTCGTCCCCTCCTGCGGCGTCCCCTCCTGCGGCGTCCCCTCCTGCGGCGTCCGCTCCGGCGGCGGGGGCCTGCCGGGGTGCGGGGGCGTCCACGACGAGACCGTCGTGCAGGTGCACCTGGCGTCCGCAGCGCCGGGCGAGGTCCTCGTCGTGGGTGACGACGACGAGGGTGATGCCGCGCTCCCGGTGGAGCTCGAGCAGGAGGTCCTGGACCACCGCGCCGGTGGCCGAGTCGAGGTTGCCCGTGGGCTCGTCGGCGAAGATCACGGAGGGGTCGTTGACCAGGGCCCGGGCGATCGCGACCCGCTGCTTCTGCCCGCCCGACAGGTCGGCGGCACGGCTGGAGGCCTTCTCCGCCACGTCCAGGCGCTCCAGCACGTCCAGGGCGCGGCGCCGGCGCGCTGCGGGGCGGACCCCGGCGATGCGCAGCGGAAGCACCACGTTCTCCAGGACCGTCTGGTCCGGGGTCAGGTAGAACTGCTGGAACACGAACCCGAACGCGGCGTTGCGCGTCTCGTTGAGCTCACGGGCCGTCATCGACGCCGCCGGCCTGCCGTCCAGGGACACCGTGCCGCGGGTGGGCGCGTCGAGCAGCGCGAGAAGGTGCATCAGGGTCGACTTGCCCGAGCCGGACTTCCCGACGACGGCGACGGACTCCCCGTGCCGGATGCGCAGGTCCACGCCCCGCAGCGCGGCGAAACGGGTGTCCCCCCGGCCGTAGATCTTGACCAGGTTCTCGGCCTCGAGCACCGCGGACGTCATCGAATTCCCCCTGTCGGGGCGACCGTCCCCCCGGACGGCCGCCGCGGGACCACGTCCCTCCCCCATCATGTGCGCAAGCGAATGGTGGCGGCGACCCGATCCGTGTCCCCACTAGTGCTGTCCCGTGCCCCGCGCGGACCGGGACGGCTGCGGAGGACACCCCCGGCGGACCGGTCACGAGGGGCCGGAGGCGCTCGCCGGATCCGGTGCTGCAGGCCGGGACTCCTCCCGTCACGTAACAGTTCACCCTTGCTAATGCCGGGATGTGGACGATAGTTAACAGCACAGCTGTTCTTCGGCAGGGGGTTCCGGCTCCGGGGGACGGGCGCACGCCCCGTCCGCGCCGAACGACGAGCGGCACGACGTGACGGGGGTCCGTCCGCGCGGGGGCGCGGCAAGGACCCCGGTGGGGCCGTGCGGCGCGCTGGCGGTCCTGGGGTGGGCCCGGGCCGACTACGGAGTACAGGAGACGCATCGACATGACAACTACGAGAAGACTGGCTGTTGCCGGTGCCTCGGCGACCGTGCTGGTGGGGGGCCTGTTCCTGGGCGTCCCGGCGGCCGTCGCGGCACCTGGCGACGCCCCGCCGGTCGACGCCCCACCGGGCGCGGCCGCATCCACCGAGGTGGCCGGTGCCGTGGCGGAGCTGCCGGCCGCGGTGCCCGCGGACGTCCCGGTCGCCGAGGTCCTGGTCGCCGAGGCGGCTCCGCCCGCACCGGCGGAGGTCCCGGTCGCCGAGCCCGCACCGGTCGTCGCCGACGTGGCGGCGCCCGAGCTGCCGGCCGCGGCCCTCGCGGACGTCCCGGTCGCCGCGCCCGTGGACGTCCCGGTCGCCGCGCCCGTGGACGTGCCGGCCGCCGAGGAGGTCCTGCCCGCACCGGCGGAGGCGCCGGCTCCGTTCGTGGCCGACGTGGCGCCGGAGGCACCGGCGCTGTCCGACGCGGCACCCGCCGCGCCGGCCGCAGCCGCGGTCCAGCAGGAGGTGGTCCCGGAGCTCGCGCCCCAGGAGGCCGCCGCCGGGGCCGCGAACCCGGGGCTCAACGTGGACACCCGCCTCACCGCGGCACCGATGGGGCAGGCGGCCGGCGCCGGTCTGCTCACGGCGCTGCTCGCGGCGGCAGTGGCCCTTCCCGGTGCGCTCGCGTACCGGGCCCGGAGGCTCGGGCGCAGCGGCGCCTGAGCCGCGTGCCGTGCCGGTGGTGCCCGCGGGGCGGCGCCGGCACGGCACCGACCCCGGCGGAACGCGCCGGGGTCGGAGAACAGGTCAGGTCGGAGGAGGACAGCACAGCATGGCAACGAGCACCGTGGCGGGACCGCCGCGCCCCGTCCCGGCCGAGGAGAGGGATCCCCTGGTCCGGCGGGCGGCGGTGGTGACGCTGTGCGCCGCCGTGCTGTGGGTGGCGCTCATGAACCAGTGGTTCCTCGCCCAGCACCTCCTGGGGCACGTGCCGGCCGCGGCGTCGCCGGTGCGCCTGAGCATAGACTCGGTCGGCTTCGACGCCGACGTGCTCCCCTACGACCCGACCGACGAGGACCTCGAGGGCGGCTCGCTCGTGCCTCCGCAGACCTACAGCGGCTACCGGCTCACGCCGTACGGGATGCCCGGCGAGGGGTCGACGAACACCACGTACATCGCGGGGCACAGCTACGACAAGGTGGAGCTGCCCTTCAACAAGCTGAGCGACCCGACCCTGGTCGGGGAGGAGCTCGAGGTCGAGACCGTGGACGGGACCCTCGACTACGTGGTGGACTCGGTGACCACCTACGAGAAGGACACGCTGAAGGACAGCGAGATCTGGCGGATCGTCCCGAACCGCATCGTCCTGATCAGCTGCTACACCCAGGACGCGGTCGGCAAGAACGTCGTCGTCACCGCGTCGCCCGCTGCGTGAGCCGGGGGCTCCGCCCCCGGTGGCGTGCCGCGGCTCAGCGCAGCCCGACCGGCCGTTCCAGGGCGAGGCCCAGGAGCTCGTCGATCAGCTCGGCGTAGTCGAGCCCGGAGGCGGCCCACATCCGGGGGTACATCGAGATCGGTGTGAACCCCGGCATCGTGTTGATCTCGTTGATGACCACCCGCCCGTCGGGGGTGTAGAAGAAGTCGGCCCGGCACAGGCCCTCCCCGTCCAGCGCCTCGAACGCGGTCACGGCGCTGCGGCGGATCGTCCCGATCGCCTCCTGCGGCAGGTCCGCGGGGCAGCTGAGCCGCGCGGAGGCCTGGGAGACGTACTTCGCCTCGAAGTCGTAGAACGCGTGCTCGTCGACGATCTCGATCTCGCCGGGCATGGAGGTCCGGGCGGCGGCGGTCCCGCGGCCCTGGAGGACGGCGCACTCGATCTCCCGCCCCACGATCCCCGCCTCGACCACCAGCTTGCGGTCGTGCTCGCGGGCGGTCTCGATCGCGGCGTCCAGATCCTCGGCGCGCTCCACCTTCGTGATGCCGAAGGAGGACCCCGCCCGGGCGGGCTTGACGAACACGGGGAAGCCCAGCGCGGCGATGCGCTCGCGCACGTCCTGGGGGTCCACGGCCCACTGCCGGTCGGTCACCACGGTGTAGGGGCCCACCGCCAGGCCCGCCGCCTCGAAGGCGAGCTTCATGAAGTGCTTGTCCATCCCCACCGCGGAGGCCGTGACGCCGCAGCCCACGTAGCGCAGGTCGGCGAGCTCGAGCAGACCCTGCAGGGTGCCGTCCTCGCCGAAGGGCCCGTGCAGCAGGGGCAGCACCACGTCGATGTGCCGGTCCCGGCTGACGGTCTGCCCGCAGGGACCGTCCTGGCGCACGATGAGCTCGCTCTCCCCGACCTTCAGCGGCAGGCTCACGAGCTCGTCGCCCACGGGCAGCTCCGCGATCGGGTTCGCGTCCAGCAGCGCCTCCAGCTCCTCCTGCGGGCAGAGGAACCACTCGCCGGAGGTGGCGATGCCGACGGTCACCACGTCCCACTTGTCCCGGTCGATGGCGCGCAGGACCCCGAGGGCGGTGATGAGGGAGATGGAGTGCTCGCTGGAGCGTCCGCCGAACAGCACGGCGACGCAGGGGCGGGGGGTCATGGGGCGGTCCCTTCGGATTTGATCTCGCGGCCCAGCAGGAGCGGGGCCACGTCGTCGATGGTGATCTCCTCGCGGAGGATGGCCACGACGGCCTCGGTGATGGGCATGTCCACGCCGTGGCGGCGGGCCAGGGCGAGCACGGCGGGGGCGGACTTGATGCCCTCGGCGGTCTGGGTCATCTCCTCCTGGACCTCCGCCGGGGTGAGGCCCAGGCCGAGGAGCCGGCCCGCGGTGCGGTTGCGGGACAGCGGGGAGGAGCAGGTGGCCACGAGGTCGCCCAGTCCGGCGAGGCCGGAGAGGGTCTCCAGCCTCCCGCCGAGGGCGAGCGCGAGCCGGGTCGTCTCGGCGAGCCCGCGGGTGATGATGGAGGCCTTCGAGTTCTCCCCGAAGTGGCGGCCGTCGGCGATGCCCACCCCGAGGGCGATGACGTTCTTGACGACGCCGCCGATCTCGGTGCCCACCACGTCCGTGTTCGTGTAGGGGCGGAAGTAGCGGGTCCGGCAGGCGTGGGCCACCCAGGTGGCCAGGTCCGTGGCGGGGGCCGCCACGACGGAGGCCGTGGGCTGCTCCTCGGCGATCTCCATGGCCAGGTTGGGCCCGGACAGCACGCACGTGCGCGCCCGCCAGTGCCGGGGGCCCAGCCCGGTGGCCCGTCCCAGCTCCTCGGCGACGACCTCGCTCATCCGCAGCCCCGTGTCCCGCTCGAGCCCCTTGGCGAGGGACAGCACCACGGCGTCGCGCTCGAGGTGTCCGGCCACGGCGGTCAGCTGGGCGCGCAGGGACTGGGCGGGCACGGCGAGGACCACGAGGTCCGCGCCGCGCACGGCGGCGGCGAGGTCGGCGGTGATCTCCAGGCGCTCGGGCAGCCGGATGCCGGGCACGTAGCGGTCGTTGACGCGGGTGCGCGCGGTGTGGTCCATCGCGGGGGCGCTGCGTCCCCACAGGGCCACGGTCCGCCCGATCGGCTCGGCCCGGGCGTGGGCGGACTCGCGGGCGCTGTCGGCGAGGATCTTGGCGAAGGTCGTGCCCCAGGACCCGGCGCCCAGCACGGCGATCCTCCGCGGCCCGGCGGCGGGCAGGCCGCCGGCAGGGGCCGCGGCGGTCTCGGGGGGCGTCACAGGCGGCCTCCCCGGCGCCGGTCCCAGAGGACTGCCGGCGCGTCCGTGCCGCGCAGCACCGCGAGCTCCCGGGTCACGGCGCGCATGACGGCGTCGGTGGCGTCCTCGAGCCGCGCCGCATGGCGGCCCACCGGATGGGTCAGGTCGGGGACGTCGTCCCGCCACGGGGTGAGGTCCACGGGCGGGCCGATCCGCACGCGCACGTCCTTCCGGGGGAACAGGCTGACCGTGCGCCGGCCGGTGGAGCGGTCGTGGTCGAGGACCTCCTGGTCCCCCCAGTGCGCCACCGGGACCACCGGGGCCCCGGTCGCGAGGGCCAGGCGCGCGGCGCCCGTGTGCCCGGTCATCGGCCACCGGTCGGGGTCCCGGGTGAGGGTGCCCTCGGGGTAGATCACCACGGCGCCGCCGGAGGCGAGCTCGGCGCGGGCGGCCGTGAGCGCCGCCGCGGCGTCGGCCGTGCCGCGCAGCACGGGGACCTGGCCGGTGGCCCGGAGCACCGTCCCCACCCCGGGGGCGCGGAACAGGGACTCCTTCGCCAGGAACCGCGGCATGATCCCGTTGTCGTAGAGCGTGATCGCGACCGTCAGGGGGTCGAGCTCGGTGAGGTGGTTGGGCACCACGATGAACCCGCCCTCGGCGGGCAGGTGCTCCTCCCCCGTCCAGCGCAGCCGGGCCGCCAGCCGGTAGGCCGGCTTGACGACGCCCGCGAGCACGCGGAACAGGCGGCGGTTCGAGGTGCGGCTCATCGGCGGGCCCGGCTCACTCGCCGTCGAGCTCGAAGGACGCCCCGAGCCCCGTCAGCTTGTCGGTGAAGTGCTCGTAGCCGCGCTCGATGAGCTCCACGCCGGTGACGTGGGACGTGCCCTCGGCGGCCATCGCCGCGATGAGGTGGGAGAAGCCGCCGCGGAGGTCGGGGATGTTGATCTCGGAGGCCTGCAGCGGGGTGGGCCCGGAGATCACGGCCGAGTGCACGAAGTTGCGCTGGCCGAAGCGGCACGGCACGGAGCCCAGGCACTCGCGGTGCAGCTGGATCGTGGCCCCCATCCGGTTGAGGGCGGCGGTGAAGCCGAAGCGGTTCTCGTAGACGGTCTCGTGCACGATGGACACGCCCGTGGCCTGGGTCAGGGCGACCACGAGCGGCTGCTGCCAGTCGGTCATGAAGCCGGGGTGGACGTCGGTCTCCACGATGAGCGGGTTGAGGTCCCCGCCGGGGTGGTAGAAGCGGATGCCCTCCTCCCGGATGTCGAGGCCCCCGCCGATCTTGCGGAACGTGTTGAGGAAGGTCATCATGTCGGACTGCCGGGCCCCGGCCACGAAGATGTCGCCGCCGGTGGCCAGCGCGGCGGAGCCCCAGGAGGCGGCCTCGATGCGGTCCGGCATGGCCCGGTGCCGGTAGCCGGTGAGCTCGGGGACGCCCTCGATGCGGATCACCCGGTCGGTCTGGACGGTGATGATGGCGCCCATCTTCTGCAGGATCGCAATGAGGTCCATGATCTCGGGCTCGGTGGCGGCGCCGCGCAGCTCGGTGTGGCCGTCGGCCCGGGTGGCGGTGAGCAGCACCTGCTCGGTCGCGCCGACCGAGGGGTAGGGCAGCTCCACCTTGGCGCCGTGCAGGCCGTGCGGGGCGCTCATCCGGATCCCGGACTCCAGCTTCTCGACACGGGCGCCGAAGTGGCGCAGCACGTCGAGGTGGTAGTTGATGGGCCGGTCGCCGATCTTGCACCCGCCGAGGTCGGGGATGAACGCCTCGCCGATGGCGTGCAGCAGGGGCCCGCACAGCAGGATCGGGATCCGCGAGTCCCCGGCGTGGGCGTCGATGTCCGCGTGCCGCGCCGTGGTGACGTTGCAGGGGTCCAGGGCCAGCCGGCCGTCCTCGCGCCCCACGTCGACCCCGTGCAGCGCCAGCAGGTTGGTGACGACCTGGACGTCCTTGATCTGGGGCACGTTCTCCAGGACGGACGGTGTGGAGCCCAGGAGGGCGGCCACCATGGCCTTGGGGACGAGGTTCTTGGCACCTCGCACGGTGACCTGCCCGGACAAGGGGATTCCGCCCGTGATGTGCAGTGCGCTGCTCATGACCTTCCGATCTGCTGTTGCCGGGCCACCCCCGAGCGGGAGCGGCACCCGTACAGTGTAGGTTCCCCGGCGAGGGCCCCCGCACAGGGGCGGGCGTCGTGCGTGTCCGGGACAGCACGACGGCCCGGCGGGCCGTGGGAGGCTCCGCCGGGCCGTGCCGGGCGTGACGGGGTCAGGTGCGGGCGGGCAGCGTGGTCGGCTTGAAGGCGGGACGGCCCGCCTCGAACGCGGCGATGTCCTCCTCGCGCTGGAGGGTGAGCCCGATGTCGTCGAGGCCCTCCATGAGGCGCCAGCGCGTGTAGTCGTCGATCGTGAACGGCACCGTCACCGTGTCGCACGTCACCGTGCGGGACTCGAGGTCGACCTCGATCTCGGTGCCGGGGTGCTCCTCGATCAGCTTCCACAGCAGCTCGACGTCCGCCTGGTCGACCTGCGCGGCCAGCAGCCCCTGCTTGCCCGAGTTGCCGCGGAAGATGTCCGCGAACCGGGAGGAGATGACGGCCTGGAAGCCGTAGTCGCGCAGCGCCCACACCGCGTGCTCCCGGGAGGAGCCGGTGCCGAAGTCGGGCCCGGCCACCAGCACGGAGCCGTGCCGGTACGGCTCCCGGTTGAGCACGAAGTCCTCGTTCTTGCGCCAGGCGGCGAACAGGGCGTCCTCGAAGCCGGTCTTGGTGATCCGCTTGAGGTAGACGGCCGGGATGATCTGGTCGGTGTCCACGTTGGACTGGCGCAGCGGGACGCCGACACCCCGGTGGGTGGTGAACTTCTCCATGGCAGGGCCTTTCTGGGCTTCGGGTCGAGGGCTCAGGCGCCGGCGGACGCGAGGTCCGTGGGGGCGCCGGCGGGCTCGAGGTCGGACGGGGAGGACAGCGTGCCGCGCACCGCGGTGGCGGCGGCCACCACGGGCGAGACGAGGTGGGTGCGCCCGCCCTTGCCCTGCCGGCCCTCGAAGTTGCGGTTCGACGTCGAGGCGCACCGCTCGCCGGGGGCGAGCTGGTCCGGGTTCATGCCCAGGCACATCGAGCAGCCCGCGAAGCGCCAGTCCGCGCCGAAGTCCTTGAACACCCGGTCCAGGCCCTCGGCCTCGGCCTGCAGCCGCACCTTGGCCGAGCCCGGCACCACCATCATCCGGACGTTCTGCGCCTTGGCGCGGCCCTTGACGATCTCCGCCGCCGCCCGCAGGTCCTCGATCCGGGAGTTGGTGCAGGAGCCCAGGAAGACGGTGTCCACCGGGATCTCCTTCATCGGGGTGCCGGCGGCCAGGCCCATGTACTCGAGGGCCCGGCGGGCGTTGGCCTTGTCGTTCTCGTCCCCGATGTCCTCGGGGTCGGGGACGGCCTGGGACAGGGGGACGCCCTGGCCGGGGTTGGTGCCCCAGGTGACGAACGGCTCGAGCTCGTCCGCGTCGAGGAAGACCTCGGCGTCGAAGACGGCGTCCTCGTCGGTGCGCAGGGTCCGCCAGTACTCGACGGCCGCGTCCCAGTCGGCGCCCTGCGGCGCGTGCGGACGGCCCTGGACGTAGTCGAACGTGGTGTCGTCGGGGGCGATCATGCCCGCGCGGGCGCCGGCCTCGATCGACATGTTGCAGATGGTCATCCGAGCCTCCATGGACAGGGCGCGGATGGCCGAGCCCCGGTACTCCAGGACGTAGCCCTGTCCGCCGCCGGTGCCGATCTTGGCGATCACGGCCAGGATGATGTCCTTGGCGGACACCCCCGGGCGCAGCGTGCCCTCGACGTTGATGGCCATGGTCCGGAACGGGGCGAGCGGCAGCGTCTGGGTGGCCATCACGTGCTCGACCTCGGAGGTGCCGATGCCGAAGGCCAGGGCCCCGAACGCGCCGTGGGTGGAGGTGTGGGAGTCGCCGCAGACCACGGTCATCCCGGGCTGGGTGAGGCCCAGCTGGGGGCCCACCACGTGCACGATGCCCTGCTCGGCGTCCCCGAGCGGGTGCAGGCGCACGCCGAACTCGGCGCAGTTGGCCCGCAGGGTCTCGATCTGCTTGCGGGACGTGTCGTCGGCGATGCGGGAGAAGATGTCCTGCGTGGGCGTGTTGTGGTCCTCGGTGGCGATCGTGAGCTCGGGTCGGCGCAGCGGGCGGCCCGCCAGGCGCAGCCCCTCGAAGGCCTGCGGCGAGGTGACCTCGTGGAGCAGGTGGAGGTCGATGTAGAGCAGGTCCGGCCGCCCGTCCTCGCCCTGGCGCACGAGGTGGTCCGCCCAGACCTTCTCGGCGAGGGTGCGCCCGCCCCGAGGCCCGGAGGGTGCGGCGGAGGTCGTGGAGGGGGTCGAGGACTGGTAGTCCGGCATGGCGGATCCTTCCGTGCTGCCTGTGCAACGTGTTTCCTCCATGGTCGGCGCCCGGCTCGCGACGGGCCAGCTTTTGGGCTTGCTTCTCACATTTTGAGACGTCAGTATCAGTGCATGGACACATCTGGACACATGGATCCGTCCGGCGCCCCGCTCGGCACGCCGCTGGGCGGGCAGGGCACCGGGGAGTCGCTCGCGCTGACCGCGACCACCGCGCCCAGCGGGGTGGGGGTGGTCGACAAGGCCGCGATGATCCTCGACGCCCTCGAGGCGGGGCCGGCGACGCTGGCCCAGCTGGTGAGCGCCACGGGCCTCGCCCGGCCCACCGTGCACCGGCTGGCCGTGGCACTGGCCCACCACCGGTTCGTGGGACGGGACATCCAGGGCCGGTTCGTGCTCGGCTCCCGGCTCGTGGAGCTGGCGTCCGCGGCCGGCGAGGACCGCCTGATCGCGGCCGCCGGCCCCGTCCTGATGAACCTGCGGGACGCCACCGGGGAGTCCGCGCAGATCTTCCGCCGGCAGGGCGACTGGCGCGTGTGCGTGGCCTCCGCCGAGCGGCCGATCGGGCTGCGGGACACGATCCCGGTGGGCACGCAGCTGTCGATGAAGGCGGGCTCCGCCGCGCAGGTGCTCGTCGCGTGGGAGGACCACGACCGCCTGCTCGAGGGCCTGCGCCACGCGCGGTTCTCCGCGACCGTGCTGGCCGGGGTGCGCCGCCGGGGCTGGGCGCAGTCGCTGGGCGAGCGCGAACCGGGCATCGCCTCCGTCTCGGCCCCGGTGCGCGGACCCTCGGGCCGGGTGATCGCCGCGGTGTCGATCTCCGGACCGATCGAACGGCTCACCCGCCAGCCGGGCCGGCTGCACGCCGAGGTCGTGGTGCAGGCCGCGCGCCAGCTCACGGAGGCGGTCCGGGCCACCACCCAGTAGCCGGGCGCCGGCGGCCCCCGCCCTGCCGTCCCCCGCCGTGCGGCGGGGGACGCTCCGCGGCCGCCGCGCTCAGCCGCGCAGGACGGCCAGCGCCCTCCGGAAGGCGGCGAAGGCCTCGAGCTCCGCCCGCACGGGGTCGACGACGGTGCGCCGGGCGGCCTCGGCCACCGACTCGCGCAGCCGGCGCCGCACCGAGCGCTCCCGCATCCGGGCGCCGAAGCCGGCGAGGACCCGGCCGGTCAGGGCCGTGAAGATCCCGAGCACCACCCCGGCGAGGACGAGCAGCGTGGGCACGGGCAGCGGGAAGCCCTCGACGTACGGGGGCGGCGGGACGGGGATCTGGAACCACTCGAGCAGGAACAGGCCCAGGAGCCACAGCAGACCCGCGACCACCGCGAGCATCGCGAGCCACTGGACGACGTCGAGGACGAGCCACCACCAGGAGTTCCGCCCGGCCCGGAAGTCGGTGCGGGCGACCGCCTGGTCGATCGCGTCCGGCAGCCTCTCCTCGTGGGTGCGCGCGGCCTGCCGGACCGACCGGGTCCACGGTTCGGCGGCCCCGTTTGCGGCGTCGTGGGCGAAGGTGCGCACCGCGGAGTCGGCCGCAGCCCGCTGGGCGGCGCCCATGGGCGGCAGGGACGTGCGGTTGACCTCGGGGTTCACGGTCCCACCCCGGTCGAGGTTCAGCCGCCGCATCGGGTCCTTGCGGAACCTCAGCAGCCACCGGGTGGGGATCCACCCCGTGTGCCCCGCCGCGTGCAGGGCGTAGGACCTCCCGGCGGCCCGGGCGATCCCGGGCACGTTGGCGGCCTGCGCCAGCCCGTCGGTGAGCCGCTCCTGCGCCGGCTCGGTGATCCCGGCAGGCTCCCCGTCCCCGGAGGCCTCGGCGAGCAGCGCGGCGGCGTCGTCCACGTCGGCGTCGAGCCGGGCGCCGACCGCCGCCCTGGTGTCGGCCACCTGGCGGATCCGCGCGCGGAGGGCCTCGACGCCCTCCCCCGTCACCGCGGAGACGGCCACCGGCTTCGACAGCCCCGTGGTGGGCAGCCCGTCCTGGGCCACGAGCTCCTCGAGGGAGGCCATCACGGCGGGGACCTCGGCGGCCGGCAGCCGGTCCACCTGGTTCATCACCACCATGGTCACGGCCCCGTGCCGGGCCAGCGGCGCGATGAACTCCTGGTGGATGACCGCGTCGGCGTACTTCTGCGGGTCCACGACCCACACCACGACGTCGACCATGCCGACGAGACGCTGCACGATGGTGCGGTGGTGCAGGCTCACGGAGTCGAAGTCCGGCAGGTCGAGCAGGATCAGACCGCCGGGCGCCTCCGCGGCGGGCGCGCCCGTGATCCGCTCCTTGACGCGCGTCCACCGGCCGGCGTCCGCGTGCCCGGTGGGCAGGGGCGTGTCGACGTGGTGGCGCTGGGTGACACCGAGCCAGTCCAGCAGGGCCTCGCTGCCCGGCTCCCCCCAGACGGCGGCCAGCGGCTCGGAGGTGGTGGGGCGGCGGGCGGCGGCCCGGGCGATGTCCCGTCCCACGACCGCGTTGAACAGGGTGGACTTCCCGGACCCGGTCGCCCCGAAGAAGCCCACCACGGTGTGGTCGGCGGACAGGGAGCGCCGCTCGGCGGCGCGGTCCAGGACGGTGCGGGACGCCGCCACGGCCACGTCGTCGAGCCGGCCGGAGGCCAGCTCCGTGGCGCGCGCGAGCGCGGTGAGCCGTTCGGAGAGAGTCGGCGCCGCCTGCCGGGCGGGGCTCATGCGCTCTCCCCCAGCGTCCGCCCGGCGGCGCGGATGCGCTCGGCCACGGCCACGAGCTCGTCGGCCTCCGGGTGCCCGTCCAGGACGTCGAGGCGCCGCAGGAACACGGACGCCTGCTGGTCCATGACCGTGTGGATCCGGGACTCGAGGTTCTTGCGGGCGTCCTCGGCCATCCGCCGCACGGCGTCCTCCCCGAAGACCGCCTCGAGCAGCTTGGTGCCCACCACGCCGGAGCCTCCGGCGATGCCGACCTCCAGCCCGGTGAGCCCGCCCGTCATGGAGAACACGCCGATCATGAGGATCACGGTGAGCGCGTTCACACCCAGCGACATGGCCCGCGCCCTGGTCCGCTTGTCCGCGCCCTCGCGCTGGATCAGCTCCATGAGGTCGCCCTGCCAGGCGCGCACCTGCTCTGCCGTGCGCTCGCGGAAGTCCGGGGGCAGCGAGCCGAGGTCGGACCCGCCGAGCAGGACCCGGCCCGCAGGCTCGTCCAGCCAGCGGCGCTCCGCGGTCTCGGAGGCGCGCGCGGCCTCCTCAACGATCACGGTCTGCAGACCGGTCTCGATGGCCTCCTCGACCTGGACCTCGGGTGCCGGCCGCCCGCTGAAGAAGGCGGTGAGCCGGTCCCGCATCCGGCCGATCCCGGCCTCGAGGTTGCGGAAGAACTCGCCGGTGCCCACGAAGTCCTGCCAGCGGGCGAGGACCTCGCCGCGCAGCAGGGTCCCGTCCCGGGTCGACTCGATGACGGCGGCGAGCGCCTCGTCGAAGGCGCGGTCCACGTCGTGGCGCAGCTGCGCCTCGACGCGGTGCTGGGAGAGCACCGCCGTCCCGGCCGCGCCGGTGCGCTCCGCGATGGAGCGGACCGCGCCGCCGAGGGTCCGGCGGGCGATCTCCGAGCGGGAGGCGGCGTTGCGCCCCAGTTCGGCCAGGAAGTCCACCACGGGGGCGACGACGTGGGGCGGGAGCATGCCCATCTCGTTGAGCGGTGACTCCGGGACGGTGAACACCGGGGCGTCCCCGAGGCCCTGCTCGGCGAGCATCCGCCGGAGGTCGTCCTCGATCTCGGCCTCGAGCCCCTGCGGGACCCGGTCGAGGACCACGGCCACCGTGATGTCCCGCTGGGCGGCCTCGACGAGCAGCCGCCACGGCACGGCGTCGGCGTAGCGGTTCGCGGTGGTCACGAACAGCCACAGGTCGGCGGCGGCCAGCAGCTGCCCCGCGAGCCGGCGGTTCTCGTCGGAGATCGAGTCGACGTCCGGGGCGTCGAGCAGGGCGACGCCCTCGGGGATCCGCGGCTCGGCGAGCAGCACGAGGGCCTGGCCGTCCGCGGTGCCGGGCAGCGCGGACGGGGAGGCGGTGTCCGCTGCGGTCGAGCCGGCGGGGATGACCTTCCGCGCGTGGATCCGGCTCAGGTGCGGGAGCACCCGCTGGGTCGAGAACGCCTCGGCGTCGCGCGGGTGGTGGATCAGGATGGGCTGCCGGGTGGTCGGGCGGATGGCCCCGGACCGGGTCACGGGGTGCCCCACGACCGCGTTGACCAGGGTCGACTTGCCGGCGCCCGTGGAGCCGCCGACCACCGCGAGCAGCGGCGCGTCGAGGGAGCGCACCCGGGGCAGCACGTAGTCGTCGAGCTGGGCGACGGCACGGTCGATGTCCTCGCGCTCGCGCAGCACGTCGGTCGTGGACAGCGGGAGGGTCGACGCCGCGAGCAGCGCCCGCGCGTCCTCGAGGGCGCTCAGGATCTCTGTCTGGTCGGTCACAGGGACATTGTGCCAGTCAGCCTGCTGTGCACCTACGCGGCGCGGGTCGCCGGGGGCTCACGCCATCCGGACGGCGATCTTGCCGCGGACATGCCCCTCCTGGCTGAGCCGGTAGGCCTCCACACCCTCGGCCAGGGGCACGCTGCGGGCGAGCTCTATCCGCAGCGCGCCCCGGTCCACCAGACGGCCCAGCTCGGTGAGGTCCTCGGCGGAGGGACGCACCCACATCCACGTCCCGCCGTGGGCCTCGACCGCGTCGTCGGCCACGGAGGCGTGCCGCCCCCCGTCCTTCAGGACGGCGAGCGTCTGCTCCACGACCCCGCCTACGAGGTCGACCACGACGTCCACGCCGTCCGGAGCCAGCTCCCGGACCCGCTCGGGCAGCCCGTCCCCGTAGGCCACGGGCTCCGCGCCGAGACCGCGCAGGTACTCGTGGTTGGCCTCCGACGCCGTGCCGATCACGCGGGCGCCCCGGGCCGCGGCGAGCTGGACGGCGTAGCCGCCCACGCCCCCGGAGGCGTTGTGCACGAGCACGGTCTCTCCCGCGGCCGCCTCCAGGCGGCCGAGGACCTGGTAGGCCGTGAGCCCGGCGAGCGGCAGCGCGGCCGCCCGGTCCCAGTCCACGGAGGCCGGCTTCGGCGCGAGCAGGCGTGCGGGCAGGGCGACGTACTCGGCCATCGTCCCGCCGTGCACCCAGTCCGTGCGGGCGTAGGAGATCACCTCGTCGCCCGGGGCCCACTCCGGGACGTCGATGCCGACGGCCTCCACGACCCCGGACACGTCCCAGCCGGGCACCACCGGGAACTGGACCTCCATCAGCGGATCGAGGCCGCCGGCCATGATCTTCCAGTCCACGGGGTTGATCGCGGCGCTGCGCACCTTCAGGAGCACCCAGCCCGGGGGGACCTTGGGCTCGGGGAGGTCGGTGAGCTCGAGGACTTCGGGGCCGCCGTAGCGGGCGTACGTCAATGCCTTCATGCTCCGCGCAACCGGCGGTCCCGGGAATCTGTTCCCGGCCGCGGGTCAGCGGCCCGGCTCCCGCAGGTGATCCGCGGCGTAGGCGGCGAACACCTCCCCGGGGGCCTCCCCCGTGCTGACGAAGTCCTCCCGCAGCTTTCGCGCGAGCTGCTCCAGGGCCAGGCCCAGGCGGCGGGCGCTCGTGCGCACCGGCGGCGCCGAGGACGCGGCGGCACGGTCGCGCAGCTCGAGGGCGTAGGCCAGCTGCCGGGCCAGGGAGAGGTCCGGGTCCTCCTCCTGGAAGTAGTACGTCTCGCCGTGCTGGGTGAAGTCGATCCGGGCCCGGGACACCTCCGCGGTCAGCCCGTCCAGCACCCGGGCCGCCGTCACGGGGTCCTCCTCCGCGATCCCGTCCGCGTACTCCACCTCGGCGAGGGACGTCAGCTCGAGCGCCAGGGCCCGGCGGCGGGACAGCGGCGGATAGATCTGGGTGAACCACGTCAGGGCCGCCGTGAGCAGGGCGAACCCGGTCAGCGCCTCCAGCGGGGTGGCCAGCCGGATCCAGGGGTCGGTGGCCACGACGTCCCCGAACCCCAGCGTCGCCAGGGTGACGAACGAGAGGTAGAGGGCCTCGAGGAGATCGGGGTAGGCGGCGGGGTCCACCCCCGGCGAGTACGTGAAGCCCTCGGGGACGTGCGGCAGGTAGATCAGGGCCCAGCCGAGGCCCTGCAGGAGCACCCACAGGAGCACCACCGTGATCATCGAGCCCGGGCCCACGGCCGAGCCGAAGCGGTGCCCGGTGCGCCGGGAGACCCACCAGACGCCCGACTGCACCCGGCCGCCGACGGCGCCCGAGCCGCTGGGGTGCAGCAGGCTGTGGTACATGTCCCGCAGGCCGAGCACGATCACCGTGGTCCCCAGCAGCGTCAGCAGCACGTCCACGTCGTCGCTCCGTCCCAGTCGATGACCGTCCTTCCCGGGGACCTTACCCGGTGGCGCCCGGGCCCGTCCCGGAGGTTCGGCCTCCGTGCTTGCCCCGGGGACCATCAGCAGGGTTACGGTGGAAGCATCCGCTGCCCCGGACGGCGACGCGGCCCCCACAGGGACGGAAGGACGACGATGGACATCAACCTGGTGCTGGCGCTCTTCGCCGGAGCCGTCCTGCTGATCTCGGCGTTCTCGACGCTGCTGCAGCGGATCAGTCTCCCCGGCCCGGTGCTCGCCCTCGCGTTCGGCGCGCTGATCGGCCCCTACGCGCTGGACCTCGTGCGGATCGAGGACTTCGGCCTGCCCCCGGGAACGCTGCTGGAGCAGGCGGCGCGGATCACCCTGGCGGTGGGCCTGGCCGGGGTCGCCCTGCGCCTGCCGCACGGCTACTGGCGCAGCGACGCCCGCTGGATCGCCGTGGTCATCGGGCTGGGCATGGCCCTGATGCTCGTCGTGGCCACCGGCGTGCTGTGGGCGGCGCTGGGTGTGCCGTTCCTGGTGGCGCTGCTGCTGGGCGCGATCATCACCCCGACCGACCCCGTGGTCACCACCCCGATCGTCACGGGTTCCCTGGCCGAGGAGCGGATTCCCGAGCGGGTCCGGCACAATCTCTCGGCCGAGAGCGGGCTCAACGACGGACTGGCCTACCTCTTCGTCCTCCTCCCGGTGCTGCTGCTGACCGAGCCGGACCGGGCGTGGCACGAGCTGCTGACCACCGTCCTGCTGTGGGAGGTGCTCGGCGCGGCGGTGTTCGGGGCGCTGGCGGGCTTCCTGCTGGGCAGGCTGTTCGTCGTCGTCCGCCGGCACGGGCTCATGGAGGAGAGCTCCTACCTGGCCTTCGTGGTGCCGCTGGCACTCGTGCTGCTCGGGACCGGCAAGCTGCTGGGCACCGACGCCCTGCTGGCCGTCTTCGTGGGCGTCGCGGTCTTCGGGCAGGTGATCCCCCAGCGGGACGAGGCGCAGGAGGACAAGGTCCAGGACGCCGTGGCCCGGCTGTTCCTGCTGCCGGTGTTCATCCTGCTCGGTCTGGCGCTGCCGGTCGGTGAGTGGGCGGAACTGGGCTGGGGTGCTCCCCTGGTCCTCGGCGCGGCGCTGCTGCTGCGCCGCTTCGTCGCCCTGTGGGCGCTCCGGCCGCTGCTGCGGGGCGTGCACGACCGCGCCGAGACGCTCGTCCTGAGCTGGTTCGGACCCATCGGCGTCTCCGCCCTGTTCTACGCGACGCTGGCCGAACGGCACACCGGCAACCACGAGATCTTCGTCCACACCACCCTGGCCGTCACCCTGTCCGTGCTCGTCCACGGGCTGTCCACCGCACCGCTGAGCGCGTGGCTCCAGCACCGGGAGCCGGAGCGCAAACAGGAGGAGGAGACCCCCGCATGAGCCCGCAGCACCCCTGTCCCGGACCCCTCATCACGGACCGGGAGGCCCGCCGTGTGGTTTGACTCCCGGGCATAGGGCGCCACCGCCCTGGCCCTGCTCGCGGCTCTCCAGCTGCTCGTGGCCCTCGTCTCGGCGCGCCGTCCGGGGGCCCGGCGCTTCTTCACCTCGGACCCCGTCCTGCTGCTGGCCGATGGCCGGATCCGGGGCGAGGCGCTGCGCCGCAACCGGCTCACGGAGTCGGAGATCCGTCAGGCGGTGCGCATGCAGGGCACCGGGGACCTCTCCCGGGTCGAGGCGGTCGTGCTCGAGACCAACGGCAAGCTCAGCGTCATCACATCGAGCTCCTACGGCGACGGGTCCGCGCTCGCGGACGTCCGCGGGACCGAGGCCCTGGGCGACGACGACCGCCGGGGACCGGCCGGCCCGGAGGCGTGAACCGCACGGCGCGGTGGCGCTGCGCCGGGCCCGGTGCTCGCACGTTCCCGCCCGCCGTCCCGGGGCGGTCAGGGGCCGGAGCGGCCCTCCTGCTCGAGCAGCCGCAGCCGCTCCCGGTACTCGTCCTCGGTGAGCTCTCCGGCGGCGTGGCGCTCCAGCAGGCCGTCACGGGCCCGCCGCAGGCCGAGCCGGGTGCGCGACCTGCGGCCCCAGCGGGTGTTCTGCCCGTAGCGTCCCACGAGCCACCGGACGCCCCGGGCCACGGTCCACACGGCGGCGGCGGCCAGCAGGGCCCAGGACATCACCTCCCAGCCCTGGAAGGGGGTCAGTCCCAGTTCGCCCACGGTCCCACCGTCCCTCCGGCGTCGTCCGTCGTTCCTGTCTCCGGCGGCGCGCCGTCCGGGGCGCGCTCGGTGGCCGAAGAGTAGCAGTCGCCTCCGACGCCGGGGCGGTCCGGTCGGGAGGGGCCGGCGGCCGCCGGGCCCACGGGGCGCCGGAGGGGTCAGCGGGTGAGCGTGCCGATGCCCTCGATGATCGCCGCGTGCACGCGCGGGTCGCTGAGCGGCAGGAAGTGACCGCGCGTGCCGAGCCGGACGTTGCGCGCCCCTTCCAGGTGGCTGCCGCCCGGGATGTGGGGGTCGAACAGGCCGTAGACGGAGACGATGTGCTGGTTGACCTCCCGGCGGGTGGTCAGCGCGGTGAGCTCCGGGGAGTGGGGCAGGAACACCCGGATCGTCGGGAGGGGCAGGAGCCGGGCGAGCTCGGAGCCCGTGAAGGGGGTGTTGACGGCCACGAGCCCCCGGATCACGGTGCCCTTGTTGTGGTGGGCCAGGAGGTGCTTGCCGATCAGCCCGCCCTTGCTGTGCGCCACCAGCACGCAGCGCTCGATCCCCTCCCGGCGGATGTGCTCGTCGACCAGCGCCGCCATGTCCTCGATGGTCCCGGTGTTGAACCTCAGGTCCTCCACCACGTGGACGTCGTGGCCGTGCTCCCGCAGCAGCCCGGCCACCGGGAGCATGAACGTCCACGACTCGTAGATCCCGGGGATCAGCACGACCGGCGTCCGCCCCGGCTCTCCCCGGCCCCGGTAGTGGGCGGGCTCCCACCGGCCGAGGACGCCCGCGGCCTGCCACCGGACCGCGTAGACGTAGTCGCGGGCCCAGGCCGCGAGATTCGCGGCCGCCGCGCCCGGCCGCGGGATCACACCGGGCTCCCGGGACGGCAGGCGGCGAGGAAGGGCGCGCAGGCGGCGGCGAGCTCCCGGGGGTCGGTGTGCTGGACGTTGTGCGGGGCCCCGGGGATCTCCAGGAAGCGGGCGTCGGGGGCCGCCCGGGCCAGCCGGCGGGACCAGTCCCGCCGGGCGATGGGGTCCCGGGACCCGCGCACCACCAGCCCGGGGGGCGTGCAGCCCCGGATGTCCTCCTCGATCCGGTCGCGGAGCATGTGCCGGGCAGTGCGCAGATAGCGGAGCGGGCCCATCCGGAGGTAGTCGCGGACGACCACGGCGTTGGTGCGCAGGGGCTCGCGCGCGGTGTCCCGCAGCAGCCGCCGTCCCTGGCCGAGCAGACTGCGCGCGGTGGGGTCGACGGTCGGTCCCACCAGCACGTAGCCGGCGCACAGCCCGGGGTGGTCCCTGACGGCGTCCACGACGACCTGGCAGCCCATGGAGTGCCCCACGACCACGGGAGCCCGCAGCCCCAGCGCCTCGACGGCCCCCGCAACCACGCGGCCGAGCTCGGGCACCGACAGGGGCCGGGCGGGGCGCGGCGAGGACCCGCAGCCCGGCAGGTCGACGGCGTAGACGTCGTGCGTGGCCGCGAGCGCGTCAGCGAGCCGCAGGAAGTACCGGCCCGACATGCCGATGCCGTGCACGAGGACCACCGGGGGCCGCGCGCGGTCGAAGGTCCCCCGCACGTCGACCGCGTGGGTGCCGGCGACGACGCGCCGCCGCTCGAGCCCCGGGTGCCCCCGCGCCCTCACCGGTGGGTCGCCTCGAGCGCCAGGCGCACGACGTCGAGCGGGTCCCGCCGCACGGCGTGGGCCGCCAGCTGCCGCCGGGCGCCGGAGCCGTCCCGCAGGACGCCGGCCACCACGGACTCCACCTGCGCGGCCTCGTCCCACTCGGCGAGCACGGGGCGCACGACGGCCAGCAGCTCCGCCACGACGTCCGCGGCCGGGGCGGGCGCGCCGGAGGCCGGGCTGATCAACGGCCCCTCGACGCCGTCCCTGCTGGCCTGCCAGGACCAGGTCCGCAGCTGCGCCGCGCTCACCGGCGGCGCAGGGAGGCCCGCCCGCCACTGGCGGGCGGCAGTCTCGACCAGCGCCCGGCCGAGGGCGGCCAGCACCCCGGCGTGCTCCGCGTCCAGGCACATGTCGGTGATCCGGATCTCCACGGTGGGGTAGCGGGCCGAGAGCCGGGCGTCGAAGTAGATCATGCCGAGGTCGAGGGGCACCCCGGAGCGCAGCAGGGCCTCGCGCTGCCGGTCGTGCTCCTCGACCGAGCCGAAGACCTCCGTGGGACCGGAGGTGGGCCAGCGGACCCAGGCCTGGTAGCGGTAGCTGCTGAAGCCGCTCTCCCGGCCGTACCAGAACGGGGAGTTGCCGCTCAGGGCGAGCAGGACGGGCAGCCACACCCGGATGCGGTCCAGCACGGCCACGCCCTCCTCGCGGCTGCCGACGCCCACGTGGACGTGGAGGCCGCAGGTCAGCTGCTCGGCGGCCACCAGCCCGAAGCGCTCCTGGAGCCACCGGAAGCGCGGTGCGGGCACGAGGTGCGGGGCGCCCGCCGTGACCGGTGAGGCGAGGGCGACGGCGCGGGCACCCACCGCGCGGGCGGCGGCGTCGGCCAGGCGGCGCCCCTGACGGATCGCGGCGATCTGCTCCGCGAGGCCGGTCAGCGGAGGACTCGCGACCTCGATCTGCTCCTGCTGCAGCTCGGTGGTGACCTGGTGCGCCGGTGCCGTCGCCGGGGAGGAGCGGACGCCGGCGGCGTGCGCGTCCACGGCGTCCGGGCCGGCGGGGGCGGGCTCCAGCGTCACGGCGTCCACGAGGAGCAGCTCCTCCTCCACGCCGAAGGTGCGGGTGGGGCCGGTGGTCGCTGCGGGGGACGGGTGCGGGAAAACGGTGATCACCACCATCCGGGAGGGGCTGGAGCGGTGCGGACGGGCTGGGCGGGAGGCCCCGCCGTCGTCGCCGGGCGGATCCCCCGGCTCACTGCGGAGCGTAGCACCGGGGACCCGCGCAGCGCCGCTGCGGGAGCTCGCCACGCCTCTTGACGCGGAGGGCGGGGCGGGGTTCGCTGGAGGGGCCAGGAGGGGAGTATCCCCCCGCGCAGCGTCGTCACGACGGTCCCCCGCAGGATCCGGCGCGCGGGCCCGGAACGGGCCGGGAGAGACCTCCGGTCGGGAACCGGAGGGTGGCTGGTGGCGATGGACGTCCCGTTCTGGGGGTGGGCCGCGGTGATCGGCGGCATCGTGGTCCTGCTGGCCGTGGACCTGCTCGCCCACCGGCGCCCGCACGCGATCGGGCTGCGCGAGGCCGCGGTGTGGACGGCGGTGTGGGTGGCCTGCGGAACGGGCTTCGGGGTGGTGGTCTGGGCCGTCTTCGGGTCGCAGGCCGGCCAGCAGTACTTCGCCGGGTACCTGATCGAGAAGTCGCTCTCCGTGGACAACGTGTTCGTCTGGGCGGTCCTGCTCACGTACTTCGCCGTCCCCCGCGCCTACCAGCACCAGGTGTTGTTCCTGGGCGTCTTCGGGGCGCTGGTGCTGCGCGGCGCCTTCATCGCCGCGGGCGCGGCGCTGATCCACGCCTTCGAGGGAGTGCTCTACCTCTTCGCCGCGTTCCTGCTCTGCACCGGGTGGCGGATGCTCCGGCAGCGGGAGGCGCGTCTTGACCCGGACCGGTCGGCGGTGCTGCGGGTCTTCCGCCGCTGCGTGCCGATGACCGAGGTGTTCTACGGGCAGCGGCTCGTGGTGCGCGTCGGCGGGACGCTGCGGGCCACGCCGCTGCTGGCGGTGCTGGTGCTGATCGAGGCCACCGACGTGGTCTTCGCCGTCGACTCGATCCCGGCCGTCTTCGCGGTCACCGACGAGGTCTACATCGTCTTCACCGCCAACGCCTTCGCCGTGCTGGGGCTGCGGGCCATGTACTTCCTGCTGGCGGACCTGATGCACCGTTTCGTGCACCTGCGCGCCGGGCTGGCCCTGGTCCTGGTGTGGGTGGGGGTGAAGATGGCGCTCAAGGTCGACGTGGTCGACATCCCCACGGGAGTCTCCCTCGCGGTGATCACGGCCGTCCTGGTCGTGTCGGTCGGCACGAGCCTGCGCGCCACCCGCGGGCAGGGGCGGCGGGCGCCGCAGTGCCCGGAGGCCCCGCCGTTCCGGACCGCGACCCCCGCCGAGCTCGCGGCGCTCCAACCCCTGCGGCCGTCCCGGGCCGCCTCCGCGGACCGGGGCGAGGACGGCCGGAGCGGCCCCTGAGGGGCGCGGACCGCGCCCCGTGGGAGGGTCGCCGCCCCGTGAAGGAGCCGACCCCGTGCACCGCAAGCTCTCCGTCCTCGTCGAGGTGGACCCCGACGGCCGGTTCGTCCGGGTCAGCGTGACCGGTCCCCTGACCCGCGCGAACCAGCAGGCCCTCCACGCCGCGGCCGGGGCCGGCGCTGCGCGAGGCCTCCTGAGCCTTCCGGCGCAACGTTGCCGCGACCGACGGCCCGGATGCGAAGATTGGCGGCAGTGCACACGACATCCTGAGCGCGACCCACCGTGGGGCCGGGGATGAGGAACAGGACGGCGGGACCCATGAACGACCACCCCACGAGAGATCGGGCCGCGGAGGCCACCGGCGGGCTCGACCCCCGCCGGTCGGCCGGGCGTCTGGTCGCCGTGGACGCCGCCCGGGGACTGGCTCTCGTCGGGCTGACGGCGGTCCACTTCCTGCCGCAGTCCTATCCCGACAACGACCGGCCGACGCTGTCCTGGCTGCTGTTCGCCGGGGACTCCGCGGCGCTGTTCGCGCTGCTCGCCGGGGTCGGCCTCGCCTTCTCCACCGGAGCGCGCAGACCCCGCAGGGGCCGGGACCTGACCGCCGCCCGCGCGGGGATCGCGGTGCGCGCGCTGCTGATCATGGTGATCGGGCTGACCGTCGGGTACCTGATGCCGGCGGACCCGCCGGCCGTCGGCATCCTGGTCCACTACGGGCTCTTCTTCCTGCTCGCGCTGCCCTTCCTGGGGCTGCGGGCACGGACCCTGCTCCTGTGCTCGGGCGCGTTCCTGCTCCTCGGGCCCCTCCTGATCCACTGGCTGGGCGACGTGGTGCCCGAGCACAGCGCCGCCAACCCGACGTTCGCCCACCTCGTCACCGAACCGGTCGCGCTCTTCTGGCAGCTGACGCTGACCGGCACGTACCCGGCCGTGACGTACATGGCGTACCTGCTCGCCGGGCTGGCCCTCGGCCGCCTCAACCTCAAGAGCCTGCGTCTGCAGAGCCGCCTCCTGGCCGCGGGACTCGGCCTCGCGGCCCTCGCCAAGCTCGTCTCCTGGGTGCTCCTCTACGGCATGGACGGCTACAACGTGCTGCTCTACAGCATCGTCTCCCTCACCCGGGCGGACCTGGACCACCTCGTCGTCTTCGGCGCCGACGGGCCCCTGCCGACGTCCTCGCTGTGGTGGCAGGCGCTCTCCGCCCCGCACACCAACACGCTCCTCTCGGTGGCCTGGAGCCTCGGAGTGAGCACGGCCGTGCTCGGCGCCTTCCTGCTCGCCGGCCGCGAGTTCGGCAAGTGGCTGCTGCCGCTCACGGCCATGGGGGCCATGACCCTGTCCCTGTACACAGGACAGCTGGTCCTGCTGGCCACCGAGGTCCACTACAGCAGCCCGCTGCTCTGGTTCGCCGCCTGCCTCCTCGTCTCGGCGCTCGTGGCGCTCGCCTGGCGGCACGCCTTCGGACGGGGTCCGCTGGAACGGCTCGTGTCCGCGGCCGCGCACGCGACCACCCGTGCCGTCGCCGATCGGGGGACGCCCCGCGGCCCGGAGACCCCCAGGAGGCCCCTGGGGTAGCACGTGCCTCCGCCGGCCGGACGCGCGCCGACGGCTGAAACACGGCCCCGGCCGCTCGCGGGCCGCACGGATCCGTTAGCGTGACAGCAGCGCCGCCCGGCGCCGGCAGTCGGAGCGCCCGCCTGCCGTGGACCTCAGGAGGAACCATGCCGAAACCCGTCATCAGCAAGGCCAGCACCGTCTGGACCGGCGATCTCTTCAACGGCTCGGGCACCACCAGCCTGACCGGCTCGGGCCTGGGCCCCTTCGACGTGGACTGGGACACCCGCGCGGAGAGCGGCGCCGGCGCCAAGACGAGCCCCGAGGAGCTCCTGGCCTCCGCGCACGCCACCTGCTACGCCATGGCGTTCTCCAACATGCTCGCCCAGAACGAGACCCCGCCGACCCGGATGGACTCCTCGGCCGAGGTGACCTTCGTGGCGGGCGAGGGCATCAAGGGGGTCGAGCTGACCGTGGTGGCGCAGGTGGAGAACATCTCCGCGGAGGACTTCGCGCGCATCGCCGAGGAGGCCAAGGCCGGCTGCCCGGTCTCCCAGGCCCTGTCCGTGGACATCACCCTGAACGCCTCGCTGGCCTGATCCGGCGCCCGGCCCCGCCGGCCCGGGCACTGCCCCGGCCGGCGGGGCCCGCCGCGTGTCGGTGACGGCGGCGGACGGCGGCCCGGGCGGCGACGGCGTGGCAGGTCGCGCCCGCCCTCTCCCGCTCCTCGTGGATCCCCGCCCCCGGCCGGCCGGATCCGTGACGTCAGGCGCGGTGGCGTTCGGCGAGCGCCCGGTCGAGGTCCTCGGCCTGCAGGTCGGCGTTGACGGCCGTGGCGGTCGTGAGCCCGGCCGCCGCCGCGGCGAGGACCTGGGCGTGGAGGTCCGTGACGTTGCCCGCCACGTAGACGCCCGGCACGTCCGTGCCGCCCGTGGGCGCCGAGGGCACGTACGTGCCGACGGCATGGCCCTTCTCCTCCACCTGGGCGGTGCGCAGCCCGAGGGAGTCGATGAGGGCGGAGCGGACCGTGAAGCGCGGCACCACGACCACGGCCCGGCACGGCACGAGCTCGCCGGAGACCAGCCGCAGACCGGTGATCCGGTCCCCGGTCACCTCCACGCGCCCCACCTCGCCCGCCACGCACGCGATGCCGAGGGCCGCCAGGTGCTCGCGCTCCTCGTCGTCCGGCGCCGGGGCGGTGTGCTGCACGAAGGTGATGTCGGGGCTCCACTGCCGGAACAGCTGCGCCTGCTGCACGCCCAGGGGGCCGGTGCCCAGCACCGCCAGCGGCTCGTCCCGCCACTCCCAGCCGTGGCAGTACGGGCAGTGGACGACGTCCCGGCCCCACCGCGGCGCCACGCCCGGGACGTCCGGCAGCTCGTCGGTGAGTCCGGTGGTGATCAGCACGCGGCGCGCCCGCACCGACCGGCCGTCCTCGAGCACCAGCACGAACCGGAGGCCGTGGCCGTCGTCCTCGGCCGGGCGGGCGGAGACCACCGTGCCGTCGACGACGTCCGCTCCGTAGGCGGTGACCTCGGCACGCCCGTCCGCGAGCAGCGCGCCCGGGGCGTCGCCGTCGCGGCCGAGGTAGTTGTGCACGTGCTCCGCGGGGTCGTTGCGCGGGGCCCCGGCGTCCACCACGAGGACCGTGCGCCGGGCGCGGGCCAGGCACAGCGCCCCGGCGAGGCCCGCGGGCCCCCCGCCGACGACGACCACGTCGTAGCTCTCGTCCATCGTGCCTTCCCCCGTCCCGGAACCGGTCCCGGCAGCAGTCCTGCGCCGCTCTGCCAACGTAGCAGTGCCGAGACGGGGATGTAAGCCTGCTGATTGTAGGCGGCGCCGGAGCATTCGGCGGGCGCCCCTCCCCCGGGCGGGGCAGCGCCGGACCGGGCGGTGCCGGTGCTCGTCGTGGGGAAACGACGACGTCCCCCGGACCGTGTGGTCCGGGGGACGTCTTCCGTGGTGACCCCAGCGGGATTCGAACCCGCGTTACCGCCGTGAGAGGGCGGCGTACTAGGCCGCTATACGATGGGGCCGCACCGATCCGGTCCGCGGTTTCCCGCGACCGGCCTCGTACACTGTACCAGGTCCCGGGCCCTGTTCCGGACGCCGGCCCTGTTCCGGCAGCGCAGCGCACCCCGGACACGAGAACACCCCCGGACCGTGTGGTCCGGGGGTGTTCTGCGGTGGTGACCCCAGCGGGATTCGAACCCGCGTTACCGCCGTGAGAGGGCGGCGTACTAGGCCGCTATACGATGGGGCCGTACTGATCCGATGGAGCAGCGCTGGGATACCAGGACTCGAACCTAGAATGACGGTACCAGAAACCGTAGTGTTGCCAATTACACCATATCCCACTGTCGTCCCCGGTCCGGCGGTTTCCCGCGGCGACCGGCGCAACGCAAAAGAACTATACCGGCCTTCCGGCGGGGCGGCAAATCGGGCTCAACGGCAGTAGCGGTCCTCGAGCTCCCCGTCGATCCCCCGGCGGCGGGCGATGCCCGCCAGCGCCCGGACGACCGGCCCCAGCCAGCGGTAGAGCCGCGGGAGGTTGATGTCGGTCCACTGGATGAGCAGCGCCGTGCGGAGCAGGCTCCGCGGCCGGCCGTCCCGGCGGGTGCGCCCGTCCCGGGCGAGCCCGTACAGGGCCACCAGGCCCTTCTCGAAGCCCTCGTGGGCGGGCCGCACCTCGACCACGAAGCGGGCCGGCGACCCACTCGGGTTCTTCCAGCGGAACAGGTGCTCCGGGGGCACCTCGACCTCGCCGCCCGCCCCGAGGTCCCGCACGACGTGGCCGACCTGGACCCGCAGCACGCCCTCGAGGACCCGAACGCGCATCCCGAACCGGCGGTGGTAGTGGGCGAGCACCTCTCCCCCGGCCTCCAGCTCGACGTGCAGCAGGGCGTGCTCGCCCCCGGTCTCCGCGCCGGTGCGCAACCACGTGATGGTGTCGCGCTGCACGGGATTGCGGTGCTGCGGGCGTCCCGCGCGCATCGTCTCGATCTGGTCGTCCGTCCGGTCCATGCTGATCGCCCCCGTGTCCCAGGCTACGCCGGAGCGCCCGGGTGTGTGCAGATGACGTCCACGACGACGGTCCGGCCCGCCCTCCGCGGAGGGCGGGCCGGACCGTCGTCGTCGGCGGGGAGGGCGCTCAGCCGAGCTGGGCGGCGAGGGCGCGCAGGCGGGTCAGGGAGGAGTCCTTGCCGAGGATCTCGAGGGACTCGAACAGGGGCGGCGAGATCCGCCGGCCCGAGACGGCGGTGCGGACGGGGCCGAAGGCCAGTCGCGGCTTGATGCCCAGCCCGTCCACGATGGCTTCGCGGAGCGCGGTCTCGAGGGCGGCGGCGCTCCAGTCCTCGAGCGGCTCCAGGGCGGCGAGCGCGGCCCGCAGGACGTCGCCGGCGGAGTCCTTGAGCTGCTTGCGGGCGTCGTCGGCGACCTCGATCTCGTCGTCGGCGGCGAAGAGGAAGGACAGCAGCTCGGGGGCCTCGCCGAGCAGGTTCATCCGCTCCTGGACCAGCGGGGCGGCCCGGTCGAGGATGTCCCGCTGGCGCTCGTCCAGGGTGTCCCCCAGCACGCCGCCGGCCTGCAGGTAGGGGACGAGCCGGTCGCGGAAGTCCTCGGGGGCGAGCCTGCGGACGTGGGTGCCGTTGATCGCGGTGGCCTTCTTGAGGTCGAAGCGCGCGGGGTTCGCCAGGACGTCGTGGACGTCGAAGTGCTCCACGAGCTGCTCCACGGTGAAGACGTCCTCGTCCGCGGACAGGGACCAGCCCAGCAGGGCCAGGTAGTTGAGCAGGCCCTCGGGGACGAAGCCGCTGTCCCTGAGGTGGAAGAGGCTGGACTCGGGGTCGCGCTTGGACAGCTTCTTGTTGCCCTCGCCCATGACGTAGGGCAGGTGGCCGTACTCGGGCACGTACTTCGCGAAGCCGATCTCGACCAGGACGCGGAACAGCGCGATCTGGCGCGGTGTCGAGGAGAGCAGGTCCTCGCCGCGCAGCACGTGGGTGATCTCCATGAGGGCGTCGTCCACGGGGTTGGTCAGCGTGTACAGCGGCTGGCCGTTGGCGCGCACCACCACGTAGTCCGGGATGGAGCCGGCCCGGAAGACGATCTCGCCGCGGATCATGTCGTGGACCACGATGTCCTCGTCCGGCATCCGCAGCCGCAGCACGGGCTCCCGGCCCTCCGCCCGGTACGCCGCGATCTGCTCCTCGGTGAGGTCGCGGTCGAAGTTGTCGTAGCCGAGCTTGGGGTCGCGGCCGGCCGCCCGGTGCCGGGCCTCGACCTCCTCCGGGGTGGAGTACGCCTCGTAGACCGCCCCGTGCTCCCGGAGCCGGGCGGCCACGTCGCGGTAGACGTCCAGGCGCTGCGACTGCCGGTACGGGGCGTGCGGACCGCCGGTCTCGACGCCCTCGTCCCAGTCGATCCCCAGCCACGCGAGCGCCTCGAGCAGCTGCTGGTAGCTCTCCTCCGAGTCGCGCAGGGTGTCGGTGTCCTCGACGCGGAAGACCATGGTGCCGCCGGTGTGGCGGGCGTGGGCCCAGTTGAACAGCGCGGTGCGGATCAGCCCCACGTGCGGGGTGCCCGTCGGGGACGGGCAGAAGCGCACGCGCACGGGCGAGGAGGTGGTCGAGGCGGTGGCAGGGGTGGCGGGCGTGTCGGTCATGGCTCTTTCGTGGATCGGTCGGGGTCTGGGCGGGGTCGTGCGGTGGTGCGGGGCGCCGCGGTGCCCGCACGGGTCGGCGGTGCGGACCGGCGCCGGCCGGCGGTGCGGGTCAGCGGCGCAGGACGGTCGGCAGGACGCCGATGCCCTCGACCTCCACCTCGATCCGGTCGCCCTCGTCGACGATGCCGACGCCGGCGGGCGTGCCCGTGAGGATGACGTCGCCGGGCAGGAGCGTGAACGCCTGGGAGACGTAGGAGACGAGGAACGGGACGTCGAAGACCATGTCCCGGGTGTTGCCGTCCTGCTTGGTCTCGCCGTTGACGCGGCTGCGCACGGCGAGGGCGGAGGTGTCGAGGTCCGTCTCGATCCAGGGCCCGAGCGGGCAGGCCCCGTCGAAGCCCTTGGCGCGCGCCCACTGCCCGTCGGTCTTCTGCACGTCGCGGCCGGTGAGGTCGTTGGCGGCGGTGTAGCCGAAGACCACCTCGGGCACGCGCTCCACGGGGACGTCCTTGCACATCCGTCCGATGACGACGGCGAGCTCGGCCTCGTAGGAGACCTGCTCGGTCCATGCGGGCAGGGTCACGGGGTCGCCGGGGCCGGCGACGGACGTGTTGGGCTTGAAGAACAGCATCGGCGAGGTGGGCAACTCGTTGCCCAGCTCCGCGGCGTGGTCGGCGTAGTTGCGGCCGACGCACACGATCTTGGAGCGCGGGATCACGGGGGCGAGGAGGCGGACGTCGGCGATGTCGTGGCGCTGCTGGGTGGGGTTGATCCCGGTGTAGAAGGGGTCGCCCGCGAGGACGGTGACCGTCTCCTCGCCGGCGGCGCCCTGCACCGCGCCGAAGTGGATCTCGCTGTCGACCGTGAACCTGGCAATTCGCATGGGACCAGGCTATCCCACGGTCCGCGGGCGGCCGCGCGGCCCCGGTGGCGCCACCGGGGCCGCGCGGGGCTCAGACCAGGCGGGTGAGCCAGCCGTGCGGGTCCTCCGCGCGGCCCGTCTGGATCTCCAGGAGCTGCCGGCGGATGTCCATGGTGACCTCGCCGGGCCGGGCGCCCTCGTCGCCGATGGTCTCCTCGGTGGAGACGAGCCGGCCGATGGGGGTGATGACGGCGGCGGTCCCGCACGCGAACGCCTCGGTGATGGTCCCGGCCTGCCAGCCCTCGCGCCACTCGTCGAGGGTGAAGCGGCGCTCCTCGACGGTCATCCCGCGGTCCTTCGCGAGCTGGATGATCGAGCGGCGGGTGACGCCCTCGAGGATCGTGCCGGTGAGCTCGGGGGTCACCAGGCGGCCGTCGTCGTAGACGAAGAACACGTTCATGCCGCCCAGCTCCTCGACGGCGTCGCCGCGGTCGCGGTCCAGGAACATCACCTGCTGGCACCCGTGGGCGTCGCCCTCCATCTGGGCGATCAGGGAGGCGGCGTAGTTGCCGCCGCACTTGGCCGCTCCCGTGCCGCCGCGGCCGGCGCGGGCCCAGTCGCGGGAGAGCCAGATGTCCACGGGCTTCACCGGGCCGCCGAAGTAGTTGCCGGCCGGGGAGGCGATCACGGAGTACAGCACCTGGCGGGACGGGCGCACGCCCAGGAACGCCTCCGTGGCGATCATGAACGGGCGCAGGTACAGGGACTCCCCGTCCCCGTCGGGCACCCACTGCTCGTCCACCGACACGAGCTCGCGCAGCGAGTCCAGGAACAGCTGCTCGGGCAGCTCCGGCAGCGCCAGCCGGCGGGCCGACAGGTTGAGCCGGGCGGCGTTGGCCTCGGCCCGGAACGTCCACACGGAGCCGTCCGCGTGCCGGTAGGCCTTGAGCCCCTCGAAGATCTCCTGGCCGTAGTGCAGCACGGCCGCGGCGGGGTCCAGCACCAGCGGACCGTACGGCTCGACCCGCGGGTCGCTCCAGCGGCCCGTGCCCTTCTCGACGTCCCCGAACCAGTCGATCTTCACCATGTGGTCCGTGAAGTTCGTGCCAAAGCCCGGCTCGGCGAGGATGGCCGCCCGGACCTCCTCCGGGACCGGGTCCTGGCTGAGGTGGTGGGCGAAGGTGGTGGGCTGTGTGGTCACTGCGTCTCCCTGCGAGGTCGACCCCGTGGCGACCGGCACGCGGGGCTCAGCTGTTGGTTCCGTGCCCCAGCCTATCCCCGGAGCACGGCCGGATCGGCTCAGGCGAGGGCGGCGAGCACGCCGTCGCCCACCTGGGCGGTGGTGCGGGACTCGTTGCCGTGGGCCGCGAGGTCCTGCTGCACGGCGGCCTCGATCCGGGCCGCCGGCCCGGAGTGGCCGAGGTGCTCCAGCATCATGGCGGTGGCGAGGATCGCCGCCACGGGGTTCGCCTTCTGCTGCCCGGCGATGTCCGGTGCGGAGCCGTGCACGGGCTCGAACATCGAGGGCGCCGTGCGGTCCGCGTTGATGTTGCCGGCCGGGGCCAGTCCGATGCCGCCCGTCACCGCGCCGGCGAGGTCGGTGAGGATGTCCCCGAAGAGGTTGTCGGTGACGATGACGTCGAAGCGCGCCGGGTCGGTCGTGAGGAAGATCGTGGCCGCGTCCACGTGCAGGTAGTCGACGGCGACGTCGGGGAACTCGGCACCGATCTCCTCGACGAGGCGCGCGTAGAGGCGGCCCGCGTTGACGAGCACGTTGTGCTTGTGGACGAGGGTCAGCCGCTTGCGCTCCCGCCCGGCGGCGAGCTCGAAGGCGTAGCGCACGAGGCGGCGCACGCCGTAGGCGGTGTTGAGCGAGACCTCGGTGGCGATCTCGGCGTCGGTGCCGCCGCGCAGCACCCCGCCGTTGCCGGCGTACGGGCCCTCGGTGCCCTCGCGCACCACCACGAAGTCGATGTCCCCGGGGTGGGAGAGCGGGCTGGTGGTGCCCGGGAAGAGCTTGGACGGGCGGAGGTTGACGAAGTGGTCGAGGCTGAAGCGCATCTTCAGCAGCACGTCGCGCTCGATGATCCCGGACGGGACCCGCCGGTCCCCGGGGGCGGCGCCGACCGCGCCGAACAGGATGGCGTCGTGGGTCCGCAGCTCGTCCAGCGTCCGGTCCGTGAGGGTCTCCCCCGTGTCCAGCCAGTGCTGCGCGCCGAGGCCGAACTCCGTCCTCTCCACCGTGACGCCGGCCGCGGCGGTCACCGCGTCGAGGACCTTCACCGCCTCGGCCACGACCTCGGGGCCGATGCCGTCACCGGGGACGAGGGCGATCTTCAGGTGGGCGGGGGCGGCTGCGGGCGTCGGCTGGCTCATGGCCCCAGGATAGGAGCCGACCGACACGTCCGACCACGGTGTGGACGGACGTCTCACATGATGGACAGCCGATCGCCGCTCAGGACTGGAGTGCGGCGGGCTCCTCGTAGCGCGGGAACACCGGCGCGGGCGGGGGCAGCTCCGTGCCCGCCACGAGGGGCGTGTCCAGGGCGGTGAACAGGCGGGCGTCGCCCTCGGCCTGGCCGAGCACGTCGAGCAGCCGGGCGGCGGCGTCCGGCACCACCGGCTGGACCAGGATGCCGACCGTGCGCACCACCTCGAGCGTCACCCAGAGCACGGTGGCCATCCGCCCGGCGTCGGTCTTGCGCAGCTTCCAGGGCTCCATGGCGGTGAAGTACCGGTTGGCCTCGGCGACCACCCGCCAGATCCGCTCGAGCGCCCGGTGGAACTGCTGCTCGTCGAACTCGGCGCGCACCGGCGCGCAGAGCCCGGCGGCCGCGGCGAGCATGGCCCGGTCCTCGGGGGTGAGCTCCCCCGGCGCGGGGACCCGGCCCTCGCAGTTCTTGGCGACCATCGACAGCGAGCGCTGGGCGAGGTTGCCGAGGTCGTTGGCGAGGTCGGAGTTGATGCGGTTCTTGATCCCGTCGTGCGAGTAGCTGCCGTCCTGGCCGAACGGCACCTCGCGCAGCAGGAAGAAGCGCAGCGGGTCGAGGCCGTACTCGGCCACGAGGGCGTGCGGGTCGATGACGTTGCCCACGGACTTGGACATCTTCTCGCCCTGGTTGAACAGGAAGCCGTGGGCGAAGACGCGCCGGGGCAGGGGCAGGCCGGCGGACATCAGGAACGCCGGCCAGTACACGGCGTGGAAGCGGGCGATGTCCTTGCCGATCACGTGGGCGTCGGCGGGCCAGTACCGCTGGAACGTCTCGGACGCGGTGTCCGGGAAGCCCACGCCGGTGAGGTAGTTGGTGAGGGCGTCCACCCACACGTACATCACGTGGTCCGGGTTGCCGGGCACGGGCACGCCCCAGTCGAAGGTGGTGCGGGAGATGGAGAGGTCTTCCAGGCCCGAGCGCACGAAGGACGCGATCTCGTTGCGCCGGGTCTCGGGGTGGACGAAGCCCTCCCGCTCGTAGAGCTCCAGCAGCCGGTCCTGGTAGGCGGAGAGGCGGAAGAAGTAGGACTCCTCCTCGGTCCAGGTGACCTCCGTGCCGGTGCCCGTCGAGCACCGCACGCCGTCCGCGCGGAGCTCGGTCTCGTCCTCGCCGTAGAACGCCTCGTCGCGCACGGAGTACCAGCCGGCGTACTTGCCGAGGTAGATGTCCCCGGCCTCCTCCATCCGGCGCCAGAGGGCCGCCGACGCCGCGTAGTGGTCGGCGTCCGTGGTGCGGATGAAGCGGTCGTAGGAGATGTTCAGGGCGTCGTCCATCTCGCGGAAGCGCGCCGAGTTGCGGTCCGCGAGCTCCCGGGCCGTGAGGCCCTCCTTCTCCGCGGTCTGCTGCATCTTCTGGCCGTGCTCGTCGGTGCCGGTCAGGAAGCGGACGTCGTAGCCGTCCAGCCGCTTGAACCGGGCCATGACGTCGGTCGCGATGACCTCGTAGGCGTGCCCGATGTGCGGGGTGCCGTTGGGGTACGCGATGGCCGTGGTGATGTAGTACGGGGTGCGGTGGGAGGAAGTCACGGCCTCCACTCTACCGACCGCGGGGGCCGTGCGCGCCCGGGGCGGCCGGCGCTCGGGGCCCGGCCGGGTCGGCTCACCGCCGGGGGCGCCCCGCGCCCAGCCGCCCGCGGGTGAGGGCCACGACGAGCAGCGCGGCCCCGGCGTAGGTGCCGAACAGGACGAGGTCCACGGTGTCCAGCAGCCCGGTGTGCACCGGCTCCGCGGCCAGCAGGACGAGGTGGTCCTGGGCCGGCGTGAAGCTCGCGTGCAGCAGCACGCACAGCAGCACGCTGCCCGTGCGGTTGTACAGCGGCGTGTAGAGGAACGCGAGGACGAACGGCACCGCGAAGCCCAGCGGCCCGTAGAGCGGGACGTGCCACACCCCCCACAGCAGACCGAGCAGCGCGGTCGCCCGGAGCGGGCCCAGCCGCTCCTGCAGCCGGGGCAGCGCGAAGCCGCGCCAGCCGGGTTCCTCCAGGCCGCCCCCGAGCACCGCCACGAAGACGAAGGTCGCCAGGTAGGCGGGGGCCCGCTCGAGGGCCAGGGACCAGTCGACCTCCCGGCCCAGCGCCGCGAGCAGGGCGTTGACGACGGCGTACAGCAGCGCGGGCAGCCCCAGCGCCCAGGCCCACCAGCGGGCCGGGACCCGCCACCGCACGATCGCCCGGGCCCAGTCCCGCACCGGCTCCCCCGACAGCCACGTGACGGCCCACGCCGCCACGAACGGGCCGAGGCCGCCGAGCAGGAGCAGCGGCGTGCCGCCCGCCCCGAGCAGCAGGGGCGCCCAGCACGTCCAGGACCACGCGTACGTCAGGACGAAGAAGGCCGGCAGCTGGTGCCGGGCGACCCGCCCCCGCAGGCCCGGCCCGGGCTGCTGTGCCCGTGCTCCGACGTCCGCCGTGCGGACCACCCCCCGGGATCGCGGCGACCGGCTCCGCCCCCAGGGTAGGACGCCGGACGCGGCGAGGGGCCGCGTCCGCACGGAATGCTCGGCGCATGACGTGCGGACGCGACCCCTCGGCCGGTGCCCCCGCGCCGGTCGCGGCGGTGGGGCGGGTGCGGATCAGCGGGCCGCGGTGCCCTCGACGTAGTCGGCGTCCGGCGAGGTCCACGCGAAGAGCTTGCGCAGCTCCCGGCCGGTGACCTCGATCGGGTGGGACTCCTCCTTCTCGCGCAGCTTCTTGAACTCGGCGCCCCCGTTGTCCTGGTCCTCGATGAAGCGCTTGGCGAAGGTGCCGTCCTGGATGTCGGCCAGCACGGCCTTCATGTTCTCCTTGACCGTGGGGCTGATCACCCGGGGGCCGGAGACGTAGTCGCCGTACTCGGCGGTGTCCGAGATGGACCAGCGCTGCTTGGCGATGCCGCCCTCGACCATGAGGTCCACGATGAGCTTGAGCTCGTGCAGGACCTCGAAGTAGGCGATCTCCGGCTGGTAGCCGGCCTCGGTCAGGGTCTCGAAGCCGTACTGGACCAGGTGGGACATGCCGCCGCACAGGACCGCCTGCTCGCCGAAGAGGTCGGACTCGGTCTCCTCGGTGAAGGTGGTCTTGATGACGCCCGCGCGGGTGCCGCCGATGCCCTTGGCGTAGGACAGGCCCAGCTCGAGGGCCTTGCCGGAGGCGTCCTTCTCCACGGCCACGAGGGCGGGCACGGCGCGGCCGGCCTCGAACTCGCGGCGCACGGTGTGGCCCGGGCCCTTCGGGGCGACCATGACGACGTCGACGCCCGCGGGGGCCTCGATGTAGCCGTAGCGGATGTTGAACCCGTGGGCGAAGAAGATGGCGTCGCCCTGCTCCAGGTTCGGGGCGATCGACTCGGCGTAGACGTGGCGCTGGACCTGGTCCGGCGTCAGGATCATGATGACGTCGGCTTCCTTGACGGCGTCCGCGACGGTGAGCACCCGCAGGCCCTCGGCCTCGGCCTTGGCCCGGGAGCGCGAGCCCTCGGCGAGGCCGATGCGCACGTCCACGCCGGAGTCGCGCAGGTTCAGCGCGTGGGCGTGGCCCTGCGAGCCGTAGCCGATGACGGCCACGGAGCGGTCCTGGATGATCGAGAGGTCGGCGTCGTCGTCGTAGAAGATCTCTGCCATGGGATTGTCTCCTTGAAGCATGGGTGGGCGCGGCGGGGGCACCGCCGCGAGGTGGTTGGGGTGTCTGTGGGCCGGCGCCCGCGTCCACCGCCGCCCGGGGGCGTCAGTGGCGCAGGGCGCGGTCGCTCATCGACTTGGGACCACGTCCGAGGGCCAGCGTACCGGCCCGGACGATCTCCCGGACGCCGAAGGGCTCCAGGATGTCCAGCAGCGCCCGGAGCTTCTCCGGGGCGCCGGTGGCCTCGATGACGAGCGACTCGGTGGAGACGTCGACAACGGTGGCCCGGAACAGGTCCGCGGCTTGGGTGACCTGCAGACGCGTCGCGGCGTCGGCGCGGACCTTGACCATGATGTGGTCCCGCTGCACCGACGAGTCGGGGGTGAGCTCGACGATCTTGATCACGTTGATGAGCTTGTTCAGCTGCTTGGTGACCTGTTCGAGCAGCTCGCCCTCGGCGTCCACCACCACGGTGATGCGGGAGACGCCGTCGAGCTCCGTGGGTCCCACGGCGAGCGAGTCGATGTTGAAGGCGCGGCGCGCGAACAGTCCGGCCACCCGGGTCAGCACGCCCGGCTTGTCCTCGACCAGCACGGAGAGGGTGTGTCGGCTCATGGGTCAGTCCTCCTCGTCCCAGTCGGGGGTCATGTTGCGGGCGATCTGGATCTGGTCGTTGGACACGCCGGTGGGCACCATCGGCCACACCATCGCGTCGGCGGAGACCACGAAGTCGATCACCACGGGGCGGTCGTTGATCTCGAGGGCCTGCCGGATGACGTCGTCCACGTCCTCGTCCCGGGTGCAGCGCAGGGCGGCGCACCCGTAGGCGTCGGCGAGCTTGACGAAGTCCGGCACCATGATGCTGTCGTGGCCCGTGTTCAGGTCGGTGTTGGAGTACCGGCCGTCGTAGAACAGGGTCTGCCACTGGCGCACCATGCCCAGCGAGGAGTTGTTGATCACCGCCACCTTGATCGGGATCTTGTTGATCGTGCAGGTGGCGAGCTCCTGGTTGGTCATCTGGAAGCAGCCGTCGCCGTCGATCGCCCAGACCACGCGGTCGGGCTGGGAGACCTTGGCCCCCATCGCGGCGGGCACGGCGAAGCCCATGGTCCCCAGTCCGGCCGAGTTCAGCCACTGCCGGGGCCGCTCGTACTGGACGAAGTGGGAGCTCCACATCTGGTGCTGGCCCACGCCGGAGACGTAGACGGCCTCCGGGCCGGTCAGGGCGGAGATCCGCTCGATGACGTGCTGCGGCGAGCCCAGCCCGTCCGCCGGCTTGGGGTAGCCCAGCGGGTAGGTGGCCTGCAGGCTGCTGAGCGCGGTCCACCACGAGGAGAGGTCGGGGCTGCCGCTGCGCTCGAACTCCTGGCGCACGGCGGTCACGAGGTCCGGCAGGATCTCCTTGACGTCGCCCACGATCGGGACGTCGGCGGTGCGGTTCTTGGAGATCTCGGCGGGGTCGATGTCCGCGTGGATGATCTTGGCCGTGGGGGCGAAGGTCTCCAGGTGGCCCGTGACGCGGTCGTCGAAGCGCGCGCCGAGGGTCACCAGCAGGTCGGCCTGCTGCATCGAGTACACCGCCGGGACGGTGCCGTGCATCCCTGGCATCCCCAGGTTCTGCTCGTGGGAGTCCGGGAACACGCCCCGGGCGGTCAGCGTGGTCACCACGGGGGCGCCGGTCAGCTCGGCCAGCTCCATGAGCTCGGCGGCCGCGTCGGCGCGCACCGTCCCGCCGCCCACGTAGAGCACGGGCCGCTGGGCCGCCGCGATGAGCTTGGCGGCCTCCCGGATCTGCTTGGCGTGCCCGCGCGTCACGGGCCGGTAGCCGGGCAGGTCCATCCGGGGCGGCCAGGAGAACGTCATGGTGTCCTGCTGGGCGTCCTTGGCGATGTCCACGAGCACCGGTCCCGGGCGCCCGGTCGAGGCCAGGTGGAACGCCTCGGCGAGCACCCGCGGGATGTCCTCGGCGTGCGTCACCAGGTAGGAGTGCTTGGTGACCGGCATCGTCATCCCCACGATGTCCGCCTCCTGGAAGGCGTCGGAGCCGATCACCTTGGACGAGACCTGCCCGGTGATCGCGACCATGGGGATGGAGTCCATGTGCGCGTCGGCGAGGGCGGTGACGAGGTTCGTGGCGCCGGGGCCGGAGGTCGCGATGCAGACGCCCACGCGGCCCGAGGCGAGGGCGTAGCCCTCGGCGGCGTGGCCGGCGCCCTGCTCGTGGCGGACCAGGATGTGGTTGATCCGGTCCGAGTCCAGGAGCGGGTCGTAGGTCGGCAGGATCGCGCCGCCCGGGAGGCCGAAGACGTCGGTGACGCCGAGCTCCTCCAGCGCCCGGATGACGGCCTGGGAGCCGGTCATCTCCGTGGGGGCCACCGTGCTGCCCGGGCCCATGACGGACGGGACGGCGGGGACGGACTTCTCCGGGGCCCCCGGGGGCCGGTGGTCAGCGGCGGTCTCCGCGCGCTTGGTGGCCATCAGCGCTGGGCTGATCGGCTGTCCCTTGCTCATGTCACTGTCCTTCTGGTCTGGCCTTCTGGGCTGGTGCTGCTGTTCCGGCTCGACTGTCGCTCCGCCGTGGGCGCCGGGCAAGAAAAAAGGCCCTCGCGGCACCGGGAGGTGCGACAGGGCCCGTGCGCTCGACCGGTCGTCGGCTCAGGCCCCGCGTCCGACGAGGACGCGTACCGTGAGCTGGACGACACCGTGGCTGAGTTGCATGCTCCCATGCTCTGCCGCCCGGCCGGGCGTGTCAATCTTCGGACTCCGTGTCCCACGATGTGAGACACGGCACGTCCGGATCACTCCTCCGCGTCCGCCGGGACGTCCAGCCGCCCCTCCTGCTGCAGGAACAGGGGCCGCTCCCCCGCGGCGATGCGCTCGAGCTGGGTCCGCAGCAGCCGCCGCACGCGCGGCTTGTAGGACGTGCAGGAACCACCGGTGTGCGGGGTGAGGATCGCCCCGGGGGCACGGAACAGCGGGTGGTCGCCGGGGAAGGGCTCGGGCTCGACGACGTCGAGGGCGCAGCGGAGCCGCCCGGACACGACCTCCGCGGTCAGCGCGGGGGTGTCGACCACCCGGCCGCGGCCCACGTTGACCACCAGGGCGTCGTCGGGCAGCAGGGACAGCACGCGGGCGTCGACGAGGCCGTCGGTCGCCGGGCTCGCGGGGAGGGCCACCACGAGCACGTCGGCGTCAGGCAGCAGGGCCGGCAGCTCGTCGATGCCGTGCACGGGGCCGCGCTCGTCGGTCCGGGCCCGGGAGGCCACCCTCGTGACCTCGACCTCGAAGGGGAGCAGCCGGTCGACCACGGCGGAGCCGATCTCGCCCACGCCCAGCACCAGGACGCGGCTGTCGGCCAGTGTCCGGGTCTCGAAGCGGCGCCAGATCCCGTCGCGCTGCTGCAGGACGGCGCGGTCGAGCTCCCGCTGGGCGGCGATCATCAGCCCCAGGGCCAGCTCGGCGGTCCCGGCGGCGTGCACCCAGCCCGCCGTCGAGAGGGCGAGGTCGGGCCCGATGGCCTCCGGCACGCCGTCGAAGCCGGTGCTCTGCAGCTGCACGAGCCGCAGGCGGGTCGCGGCGGGCAGGGCCCCCACCCAGCGGCCGGTGAAGTACGGAGCCACCGCCACGTCGATCTCATCGGCGCGGGCCCCGACCGGGTCCCCGGCCATGTCCCACAGGACGTAGCGGAAGCCCGGGACGCGGGCGCTCAGGTGGTCCACGAGCTCCTGCTCCGGGAGGGAGACCACGCGGAGCTCGGAGAGCGGGACGGACGGGGCGGACGGCGCGGGGGTCTGTGCGGAGGGCATGACGGCCATGCTAGACGCCGCCGCCGTCCGGACGGCGGCGGCGGAATGGACAAGGCGGGACGAGCTGGTAGAGTACTTTCTCGTTGCGAGGCGGGACCCGGCGGAAGCCGGCCGGCGCGATTCGGCCCCGGGCCGGGAGCGTGCTAGTGTTCTTGCCGCACCACCAGCGCCTCTAGCTCAATTGGCAGAGCAATTGACTCTTAATCAATGGGTTCTCGGTTCGAGTCCGAGGGGGCGCACCACAGGAGGACCCCACCGCGGAGCACCGCGGTGGGGTCCTTTGTCGTCCCCGGGGCACGGCGGCCCGCGGGCACGAAAAAACCCGGGGTCGTCGTGCCCCGGGTGCTCCCGCCGGAGGCCGCCGTCCGGCGACCTCGCGCGCCCTCGTGCCGGGGTCGTCCTCGACCCCGTGCCGACCCGCCCCGCGCCCGTCCGTGCCGGGACCGCGGGCCGCGGCCGTCTCAGGACGCGGTGTCCCCCGCCGTGCCGGCCTCGGCGATGTCGCGCGACTGCTCGGGCGTGGTCGCGTCGGCGGACCCGGCGTCGGTGACGGTCCCGTCCGGCTGGACCCGCAGCTTCCAGCGGGCGCCGCCGAGCGTGGTGATGATGTCGGCCAGCGTGCGGCGCAGGTTCTCGTCCGTGAGCAGCCCGTGGTCCACCAGCTCGTCCTCGAGCTGGGTGGCGGCCTCGAGAATGCGCAGGCCCTCCGGGGTGATCGACACGAGGTGGCTGCGGCGGTCGTGGACGTTCTTGGACCGGTTGACGTGGCCGTGCAGCTCGAGCCGGTGCAGCGTCTTGCCCATGGTCTGGGCCTGCACCCGGACGCGGTGCGCCAGCTGGGCCTGCGTCATGCTCCCCGCCGTCTTCAGCACGTCCAGCGCCATGACGCCCGCGTGGGTCACCCCGAGCGTGGCCAGGCGCTCGTTCCACGCGTGCTCCACGAGCCGGGCCGCGGTGGAGAGCAGTCGGTTGGTCGGCCATTGAGTGGTGAAAGGCATGCAAAGCAGTCTACCGACCTGCACCACGGAATACAGCACCATGCTAAGCAAACTGACGAGCATTTCTCCGCGGGCGGATCCGCGGCGGTCCTGAGCGCTCCCCCGGGACGGCCGGGACCACCGGGACGAGCGCCGGTAGTGTTCGTGGTCCGGGGCCGTCCCGCGGCACCGGACCCACGCCCGGGCCCGGGCCCGGCCCGGACGGCACCACCGAACCGACGGAGGAACATCCCCATGGCAGCACGTCTCGAACCCGGCAGCCCGGCCCCCGACTTCTCCCTGCCCGACGCCCGGGGCGGGACCGTCTCCCTCGCCGACCACCGCGGGCGGCGGGTGGTCGTCTACTTCTACCCGAAGGCCTCGACCCCCGGCTGCACCACGCAGGCGTGCGACTTCCGCGACAGTCTGGAGCGCTTCGCCGCGGACGGGTTCGCCGTGCTCGGCATCTCCCCGGACTCCCCGGAGGCCCTCGCGCGGTTCGCCGAGGCCGAGTCCCTCACCTTCCCGCTGCTCTCCGACCCGGACCACCGGGTCGCCGAGGCGTACGGCGCCTGGGGCGAGAAGAAGAACTACGGCAAGACCTACGAGGGCCTGGTGCGCTCCACCGTGGTGGTCGGGCCCGAGGGCGAGGTGGAGCTCGCGCAGTACAACGTGCGCGCCGCGGGCCACGTGGCGAAGCTGCGCCGCGACCTCGGCCTGGAGGGCTGAGGCTAGGATGGGCGGGGGCCCGGACGGGCCCTTCGGCGCGAGTGGTGGAACTGGCAGACACGCAGGATTTAGGTTCCTGTGCCCTGACCGGCGTGCGGGTTCGAGTCCCGCCTCGCGCACCCCGCCGTCCCCGGGCACGCCCCGGGGCCGGCCCACGACGACACCCACGACAGATCCGGTGAGGCGGCGAAGGACCCATGGCGCCCAGGCGAACCCCCCGCACCGCGGCCGCGCTCGCGCTCGTCGCGGGGCTCCTCGCCCTCGGCGGGTGCGCCCCTGCGGGCGAGGGACCCGGCACCCCCACCGCCTCCCGGTCCGTGCCGAGCGGGGAGTTCGTGTTCGCCAACGCCGCCGCCGCCCCCACCCTGGACCCGGCCACGGTCAACATCCTGGAGACGTCCCGGATCGGGGCCCAGATGCTCGAGGGGCTCGTCTCCGCCGACCCCTCCACGGGCGAGGCGGTGCCGGCCCTGGCGCGGTCGTGGGAGACCTCCGAGGACGGGCTCACCTACACCTTCGACCTCCGCCGGGACGTGCGCTTCCACGACGGCACCGCCCTGGACGCGGCGGCGGTGTGCGCGAACTTCGAGCGCTGGGAGGCCCTCGCCGCCGACGGGGCACGGACCCCCTTCGCCACGGTCCTGCGCACCGGCGCCCCCGGCATCGATTCCCTCTACGCGGGGTGCGCCGCGGCGTCGGAGTCCACGGTGGAGCTCTCGCTGACCGCGCCGCACACGCCCCTGCTCCGGGCGCTGACGCAGCCCGCGTTCGGGATCGCGTCCCCCGCGGCCCTGGCGGCCGGCACGCACGAGACGCACCCCGTGGGCACCGGCCCCTTCCGCTACGAGTCGGGGGACGGGACGAACGTGGTGCTGGTCGCGAACCCCGACTACTGGGGCGAGCTCGGGGACATCGGCCGGCTCGAGTTCCGCACGATCGCCGAGCCGGAGCTGCGCTACGTGGCGCTGCGCCTCGGCCAGGTGGACGGCTACGACCAGGTGGGCCTGGACTCCTTCGCCCCGCTCGCGCGCGAGGGCGTGCAGGTCCTCCAGCGCGACCCGTACTCCGTGTCCTACCTCGGCATCAACCAGGACGTGGAGCCCCTGGACGACCCCGAGGTGCGGGAGGCGATCGCCGCCGCCGTGGACCGCGGCGCGATCGTGCGCGAGCACTACCCCGACGGCACCCGGGTGGCGAACCAGTTCCTGCCCGCCCGCTTCGCGATGGACGGGACCGACCTGCAGGTCCCGTCCTACAACCCGCAGCGGGCGCGCGAGCTGCTGGCGGCGTCCTCCTACGCCGGCGAGCCGCTGCGGTTCTACTACCCCCGCGGCACCTCCCGCACCTACATGCAGGAGCCCGAGAAGATCTACGCCGACATCGCGGCCCAGCTCGTGCGGGCGGGGTTCGTGATCGAGCCCGTCCCGGTGGACTGGTCGGACGGCTACGTGCAGCAGGTCCAGGACCCGGAGGGCGACCACGCCCTGCACCTGCTCGGCCTCAACGGCGGCTACCGCGACCCGGACTACTTCACGGCCGCCCTGTTCGGCGCCCCCCGCGGGGAGTTCGGCGTGGACGCCGTGTCACTGTTCGGCGCCGTCAACCGCGCGGCGGCGCTGCCCGACGGCGAGGACCGCTCGAGCGCGTACGTGTCGATCAACAACCGCGTCTCGCGGCTGCTGCCCGCCGTCCCGCTGGCCCACCCGATCTCCGCGGTCGCCGTCGGGGACTCCGTGACGTCCTTCCCCCTGAGCTCCACCGGCAACGAGGTCTTCAACCGGGTGGACCTCGGCGCCGCGCCGTGAGCACCGGCCCCGGCGCGCGCCCGGCCGCATTCGGGGTTCGTCCGGGCGTGGCGATAGTCTGATCCCGACCATTCACCGGCGCAGCGCCGGGCGTTCAACGGGAGCATCGACTGTGACATCACCTCAGACAACGGAATCGACCGACGTCCTCCTGATCGGCGGAGGCATCATGAGCGCCACCCTCGGCGTGTTCCTCAAGGAGCTCGAGCCGCAGTGGGACATCACGATGCTCGAGCGCCTCGACCAGGTGGGCGCGGAGAGCTCCAACGTCTGGAACAACGCCGGCACCGGCCACTCCGCGCTCTGCGAGCTCAACTACGCGCCCCAGGCCGCCGACGGGTCCGTGAGCCCGGAGAAGTCGCTCGGCATCAACGAGCAGTTCCAGCTCTCCCGCCAGTTCTGGGCCTCTCTCGTGTCGGAGGGCAAGCTGCGCGAGCCCGGCTCCTTCATCAACCCGGTGCCGCACATGTCCCTCGTCTTCGGCGACGCGCACAGCGACTACCTGCGCCGCCGCTGGGAGGCCCTGCAGCCGAACAAGCTCTTCGAGCGCATGGAGTACACCGAGGACCGTGAGAAGATCGCGGAGTGGGCGCCGCTGACCATGCACGGCCGCGGCGCGGGTCGCGTGGCGGCCTCCTGGTCCCCCGAGGGCACCGACGTCGACTTCGGCGAGCTGACCCGGCAGCAGGTCGCCCACCTGCAGGCCCGGGGCGGGGAGGTGCGCTACGGCCAGCAGGTCACGGACCTCGACCGGCAGGGCGACGGCACCTGGGTGGCGAGGGTCAAGAACCGCCTCAACACCGAGGGCGACCGGCTCGTGCGCGCGAAGTTCGTGTTCGTGGGGGCCGGCGGCGGCGCCCTGCCGCTGCTGCAGAAGTCCGGCATCCGGGAGGCCAAGGGCTACGGCGGGTTCCCGGTCTCCGGCCTGTGGCTGCGCAACTCCGACGAGGACGTGGCGGCCCAGCACAACGCCAAGGTCTACGGCCAGGCCTCCGTGGGCGCCCCGCCCATGTCCGTCCCGCACCTGGACACCCGCTACGAGCACGGGCGGCGCGCGCTGCTGTTCGGCCCCTACGGCGGGTTCAAGCCCAACTTCCTGAAGCAGGGGTCCTACCTGGACCTGCCCCTGTCCGTGCGCCCGCACAACCTCTACCCGATGACCCGCGCGGGCCTGGCCAACCTGGATCTCGTGAAGTACCTGCTGAGCGAGCTGGCCAAGTCCAAGGGCCAGCGGGTCGAGGCGCTGCAGCAGTTCTACCCGACCACCGACGGCTCGCAGTGGGAGCTGATCGAGGCCGGCCAGCGCGTGCAGGTCATGAAGCGGGACAAGCAGAAGGGCGGCGTGCTCCAGTTCGGCACCGAGCTGATCACCGCCGCGGACGGCTCCATCGCCGGCCTGCTGGGAGCCTCCCCCGGCGCGTCCACCGCGGTGCCCATCATGCTCAACCTCCTGGCGAAGTCCTTCCCGGCGCGGATGTCCGGGTGGGAGCCGCGGATCAAGGAGCTCATCCCCTCCTACGGCGTGAAGCTCAACGACAACCCGCAGCTCGCGGACGAGGTCATGGGCCGCACCGCCCAGGTGCTCGGCATCAGCTGACACCGCCCCGACGGGCACCGCGCCGCACGCCGCGGTGCCCGCGCGACGAGGCCCCGGACCGGCCGGTCCGGGGCCTCGTCGTCGTCCGGTCCGCCCCGGCCCCCCGGCCCAGCAGGCCCGGGTGACCTGTCGGTACGCGGCGGTACGCTGAGGGGCGTGCGCCCCGGCCCGGCCGGGACGCCCTCGCCCATCCCTCCCCAAGGAGCAGAGTGTTTCTCCTCGCCCGCGCGTCGATGGCCAACCGCGCCCTGATCGTGCTCATCACGCTGTTCGTCGCCCTCTTCGGGGTGCTCAGCATGCGCTCCATGAAGCAGGAGCTCATCCCGTCCCTGGAGATCCCCGCCATCAGCGTGGTCTCGGCGATGCCCGGCGCGTCCGCGGAGGTCGTCGACGAGCAGGTGGGCCGGCCCCTGGAGCGGGCGCTCAACATCGTGGAGGGCCTCGAGAGCTCGGCGTCCACCTCGCGCAGCGGACTGTCCGAGATCCGGCTCGGCTTCGAGTACGGCACCGACCTGGACCGGGCCCGCAACCAGGTGGAGCGGGCGATCTCCAACGTGCGCACCCAGCTGCCCGACGACGTCGAGCCCACCGCGTTCGCCGGCTCCGTCGCCGACTTCCCCATCGTCTTCCTGGCCGTGTCCTCCGACGAGGACCTCAGCCCGCTCGCCGCCGACCTGGAACGGCTCACGGTCCCGGACCTGCAGCGGATCGAGGGCGTGCGCTCCGCCGAGGTCAGCGGCGCCCCCGAGCAGGTCGTCTCGATCCTGCCGGACCGCGCCGACCTCGCCCGGGCGGGCGCCACGCCCGCGGACATCCGCACCGCCCTGGAGGAGAGCGGCGGGCTGGTGCCCGTGGGCACCGTGGACGACGGGGCCACGGCCCTGCCCGTCCAGGCCGGCTCCCCGCTCGACTCCCTCGAGGCCGTGGAGAACGTCCCGCTGCCCCTCCCCGAGGACGCGCCCGACGGCGCCGAGCCCACCACGGTGGGCGCCGTGGCCGCCGTGGAGCTCGCCGAGCAGGAGCAGACCTCGATCACCCGCACCAACGGGGCCCCGACGCTCGCCCTGTCCGTCACCAAGACCCCGGACGGGGACACGGTCGGGATCTCCCAGGCGGTCGGCGAGATGATCCCCGAGCTCGAGGAGGACCTCGGCAACGGCGCCGAGATCACGGCGGTCTTCGACCAGGCCCCCTACATCGAGCAGTCGATCGAGGACCTCACGGTCGAGGGTCTCCTGGGGCTCGCGTTCGCCGTGCTCGTGATCCTGGTGTTCCTGGCGTCGCTGCGCTCGACCCTGGTCACCGCGATCTCCATCCCGCTGTCCCTGCTCGCCACGTTCATCGGGATCAACGCCCTGGGCTACTCGCTGAACCTGCTGACCCTCGCGGCCATCACCCTGTCCGTGGGGCGGGTCGTGGACGACTCGATCGTGGTGATCGAGAACATCAAGCGCCACTACGGGACGGTCGACCTGAGCACCGACCCCGCCAACGCGAAGCGCCGGGCCATCCTCACCGCCGTGCGCGAGGTCGCGGGGGCGATCACCGCCTCCACCCTCATCACGGTCGCGGTGTTCGTGCCCATCGCGTTCGTGGGGGACGTGACCGGCGAGCTGTTCCGGCCCTTCGCCCTGACCACGACCATCGCGCTGCTGTCCTCGCTCGTGGTGTCCCTGACCATCGTGCCCGTGCTGGCGTTCTGGTTCCTCCGGGACCCCCGCCTCGCGCGGCGGGCCCGCCGGGCGCCGGCGGGGCGCCCCGCCCCCTGGGCCGACGGCACGGCCGGTCCCCCGCCCGGCGCCGCGGCCGGGACGCCGCCCCGGCTGGCCCAGGGCTACCTGCCGGTCCTGCGCGGCACGCAGCGCCACCCGTGGGCCACCCTCGGGGTGAGCGTCCTGATCCTCGGCGGCACGGCCGCCCTGCTGCCGGTGCTGCCCACCAACCTGCTCGGGGACACCGGGCAGAACACCATGACGATCGAACAGGACCTGCCGCCCGGCACCGCGCTCGCGGTGACCTCCGAGCAGGCGGGCCGCGCCGAGGAGGTGCTCGACTGGACCGAGGGCATCGAGGACGTCCAGGTCACCATGGGCCCCGGCGGCGGCTTCTCCGCGTTCCTGCCCGGCAGCGGCACCAACAGCGCCACGTTCTCCGTGACGACGGACGCCGCGGTCGACCAGGAGCGGCTGCGCCGCACCGTCGGCGAGCGCCTGGACCGGCTGGACGGCGCCGGCGAGTTCTCGGTGCGGGGCGCCCAGGGCTTCACGAGCAACGACGTCGAGATCTCCGTCACCGCCACGGACCAGGCGACGCTGGCGGAGGCCGACGACGCCGTGGTGCGGGCCATGCGGGGGCTCGACTCCGCCGGGCAGGTCACGAGCAACCTGGCCGCCACCCAGCCCACCGTCGTGGTCACGGTCGACCGGGCGGCCGCCGCCGCCCGCGGCCTGAGCGAGGAGCAGGTCACGGGGGCGCTCGCCGGTACCGTGAACCCCCTCCCCGCCGGGTCCATCGACCTGGACGCCGACTCGGTGGCGGTGACGATCGGCGAGGGCCGCGCCGTCGAGGACCTCGAGGCGCTGCGCGCCCTGCCGGTGCCGGCCGCGGGCGGGACCGTCCGCCTCGACGAGCTGGCCGAGGTCGAGGAGGCGCTCACGGTCGAGACCATCACCTCGAGCAACGACCAGCGCACCGCCACCGTGGCCGTCACCCCGGGCGGCGACGACCTCGGCGCCACGAGCGCGGAGGTCCGGGACGCGCTCGCGGGCCTGGACCTGCCGCAGGGCGCGGCGGCCGAGCTGGGCGGGGCCGCCACGGAGCAGGAGACCACGTTCCGGCAGCTGGGCCTCGCCGTGCTCGCCGCGATCGCGATCGTCTACGTGGTGCTCGTGGCGACCTTCAAGTCCCTCGTCCAGCCGCTGGTCCTGCTGGTCTCGATCCCCTTCGCGGCGACGGGCGCGGTGCTCGCGCTGCTGGCCTCCGGGGTGCCGCTGGGCCTCGCCTCGCTGGTGGGCGTGCTGATGCTCGTGGGCATCGTGGTGACCAACGCGGTCGTGCTGATCGACCTCATCAACCAGTACCGGGGCCGGGAGCACCGCATGGACCTGGAGGAGGCCATCGAGAAGGGGGCGACCCGCCGGCTGCGCCCCATCGTGATGACGGCCCTGGCGACCATCCTGGCGATGACGCCCATGGCGCTGGGGATCACGGGGCAGGGCAGCTTCATCTCCCAGCCGCTGGCGGTCGTGGTGATCGGCGGGCTGATCTCCTCGACCCTGCTGACCCTGGTGCTCGTGCCGGTGCTGTACCGGCTCGTGGAGGCGCGCAAGGAGGCGCGGCTCCGGCGCCGGGAGGAGCGGATCGCGGCGCTGGCCGCGGCCCCGGGGCGCGGCGCCCGCAGAAGGTGACGTGACACTCGTCACCGTGCGCTCTTTCGTGGACGTTTGCTTCTGAAAAAACTCGCGGGCGCACCCCGGTCACTCCCCGTCCGCAGGGTGCAGAAGGTATCATCGCCGCTGGTCACAGGGGGATTCGGTGCTGTGGAGCGGGTGGCGTGCCGGGAGCCCCCGGGAGGCATCCCCCGAAAGGGGGGACACCGGGGCCCGGTGCACCGATGTAACCGGGCCGTAGCATTATCCTGTGACCCGCAGAGAAACAGATCGTGTGCAGAACAGCGCCGACGCCTGGGAGGCCCTCTTCAGGGCCCAGGTGACGGTCATGCGGCGTCTCCAGCGCCAACCCGAGTTCGCGGAGCTCTCCGCCCGCGAGTACGACGTCCTCTTCAACCTCTCCCGCTCCGACGAGGCCGGCATGCGGCTCAACGAGCTCAACGAGTACGTGCTGCTCACCCAGTCGAGTCTCAGCCGGATGCTGGAGCGTCTCGAGCTCAAGGGGCTGGTGCACCGCTGGCAGGACCCGCAGGACCTGCGGGGGCTGCGGATCCGGCTGACCGACCGGGGCCGGCAGATGCAGGTGCAGATCGCCGAGCAGTTCCGGGTGCACGTGCACGAGCTGATGTCCGCGGGCCTGGACCCGGAGGAGCTGCGCATCCTGACCCGGCTCGCCGACCGCCTGCGGGAAGCCGTCAACGAGCTCTGAGCCGCGCTCCCCCGCCGCGCTACAGCGGGAGGACGACCCTGGCTCCCGGGTCCTCGCGGCCGGGGACGGAGGACTCCGCGGCGACCCGCATCCCGCCCAGCGTGATCTTCCCCTGGAGCGTGGTCAGGAACGCCGTCTCGGAGGCGTCGGCGCCCGTGGCGATGCGCACGAACTCCGTGCGCGGGGCGAGCCCGGTGGCGTCGAGGACGTACCAGGCGCCGTCGTGCCAGGCCTCGACCACCGCGTGGAAGTCCATGGGGGACAGCCCGGGCGCGTAGACCGACGCGAGCCGCGCCGGCACCCCGAGTCCCCGCAGCAGGGTGATGAGCAGGTGGGCGTAGTCCCGGCATACGCCCTGCCGGGTGAGGAACGTGTGCACCGCGGTGTCGGTGGCCGTCGAGGAGCCGACCACGTAGTCCAGGTGCTCGTGCACCCAGTCCCGCACCCGCTGGAGCGTCTCGTAGCCGCCGCCGCGGGCCCCGGGGAAGAGGGCGTCGGGGGTGCCGGCCATCTCGTCGAAGGGGCAGAACCGGCTGGGCCGGGTGTAGCGGACGAAGTCGACCGGCTCCGCCGGAGGCGGTGACCCCGCCGGGCCGTCCAGCTCCAGGGCATAGGACACCGTGCACTGCGTGCCGCCCGGCACCCGGGCCAGGTGCAGCCGCGTGCCGTGCAGGTCCTCCGCCTCCTCGAGCGCGACCTCGGTCCCGTCCACGCGCAGGCTCAGGTGCTCGCCGGGGCGGGCGCCTCCGCCGGGGCGGGCGGCCGCGAGGGAGAACACCGCCAGGTGGTCGGTCTCCGAGGCGAAGTCGACCTCCGCGGAAACGGTGCGCCGAGTGGTGGGCACGAAGGGCCTCCTGGTCGGGGGGAATGTGCGGCGGACCGGTGGCCCGTCCGCTCCATTGTCGCTCACGGGGGCGATTCATCAGTACACTGATCCACGAGACATCCCCCACACGCCCCGCCGCCGGCCGGAGCCCGCGCGCTGCACCCGGCGGCCGACCGCGAAGGACGCAGCATGGCCCAGGACACCACCCAGGACAGCCGCTCCAAGGAGCGCACCGCACCGGATCCCGAGGATCCCCGCAAGCCGGACAGTCCCACCGAGATCAGCAAGCCCTCGTGGGGCTACGTCGTCAAGCGTGCGATCTCCGAGTTCTCCAAGGACGACTGCACCGACCTCGCCGCGTCATTGACGTACTTCGCGGTGCTCTCCCTCTTCCCCGCGCTGCTCGCCATCGTGTCCCTGCTCGGCGTGTTCGGCCAGGGCGAGGCTACCACCCAGGCGATCCTGGACTTCCTCGACCAGTACGCACCGGCGGCGCTCGTGACCCTCCTCGAGGAGCCCATCAACAACCTCACCACCAGCACGGGCGCCGGGCTCGCCCTCGTCGTCGGCATCGTCGGCGCACTGTGGACCGCCTCCGGCTACACGGGGGCCTTCGGCCGGGCCATGAACCGCATCTACGAGGTCGAGGAGGGACGGCCCATCTGGAAGCTGCGGCCGGTGAACCTCCTCGTCACGCTGATGCTGGTCCTCATCGTGGTCCTCATCATGCTCATGGTGCTGCTCTCCGGCGGCGTCGCCCAGTGGGTGGGCGACCTCGTGGGCCTCGGCGCCACGGCCGTGACGGTGTGGAACATCGCCAAGTGGCCCGTCATCGTGCTCCTCGCCATCGTCCTCATCGCGGTGCTCTACTACTTCACCCCCAATGTCCAGCAGCCCAAGTTCCGCTGGATCAGCATGGGCTCGATCGTCGCCCTGGTCGTGGCGGCCGTGGCCGCGGCGGCGTTCACCTGGTACGTGGTCAACTTCGCGTCCTACAACGCCACCTACGGCATCATCGGCTCCGTCATCGTCCTGCTGCTCGGTCTGTGGATCATCAACAACGTGCTGCTGCTGGGCGCGGAGATCGACGCCGAGGTGGAGCGCGGCCGCCAGCTGCAGGGCGGGATCAAGGCCGAGGAGACCATCCAGCTCCCGCCGCGCGACACCCGTCAGGTCGACAAGAAGGACAAGAAGGCGGAGAAGCTCGTGGACCAGGGCCGGAAGCTGCGCCTCGAGCACGAGCACCTCGACTACTCCTCGGACGACTCCGGGAAGGACGCCGACAAGGCCTCCGGCAGGAGCTGACGGCCGACCCCGGCGGCGGACCCGTGGTGCTGATCCACGGGTCCGCCGCTTCGTTCTGCCCGGACCGTGGCCGCCGCGCTCCGGCGCCGCACCGCGCGCCCCCGGCGTCCTTCCCTAGACTGGGGAGCGGTGTTCCGGACCGGAACCGTCACGTCGTCCGCAGGAAGGTCCCACTCATGCACGAGGTCAGAGCCGTCGTCGTCACGGCGAAGAACGCACCAGCCACCCTCGAGACGATCCTCGTCCCGGACCCCGGGCCCGGGGAGGCGCTCGTGGACGTCCTCACCTGCGGGGTCTGCCAGACCGACCTGCACTACAAGGTCGGTGCCGTGGGCGACGACTACCCCTACCTGCTCGGCCACGAGGCCTCCGGCGTGGTCGCCGCGGTCGGCGAGGGCGTCACCGAGGTCGCCGTCGGGGACAAGGTCATCCTCAACTGGCGCGCCGTGTGCGGGGAGTGCCGAGCCTGCCGCAGGGGCGAGCCCTGGTACTGCTTCGCCACCCACAACGCCACCCAGAAGATGACGCTCGCCGACGGCACGGAGCTCTCCCCCGCCCTGGGCATCGGGGCGTTCGCCGAGAAGACCCTGGTCGCGGCCGGTCAGTGCACCAAGATCGAGGGCGAGCTCGAGGACCACCAGTACGCCGCGGTCGGCCTGCTCGGCTGCGGCGTGATGGCCGGCATCGGCGCCGTCCTCAACACCGCGAACGTCCGGCGCGGGGAGTCCGTGGCCGTGATCGGCTGCGGCGGCGTCGGCACCGCGGCGATCGCCGGGGCCCAGCTCGCCGGGGCCACCACGATCATCGCCGTGGACCTCGACGACGAGAAGCTCGCCACGGCGCAGAAGTTCGGCGCCACCCACACGGTGAACTCGAAGGAGCAGGACCCCGTCGCGGCGATCCAGGAGCTCACGGGCGGGCACGGCGCCGACGTCGTGGTCGACGCCGTGGGCGTCGCCGCGACCTTCCAGCAGGCCTTCGAGGCCCGCGATCTCGCCGGACGGCTGGTCCTGGTGGGCGTGCCCGCCCCCGGCACCACGTGGGAGATCCCGCTGGACGAGGTCTTCGGCCGCGGCGGGGCCATCAAGTCCGCCTGGTACGGCGACACCCTGCCGAACCGGGACTTCCCGATGCTCGTGGACCAGTACCGGCTGGGCCGGCTGGACCTCGACGGCTTCGTCACCGAACGGATCGGGATCGAGGACGTCGAGCCCGCCTTCGAGCGGATGACCGCCGGCAAGGTGCTGCGCTCCGTCGTGGAGCTCGGCCGATGAGCGCCGTCGACGGCCACGACGGCGAGGCCCTGCCCGACCGGGAGCGCGCCCACCCCGCCGACCGCGGCGCCGTCCCGGTGCGGCCCGCCGCGGGCGCCGGCCGGGCCCGCATCGACCGGCTGGTCACCTCCGGGACGTTCTCCCTCGACGGCGGGACCTGGGACGTCGAGAACAACGTGTGGATCGTGGGCGACGACGACGAGTGCGTGGTGATCGACCCGGCCCACGACCCCGCCGCGGTGGTGGAGGCCGTCGCCGGGCGCACGGTGACCGCGGTCCTGCTCACCCACGCCCACGACGACCACATCCGCTCCGTCAAGGAGGTGGCCGGGCAGGTGGGCGGGACGATCCACCTGCACCCGGAGGACACGGTCCTGTGGGAGCAGGTCTACCCGAAGACGCCCTTCGACGCGGCGATCGCCGACGGGGACGAGTTCACCGTGGCGGGGACGACCCTCACCGCGCTGCACACCCCGGGCCACTCCCCCGGGTCCGTGTGCTTCTGGGCCCCGGGCCTGGGCGAGGGCGGGGTACTGTTCTCCGGGGACACCCTGTTCCAGGGCGGTCCCGGCGCCACGGGCCGGTCCTGGTCGGACTTCCCCACGATCGTCGACTCCATCCGCGAGCGGCTGCTGACGCTGCCCGAGTCCACGGAGGTGCTCACCGGCCACGGCGACACCACCACGATCGGCGCCGAGGCCCCGCACCTGCAGGAGTGGATCGACCGGGGCCACTGACCGCGACCCCGGCCACCCGCCGCGGCCTCCGGGCCCGGCGGGTGGCCCGGGACGGCGGTGCCCCTGCCGGCACTGTCCCGGGCCCGGTGGGCTCAGAGGTCCCCGGGACCGATGCGCCGCCAGCGGTGCACGAAGGTCAGGGCCGTGGCCAGCAGGACCGCCGCGGAGAGCACCGGCACCAGTGCGGCGCTCCGGTAGCCCCAGGACTCCCCCCACCACCCGGACAGGGCGAGCCCCCCGGTCAGCCCCACGCTCATCACCGCGGTCATGACGGTGGTCAGGGCCGTGACCCGGGAGCTCGGGGCCACGACCCGGGCGATCTCGTAGACCGCCACCAGGCACGGCCCGGTGGTCAGCCCAGCCAGCGCCAGCACGACCACCATCCCCGCGGAGTCGTCCGGGATGGTCAGGAGCATCGCGGCGAGCACGGCCCCGGCGGCCGCCGCCACCCAGTGGTTCCACAGCCGCAGCTCCTCGGTGCGGGCGGACGCGGCCACCGCGGCCAGCGCCGAGGTGAACCCCGAGACCGCGTACAGCCAGCTGACCGAGACCACCGCGTCCACGGCGGTCGCGAAGACGAGGACCGCTCCCAGGGTCGACCCCACGAGGGCCCCCAGCGCCCCCATCCCCAGCACGGGGAGCAGCCGGAGCTGCCGCGCCCGGCGGCGGCGGTTGCGGGCCGCCCGGTTCGGTGCGGCCGCGACGGGCGGCAGGAAGTGGACGAGCCCCCGCGGCAGGCGGGCCGAGCAGTGCAGCAGGAACACGGTGGTGCCCACGAGGGTCAGGGTGGCCGCGAGCACCAGCACGGCCACCGGCCCGAGGGTCACGGCCACGAGCCCGGTCACCGCGGCCGCCAGGACGGTGGCCAGCGAGTCCATGACGCTCTCGTGGCGCAGCGCGGTGTCGAAGAGGTCCTCCCGGGAGTCCCGGCGCAGCAGGGACCACCAGCGCAGCCGGCACGCCACGCCCATCTGCGGCAGCACGAGCCCGGCGAGCAGGCACGGGAGCACCAGCTGGGCGGGGGCCGCCCCGGGGTCGGCGGCGAGGTCCGGGAGCCGGCGCACGAGCCACCACACCACCAGCGGGTTCACGAGGGTGAGCAGCACCAGGCCGAGCTGGCGCCGGCGCCACGAGGCGGCCGCGCCCATGGCCAGCCCGCACACCGCCGAGCCGAACGTCACGGCGGCGGCGCAGAAGGCGCCCAGGGCCGGGGACCCGGAGATCAGCGCCACCGTGGTCAGCACGCCGAGAGGCACCATGGTCTGGGGCAGCCGCACGAGCAGGGTCAGCACGGGGTACAGCGCGCCGCTGACGGCGGCGAGCTCCCGGGAGTCGGCCAGGGGCGAGCGGGCGGCCGTGCTGAAACCCCCGAGGGGCTCGGCGGCGCGCGCACTGCTCACGAGGTACCTCCGCATCCTCCCGACGGCGGCCGTGCACGGACCAGCCTAGCCCCGCCGCCCGGAGGATGACGGAAAGCGACGGCCCCCCGCGGCGGGCGGAGGATCCGGCGGCCCTGCCGGACCCGGCAGGGCCGCGGGCTCACCGCTCCCGGACCGGCGCGGCGGACGCGGCGGGCGTCGCCTCCGCGGCCGGGGCGTCCTCCTCCGCGGCGGGCGCCCCGGCGCCGCGGCGCGGCCGGGAGAGCGTCGCCGAGCGGTGGACCAGACCGGCCACGAGGCCGCCGAGCAGCGGGGCCACCCAGAACAGCCACAGCTGGCCCAGGTGGCCGGCGCCGGCGACCACGGCGGCGCCGGTCGAGCGGGCGGGGTTCAGCGACCCGCCGTCGAACGGCGCGGTGATCGTGAGCAGGAACGCGAGGGCCGCACCGATGGCCACGGGGGCGAGCACCGCGTTGGCCCGCGGCGCGGTGGAGCCCAGGACCACGAGGGCGAACAGGGCGGTCGCCACGAACTCGACGAGCAGCACGGTGGTCCACCCGGCCTGGGAGGTGGAGTTCTCCCCGAAGCCGTTGGAGACCGCGCCGAGGACCTGCGCGGTGGTCGAGGAGTCGAGCAGGCTGATGAGCACCGCCCACAGCACGCCGGCCGCGGCCAGGGCGCCGAGCACCTGGGCCACCACGTAGCCGATCGCGGCCCGCGCGGGCGTGCGCCCGGCCACGACCGCGGCGAGCGTCACCGCGGGGTTGAAGTGCCCCCCGGAGACGTGCCCGAAGGCGACGATCGCGGCGACCAGGCCGAGCCCGAAGCCGAGCGCGGAGTCGATGACCTCGGTGGCGAACATGCCCGTGCCCAGCCCGGCGAAGACCAGCAGCGCCGTCCCGGCGAACTCGGCGGCCCACTGGGCCGGCGCGGACGCGGCCTCCGGGGCGCCGGCGGGCACGGTGTCCTTGCGCGCGGCGACGGGCACGGGCGCCGCGAGGCCCGCCGTGCCGGGGGCGGCGCCGTCGTGGGCGGTGCTGTCGGCCGCGTCGGCGCCGGGGCGCGCGGTGGTGCCGGGAACGTGGTGACTCATGGATTTCTCCTCAGGGATCGGGGCGGCACGGTGGGGGTGCCGTGCCGGCGGGGCGCCGGGCGCCCGTGCCATGCAACCACAGTGACCTGAAGGGCGGTTGAACCCGCCCCGGGCCGTGTCGGCCGCCGACTACACTGACCGCATGCCCGCACCCCTGCTCTCGCCCGACGCCGGCCTCGACCCCGCCTGGCCCGAGTACGCCGACTCCGTGCGCGCCGCCCTGCTGGGCGGAGCCCTCGGGGACGCGCTGGGCGGCCGCGCGAGCTCCGGTCCGCGCTCCCGCTCCGCGGCGGCCGGCGCGGACGCCCTCGCCGAGGCCGCCGACGGCACCGCGGTGCTGCGGATCTCCGACGCCACCCAGCTGACCCTCTACACCCTGGACGCCCTGCAGGAGGTCGTCGAGTGGGCGAACCAGGGCCACGGCGCCGACGAGACCGCGTGCCTGTGGCTGGCCTACCTGCGCTGGCTGGGGACCCAGGGCGAGCGCCACCCGGCCGAGGCGCCGCGGCCCCTGCCCCGCCCGATCGACGAGCACGAGGTCCTGCACGCCGTGCGGGAGCCGGACGGAACGGTGCTGGCGGCCCTCCGCTCCGGCCGGATGGGCGAGGTCGAACGCCCCCTGCAGCCGGAGGCCAAGGGCGCCGGACCGGTGCTGCGCTCCTCGCCGTTCGGTCTGCTCCCCCACGTCGGCTGGCGCACGCTCGCGCCCCTGGCCATCAACGGCGCCGCCCTGACCCACGGGCACCCCGAGGCGCAGACCGCGGCGGCCGTCCAGGGCTTCGTGGTCCACGCCGCCGTGCGCGCCCGCCGGGAGGGCCTGCCGCGGCCGGTCGCGGCCGCCGTGGCCGCCGCCCGCGAGACCGCCGGGAACCTCACGCGCCCGGTGGCCGAGACCCTCGCCCGGCTCGAGGACGCCGTGCGCGCCGCCATGCGGGAGGACCCCGACCCCGCGGCGCTCGACCGGCTGCTCGGCGCGGGCGGGGCCGCCCCGGAGACCCTGGCGGGCGGCCTCGGCGCGGCCCTGCGCGCGGAGGCCGAGGCCCCGGGCGCCGGGGACCCGCAGGCCGTGTTCCGCCGCGCGGTGGAGCTGGCCACCGCCGGCACCGGCCACCCGGGCGCGGCGGGGGCGATCGCCGGCGCCGTGACGGGCGCGGCCCTCGGGACGGCCGCGCTGCCGCCGGAGTGGCGCGCCCGGCTGGACGCCGGGGACGTGGTGTCGGAGACGGCCGAGCGCTGGCTCAGGGAAGTGGGGGCGCCGCCAGCCGCTTGACGTTCAGTCCCGCGCCGGCGAGCAGCTCCCGGACGGTGCCCGCACCGGCCCGGTGGACCAGGTCCACCACGATCCCCGCGCAGGCCCGGGCGTCCTCGAGGGCGTCGTGGTGGCGGCGCAGCGGCACCCCGGCGGCCTCGGCCGCCCGGGGCAGCGCGTAGGACGGCAGGTCGTAGCCGCGCCGGGCCAGCGCCAGGCTGCACGCGTACGCCAGCGGGGCGTGCCGCGTGTCCGTCTCCGCGCACGCGGCGCGGATCACGCCCATGTCGAAGGCCGCGTTGTGCGCCACCACGAGCTCGTCGGGGTCCTCGGCCAGGATCCAGTCCTCGATCCGCGGCCACAGCTCGGCGAAGCCGGGGTGGCCCGCCACCGTGTGCTCGGTGATCCCGTGGATGCGCGTGTTCCCGGGGTCGAAGTCCGCGCGGGTGCGCGGCGGGCGCATGTAGGCGGAGCGCTCCGCCACCACCCGGCCGCCGCGGACCCGCACGAGGCCCACGGCGCACGGCGAGCCGATGAAGCGGTTCGCGGTCTCGAAGTCGATGGCGGTGAAGGAGAGGGACGACGGATCCGCGGCGGGCCGGTCGGTGGTCGTGTCGGGGGAAGCGGGACGAGGCACCGGAACAGCCTACTGCGCCCGCTCAGGCGGAGACACCGCGCAGGTTGGTCTCGATCCAGTCGTCGGCCCGGGCGATGGACTGGTTGACCTGGGCGGTGTCGAGGTCGTGGTGCAGCGCGTAGGCGACCGCCTGCAGCGGGAACGTGCGCGCGTGCAGCCGGGCCCGCTCGTAGACGGTCTCCGAGACGGCGGCGCGCAGGGTGTCCCAGCCGTACCACAGCCCGAGGGACGCGGCGTCGTGCGCGGGGTCGGACAGACAGGCGTGGTCCCAGTCGATGATGCCCGTGAGCTCGTCCCCGTCACCGTCCCACAGCATGTTGTGCCCCATGAGGTCCCCGTGCACCAGGGTCGGCACCACGGTCGGCAGCGCCGCGAGCTCGGCGACGGCCCGCCGCGCGGCCTCCTGGTTGCGGGGCAGCAGCCGCGGGATGACCTCGTCGAGCAGCACGTGCCGCCGCCGGTGGCCGCCCCAGTGCTGGCCGGGACGGTCGAGGTACCGCGCGAAGCCGGAGGTGTCGACCTCGGCCAGCTCGGTCAGCACCCGGTGCAGCACGGCCGGGTCGCCGTGCCCGGGCGGGTGCGGGTGCCCGGGCAGCCACGTCAGGCCCACCCCGGTGTAGCCGTGGGAGACCACCACGCCGGTGAGCGGCCGCGGGGTCGCGAACGAGAAGCGGGGCAGCCTCCGCAGCACCTCCGTGCGGCGCTGGACGTGCTCGCAGACCGTGGCGTTCTTGGCGATCCGCACGGAGATCACGTGGCCCACGTTCACCACCACGTGGGCGGACCCGCCGGCGTGGACCTCCCACTGGCCGGGGTCGGCGCTCATGCCGGCTTCGCGCAGCACGGCCTCGACGGCGCCGGCGAACGGCAGGTGGTGGAGCTGCGACCAGGGCATGGTCAACTTCCTCGGTTCGGACGTGGGTCAGTCGGGGACGGCGGCGGGGTCGAGGGCGGTCAGCAGGTGCGGGAGCAGGGCCCGCATCGCGCGCCCGCGGTGGCTGATGGCGTTCTTCTCCGCGCGCGTGAGCTCGGCGCAGGTCCGGTCGGACCCGTCGGGGCGCAGCACGGGGTCGTAGCCGAAGCCGCCGTCCCCCACGGGCTCCCGCAGCAGGGCGCCGCGCAGCGTCCCGGTCTCCACGTGCTCGCGGCCGTCCGGGGTGACGAGCGCGGCGGCGCACACGAACTGCGCGCCGCGATGGGCGTCGGGGACGTCGGAGAGCTGGGCGAGCAGCAGCCGCAGGTTCGCGGCGTCGTCGCCGTGCCGGCCGGACCAGCGCGCGGAGAAGATCCCGGGGGCCCCGCCCAGCACGTCGACGGCCAGGCCGGAGTCGTCGGCCACGGCGATCAGCCCGGTCGCGGCGGTGGCGGCGCGGGCCTTGAGCAGGGCGTTGGCCTCGAAGGTGGTGCCGTCCTCGACGACGTCGGGCGCCCCGGCCGCGGCGGCGTCCACGACCAGCCGCTCGACGTCGGCTCCGGGCAGCGCGGGCGCGAGCAGGTCCCGCAGCTCGGCGAGCTTGCCCCGGTTGTGCGTGGCGAGCACCACCCGGGCGCCGTGGTGGTCACCCATCGCCGGCCTCGCGCAGGGTCTCGACCTGGATCTGGGTGAGCTGGGCGCAGCCGGCCAGCGCGAGGTCGAGCAGGGCGTCCAGCTCGGCGCGGTCGAAGGGGGCGCCCTCGGCGGTGCCCTGCACCTCCACGAAGTCGCCGGACCCGGTGACCACCACGTTCATGTCGGTCTCGGCCCGCACGTCTTCGACGTACGGGAGGTCCAGCATCGGCACGCCGTCGATGATGCCCACGGACACGGCGGCCACCGTGTCGGTGAGCGGCTGCGCGCGACGGGCGACGAGCCCCTCGGCCCGGGCCCACCCGATCGCCTCGGCGAGGGCCACGTAGGCGCCGGTGATGGCCGCGGTGCGGGTGCCGCCGTCGGCCTGGAGGACGTCGCAGTCGAGGACCACGGTGTTCTCGCCGAGGGCGGAGAGGTCGATGACCGAGCGCAGGGAGCGGCCGATGAGCCGGGAGATCTCGTGGGTGCGCCCGCCGATCTTGCCCTTCACGGACTCTCGAGCGGACCGGGTGGACGTGGCCCGCGGGAGCATCGCGTACTCGGCGGTCACCCAGCCGCGGCCCTCCCCCTTGAGCCAGCGCGGGACGCCTTCGGTCACGGACGCGGTGCACAGCACCCGGGTGCTGCCGAACTCGATGAGGGCGGAGCCCTCCGCCTGCTGGGACCAGCCGCGGGTGATCGTGATGGGTCGCAGCTCACCGGGCGAACGGCCGTCCGACCGGGTCACCCCCGAGGTCGAGAGGGCCGGTGCGGTCTGGTCGACGGGGGAATCCATGTGGTCCACCTTACCCCGCGGCACCGACCGCCCGGCCCGGCCGCCGGCGGCGGGGCTCACGGCCCGACGGCGGCCGCGGGACGGCCGCTCCCCCGCCGGACGATCCGGTAGGTGTAGGCGGGATCGGCCACCCCGATGGGTCCCGCGAAGACCTCCTGCGCCTCCTCCACGGCCCGCGTCGGGGAGTTCCACACCGGCAGGTGCGTCAGCAGCAGCTGGCGGGCCCCGGCGTCCCGGGCGGCCTCCGCCGCGCGCCGGCCGGTCAGGTGGATGCCGCGCAGCGCGTCGTCGCGGCCCTCGTGGTAGGCGGCCCTCGTGGTAGGCGGCCTCGCACAGGAAGACGTCGGCGTCCCGCGCGGCGCGCACGAGCCCCTCGCACGCGTCGGTGTCCCCCGAGTAGGCCAGGGTGCTGGGGCCCATGACGCCGTCGTAGTCGATGCGCAGGGCGTAGGGCTCGGGGGTGGGGTGCTCCACCCGGAAGGGCGTGATCGCGAACGGCCCCACCCGCACGGGCTCCTCCGGGACCCAGGTGTGGAAGTCGAACTCCCCGTGCATCCCGGGCTCCGTGGGGAGCCCGTGGGTGCTGCTGAGGTACTCGTGGAGGCCGGTGGGCGCCCACAGCGGGATCGGGGGTCGGCCCCAGCCGCGCGGGTCCCACTTGATGGCCACGTGCAGCCCGGCCAGGTCGATGCAGTGGTCGGGGTGCAGGTGGCTGACGAGCACGGCGTCGATGTCGTGCAGGTCGATGTGACGCTGCAGCACCCCGAGGGCGCCGTTGCCCATGTCCAGCAGGATGCGCCAGGTCCGTCCCTCGGCGTCCTCACCGCTGACGAGGTAGCAGGAGGCCGGGGAGTTCGGCCCCGCGAAGGAGCCGGTGCATCCGATGATGGTGAGTTTCATGGGCGAGAGCCTTCCAGGAGGTGCCGGTGGGACGGCGGCCGCACCGGCCGCGGAGCTGCTCAGGGCGCGGACGGGCCCGCTCCCCCGATCATCTCCGGGGTGATCCGCGCGAGCGAGCCCGTGGGGTACTGCTCCGCCACGGAGCTGGTGTGCCGGACGCGGGCGACCTCCGGCCCCAGGAACCGCCGGGCGAGGACCTCGAAGGACGCGGCGTCCCCGGTGGCGAGGAACTCGTGCCGGGCGGGCCCGCCCGGCACCCCCGGCTCGCGCTCGAGCCCGTGGCTGACGAGCGCCCGGTAGACGTCCTTGGCGGTCTCCTCCGCGCTGGAGACCAGCGTGACGGCGTCGCCCATGACGTAGGAGATCACGCCGGTGAGCAGGGGGTAGTGGGTGCAGCCCAGCACCAGCGTGTCCACGTCGGCCTCGCGCAGCGGGTCCAGGTAGGCCTGGGCCGTGGCCAGCAGGCCGGGCCCCGTGGTGACGCCCGCCTCCACGTAGTCGACGAACGCGGGGCAGGCCACCGAGTCGATCCGCAGGTGGGGGGCGGCGGCGAACGTGTCGTCGTAGGCGCGGGAACCGACCGTCGCCTCCGTGCCGATGACGCCGATCCGGCCGTTGCGGGTCGAGGCGACCGCCCGGCGCACCGCCGGCTGGATGACCTCGACCACCGGGATCCCGTAGACCCGGGTGTAGCGCTCCCGGGCGTCGCGCAGCACCGCCGCGGACGCCGTGTTGCAGGCGATCACGAGCAGCTTGACGCCGGAGTCGACGAGCTCGTCCATGATCCGCAGGGCGTGCGCCCTGACCTCGGCGATCGGCAGCGGCCCGTAGGGCCCGTGGGCGGTGTCCCCCACGTACACGATCTCCTCGTGGGGCAGCTGGTCGATGATGGCGCGGGCCACGGTGAGACCGCCCACCCCGGAGTCGAACACGCCGATGGGTGAACCGGGGTTGGGGCGCCGGGCGGCCCGGCCGCCGGCCCCGAAGACGTCGTCATCCTGCATATCGTCAAGAGCGTAGTCCCGGGCGTGCCGCCGTCCCAAACCGCGCCGCGGCCGTGCCGCCGTGAGCCGCGTCACCCCCGGCCGGGGCGGGGGCCGCCCGGGGTGTCGTGCCCGGTCAGTCCCGGGGCAGGTCGTGGAGGAGGGCCTCCATGAGGGTCTCCTGCAACCACGAGACGAAGTTGTACAGGAGCGACATGTACGTCTCGACGTCCTCGATCGCGGACCAGTCGTCGTAGCGACCCACGCGCTCGGCGTCGGCCTCGCTGCGGATCCCGAGCCGGTCCGCCAGCACCAGCCGCACGTCGTTGAGGGCCTGCCCGAAGGCCTGCGCCTGGGCGGGGTCCAGCCGCACGGGCTGGGCCTCCAGCGCGAGGGCCGCCTGCTGCAGCACGCCGCGCTTGGTCTCCCGCAGCCCCCGCTCCGTGTACCGGCGGAACTCGGCGGCGCGCTCGGGGTCCAGGCTCCCGTCGGGCAGCAGCCGCCGCAGCGCGGAGTCGTCGGGGACGGTGGCGTCCCCGGACACGCCGAGCATCCGCTCGAGCGAGTCCTCCGAGGCCGGCTGCTCGGGGGCGAGCGCCTGGGCGACGTCCGCGAACAGCTTCTGGAGCAGCTCCTTCTCGGGCTCCTCGAAGCGGGCGGTGATGCCCCGGCGGGTGGACCGGAAGCCCTGCGCCATCAGTGGCCCCCCGCCTGCTCGAAGGTGGCCCACAGTCCGAAGCCGTGCATCGCCGCGGTGTGGGTCTCGGCCTCCTCGAGGGAGCCGCTGGCCACCACGGAGCGCCCGTGGTGGTGGACCTCCAGCATCAGGGAGCGGGCCTTCTCCTCCGGGTAGCCGAAGTAGGAGCGGAACACGTAGGTGACGTAGCTCATGAGGTTGACGGGGTCGTCCCACACGACCACGTTCCACGGGGTCTCGGTCTCAGTGGCCACGGACGTCGCGCCGGTGGGCCGGGTGCCGGTCTCCGGGGTGGCGGTGGCCGCGGGGCGGGCGGCGGCGGGAGTAGCGCAGTGCATGGTCCGTCCATCGTAGCGAGTGCCGGAGACGGGGCGCACCGGCGGCGTCGCTAGAGTGGTGCCCGTGAACCAGCGCAGCCACCGGTGGGCCCCGCCGCCCACGTCCCTGATGACCGACCACTACGAGCTGACCATGCTGCAGGCCGCCCTGCACGCCGGCACCGCGCAGCGGCGCAGCGTGTTCGAGGTCTTCGCCCGGCGGCTCCCCGCTGGGCGGCGCTACGGCGTGGTGGCGGGCACGGGGCGCCTCCTCGAGGGGCTCGGGAGCTTCCGCTTCGGCGACGAGCAGCTGCGCTTCCTGTCGGACACCGGCGTGGTCAACCGAGCCACCCTGGACTACCTCGCCGACTTCCGCTTCACCGGCTCGATCTCCGGCTACGCCGAGGGCGAGGCGTACTTCCCCTCGTCGCCGCTGCTCGTGGTCGAGGCCACCTTCGCCGAGGCGTGCGTGCTCGAGACGTACTTCCTGTCGGTGCTCAACTACGACAGCGCCGTGGCCTCGGCCGCCTCCCGCATGGTGGGTGCCGCGGCGGGGCGCCCATGCATCGAGATGGGCTCCCGGCGCGCCCACGAGGAGGCCGCCGTCGCGGCCGCGCGGGCGGCGGTCATCGGCGGCTTCGACTCGACGTCGAACCTCGAGGCCGGGCACCGCTACGGGATCCGGACGGTCGGGACGGCCGCCCACTCCTTCACGCTCCTGCACGACACGGAGGAGGACGCCTTCCGCGCCCAGCTCCAGTCCATGGGCCGGGACACCACCCTGCTCGTCGACACCTACGACGTCGAGACCGCGGTGCGCAAGGCCGTGGAGCTCGCGGGTCCCGGTCTGGGCGGCGTGCGCCTGGACTCGGGCGACCTCGTGACCCAGGCCGCCTGGGTGCGCGGGCTCCTCGACGAGCTCGGCAACCCGGACACCCGCATCACCGTCACCTCGGACCTGGACGAGTACGCGATCGCGGCCCTGAACGCCGCGCCCGTCGACGCGTTCGGCGTGGGCACCCGAGTGGTCACCGGCTCCGGCGCGCCGACGTCGTCGATGGTCTACAAGCTGGTGGCCCGAGAGGACTCCTCCGGCGAGCTGCGGCCCGTGGCGAAGGCCGCGAAGGGCAAGGTGTCCGTGGGCGGGCGCAAGCACGCCCTGCGGCGCCGGGACGAGCGGGGCACGGCGACCCACGAGATGGTCGGCATCGGCCGGCTGCCCGACGACGACGGCGACGACCGGCCGCTGCTGGAGGACTTCGTCCGCCGCGGCGAGCTGCTGGACGGCTGGACGGGCCCGGAGGGGGTCCGCCGGGCCCGGGAGCGGCACGCGACGTCCGTGGCGGAGCTGCCCCGCTCGGCCCGGCGGCTCAGCGAGGGCGACCCCGTGATCCCGACCGTCCTGGGGCCCGAGGCCCCGGCCTGAGCGGCCGTCCGGGCGGCGCGCGCCGGGCGGGATCCGCCCGGCGGCACCCGCCGGAGGAGCACCACCGGGCGAGAAGCACGAGCGTGAAGCACCGAACAGAGGGAGGAACACCATGAGGACCGCACTGATCGTCGTCGACGTGCAGAACGACTTCTGCGAGGGCGGCTCGCTGCCCGTCGCCGGAGGCGCGGCGGTGGCCGCCGCCGTGTCGGAGCACCTGGAGGACCACCACGGGGACTACGCGGCCGTCGCGGCCACCCAGGACTGGCACGTCGACCCCGGGGCGCACTTCTCCGACGAGCCGGACTACGTGGACTCCTGGCCCGTGCACTGCGTCGCCGAGTCCCGCGGGGCCCACTCCCACCCGGACCTGGACACGGACTGGATCCAGGCGTGGTTCCGCAAGGGCGAGCACGACGCCGCCTACTCCGGCTTCGAGGGGCTGCTCGCCCCGGACGCGGACGTGCCGATGGGCGACGACGAGGACGTCGACGACGAGCCGGACGTGAGCCTCGACGACTGGCTGCGGGAGCACGAGATCGAAGCCGTGGACATCGTGGGCCTGGCGACCGACCACTGCGTGCGGGCGACCGCCCTGGACGCCGTCGAGGCCGGCTACGACACCCGGGTGCTGGTGGAGCTCACCGCGGGCGTCGCCGCGGAGTCCACGGAGCGCGCCCTGCGGGAGATGGCCGAGGCGGGGGTCGAGGTCGTCCGGTCCTGACCCGTGCCCGGCAGCGGACCGCCCCGTCCCGGGCGGTTCGCGTCCCGGGTGCGACTCACTTGCGCCCGATGAACCAGTCCTGCAGCTTCTTCACCCGCGCCTGGAGCTGCGCCTCGTTCGCCTGCGCCACCGCGGGTCCGCCGCACACCCGGCGCAGCTCGTTGTGGACCATGCCGTGCGGGGTGCCGGTGCGGGACGCCCAGGCCGAGACGTTCTTGGACAGGGTGGCGCGCAGCTCCTTGAGCCGCCGGTGGTCGGGCACCGCCGGCTGCTCCGGGGCGCGGGCGGCGCCGGGGCGCCGCCGGGCGTGCTGGGACTGCCGCTCCCGCAGCAGCGCCGAGACCTGGTCGGCCTCGAGCAGTCCCGGGATGCCGAGGAAGTCCGCCTCCTCCTCCGAGCCCACCGCCACGCCGCCGCCGAAGGCGCCGCCGTCGAAGAGGACCCCGTGGAAGGACGCGTCCGAGCCGATGGCCTCGAACCGGCCCTGGGCGAGGGCCGCGGACGCCTTCTCCTCCCGGTTGGCCTCCTCGAGCAGGTCGTCGTCCCAGCCCTCCTCGAGCGGGTCGGCCGGCAGGCCGGTCTCCTCCGCGGCGGGCTTGTCGAGGGCGTGCTCCCGCTCGGCCTCCATCTCGTTGGCGAGCTGCATCAGCGCCGGCACGGACGGCAGGAACACGGAGGCCGTCTCCCCGCGCTTGCGGGCGCGCACGAAGCGGCCGACCGCCTGGGCGAAGAACAGCGGCGTGGACGTGGACGTCGCGTAGACGCCCACGGCGAGCCGGGGGACGTCGACGCCCTCGGAGACCATCCGCACGGCCACCATCCAGCGGCTGTCCCCCGCGGAGAACTCGTCGATCCGGTCCGAGGCGCCCTTGTCGTCGGAGAGGACCACGGTGGGGTTCTCCCCGGTGATCCGGCGCAGCTGCGCGGCGTAGGCCTTCGCGTCCTGGTGGTCGGTCGCGATGACCATCGCTCCGGCGTCCGGCACGGTGCGCCGCACCTCCGTGAGCCGCTGGTCCGCGGCCTGGAGCACCGACGGGATCCACTGCCCGTTCGGGTCGAGCGCCGTGCGCCACGCGTGGGCGGTGATGTCCTTCGTGAAGCCCTCGCCGAGCTCCGCGGCCATCTCCTCCCCCGCGCTGGTGCGCCAGCGCATCTGCCCCGAGTAGGCGAGGAAGATCACGGGCCGGACCACGTGGTCCTTGAGCGCGTCGCCGTAGCCGTAGGTGTAGTCGGCGCTCGAGCGGCGGATGCCGTCCCCGTCCTCCAGGTAGCGCACGAACGGGATCGGCGCGGTGTCCGAGCGGAAGGGGGTGCCGGTCAGGGCGAGCCGGCGGGCGGCGGGGTCGAAGGCCTCCTGGAGCCCGTCGCCCCACGTGAGGGAGTCCCCGGCGTGGTGGATCTCGTCCATGATCACCAGGGTCCGGCCCGCCTCGGTGCGGGCCCGGTGCAGGAGCGGCTTCATGGCCACCTGCGAGTAGGTCACGGCGGCGCCCAGGTAGTCCCGGCCGTGGGAGCCGTCCGCGTTCTTGAAGTTCGGGTCGATCGCCAGGCCCACGCGGGCGGCGGCGTCCGCCCACTGCCGCTTGAGGTGGTCCGTGGGTGTCACCACCGTGATCCGGTTGACGGTCCCGCGGTCGAAGAGCTCCTTGGCCACGCGCAGCGCGAAGGTCGTCTTGCCGGCCCCGGGGGTCGCGACGGCCATGTAGTCCCGGGGCTGTGCCTCGAAGTAGCGCTGCAGCGCCTCCGCCTGCCAGGCGCGCAGCTTGGGGGCCGTGCCCCACGCGGCGCGGTCCGGATAGGCCGGGGGGAGGTCGGCGGCGGCTGCGCCGAACAAGGAGAGCTGGTCGTCCTGGGACACTCTGGCGACGTCCTTTCGCTCGTGGTGCCGCGGCCTCGTGGCCGCGGTGGATGACGGGGGCGCGGCGGCGGGCCACGCAAAAGCGCCCGCCGGCGGCGGGCGCTTGCTCGGCCGGGGGTGCTCAGCCCTGGTCGTCGCCCTGGTCGTTCGGGGGGCGGAGTCCGTCGTAGATCTCCTTGCAGGTCGGGCACACCGGGAACCGCTGCGGGTCGCGGCCGGGGACCCAGACCTTGCCGCACAGGGCGATCACGGGCTCGCCGGAGAGGGCGGACTCCATGATCTTCTCCTTGCGCACGTAGTGCGCGAAGCGCTCATGGTCGCCCGGCTCCTGGAGCTCCCTGGTCTCCTCCCGCTCGATCGTCGAGGTGCCCCCGGCCGGCTGCGCCGGATCGGCACCGTACGGGGTGTCGTCCGGGCCGTTCGTCGGGGTGCCGGTGGTCGCCGCTGAGACATGCATGGGCGCCAGTTTACCCCGTCCCCGCCGACCCCCGTGCGCCGGAAGCGCCCGTCCCGCTCAGCGGAACTGGGCGACCTCCTGGAGCAGCTCGGGGGCCCGCCGGTCGTACCAGCGCCCGCCGAGGACGATCCCGCCCCAGCACAGCAGCGGGCCGAGCACCGCCCCGGCGGCCAGCCCCGCCCAGCCCCACACGGGGTCGCCGGTGAAGACCTGCACGAGGAGGGGGACGGCGGCCGGCAGCACGAGGACGAGGATCAGCCCCAGCGCCACGAACTGGACGAGGACGTTCAGGACGGTGAAGCCCTGCGGCGTCTTCAGCGGGGACGCGCCCGGCGGGGCCACGGGGTAGGTGTACCGGGCGGACATCACCGAGGACAGGCCCGCCCCGCCCAGCAGCGCCAGCAGCGCGGTGCCCGCGACCCCGGGCAGCAGCTGCCACCGGCCCTCGACCGCGAACGGCAGCAGCAGCCCGGCCGCCGTGAGCGGCACGGCGATCACGAGCAGCGCGAGCACCCGGCCCGCGCGGTCGTGGACGCCCCGCACACCGGTGAGGACGTGCAGGTGCAGGGCGGTGTTGTCGTAGGACACGTCGCCCGAGATCTGGTACGCGAGCAGCGCCGCGATCATCGGGCCCAGGGCGTAGAGGAGGACGCCGCCTCCCTCCGGGTCCCGGGAGAACCACATGAGCACGGCGAGGGCCGGGATGACGAGCAGACCGGCCGAGTAGCGGGGGTCCCTGACCCAGTAGACCAGGCACCGGGCCGCGACGGCCGCCCACGGGCGCCGGGGCGCGAGGTCGAGGAGCCCCGCGCCGGCGGCCCCCTCGCGCGGGGCCGCGGTCCGCCCGCCGGCCGTGCTGGTGAGGGCCCGCTCCTGCGCGACCCGCCAGACGAGGACGAGGACGACGACGGTCAGGACCGTGACGGCCAGCCGGGCGGCGGCGGAGCCCCACCGGCCGGCGGCGACGTCGGCCGGGACCGCCCAGACGGCTCCGACCGGTGTCCACGCGAGCACGCCGGCGTACTGCGGCAGCCGGTCCCACAGCCGCTCCAGCCCGCTCAGCAGGCCGGTGAGGATCGGGCCGAGCAGCACCAGGGCCACGAGCGCGGCCAGCGAGACCAGCTCCGTGAGGCGCCGGCGGCGGCCGAGACCGACGGCGAGGGCGGTGACGCAGCGGGATCCGGTGACCACGAGGGCCAGCGCGAGCGGCACGCACAGGAGGGCCGCGATCAGCGCGGCCGCGGACGAGCGCCAGGAGCTCACCGTGGCGAGGAGCGCCACGACGGTGAGCGCACCCGGCACGCCGACGACCGCGCCGAGGGCCTGGCCCCACTGCACCTGGCCCACGGACAGGGGCAGGAGGGCGAGGCGGGCCGGGTCCAGCGTGGCGTCGGCCCGCGCCGCGAGGATGGGCAGCAGCCACCAGGCCAGCACGGCCGCCGACCCGGCCAGCACGAGGACGGTGCGCACCAGGGACAGGTCCTGACGGCCCAGCAGGAACAGCGCGACGACGGCCAGGCCCAGCAGGAACACGAAGTAGGCGGCGCCCAGCACGGTCCCCACGAGCACCCAGGTGCTGCGGGTGAGGGTGTTGACGAGGATCCTCGCCTTGAGGCCCACGAGGCGCCCGGCCAGGGCGGCGGTGCCCGCCCGGGCGGGGGCGAGGCCCTCCGGGGCCGGGGCGAGCTCCGGGCTCACTCCGGGCGCAGCCACGGCAGGCCCTCCCCCGTCTCCCGGCGCCCGCCGACCAGTTCGACGAACCGGTCCTCGAGCGTGGCACCGGCCCGGACCGCGTCGACCGTCCCGGCGGCCAGCACCCGGCCGCGGTCCATCACGGCGACGTGGTCGCACATCCGCTGCACGAGGTCCATGACATGGCTGGAGACGACCACGGTCCCGCCGGCGGACACGAAGCCGTGCAGGATCTCGCGGATGTTCGCCGCCGAGACGGGGTCGACCGACTCGAACGGCTCGTCGAGGACGAGCAGGCTCGGGGCGTGGATGAGGGCGCCGGCCAGCGCGATCTTCTTGGTCATGCCGGCGGAGTAGTCCTGGACCTGGGTCCCGGCGTCGGCCGTGAGGTCCATGGCCCGCAGCAGGTCGTCGGTGCGCTCGGCCACGACGTCCCGGTCCATGCCGCGCAGCAGGCCGGCGTAGGTGACGAGCTGGCGTCCGGTGAGCCGGTCGAACAGGTGCAGTCCGTCCGGCAGCACGCCCATGAGCTGCTTGGCCCGCCGGGGCTCGGCCCAGACGTCGACACCGGCCACGCGGGCGCTGCCCGCCGTGGGGCGGAGGAGTCCGGTCGCCATGGACAGCATCGTGGTCTTGCCGGCGCCGTTGCGTCCCACGAGGCCGAAGAAGGAGCCGCGGGGGACGTCGAGGTCCACGCGGTCCACGGCGACCTTGGCCTCGAGGGTGCCGGGGCGGCCGAAGACCCGGACGAGCCCGCGCACGCTCAGCGCCGGCGGCCCGCCGGACGGGGGCGCCGGGGTGTCCGGCGCGGGGGCGCCGGTCCGTTCCGGGGCGGCCTGCGGGAGGTGCTGGTGGCTCATGCCCCCAGCGTAGGCAGGCGGGACCGGGCGCGCCTCCGGCGCGCGGCGGAGCCGGCCCCACCGGCGCGCGGGATGCGCTCCACCGTGCGGCGGAGGACGCGCCCCGCGCGCCGGCGGACGGTGGCCGTGCGGGCGGGGCGGTCAGGGGGGGGCGTCAGGGGCGGGGGCTCAGAACAGGGCACGCATCAGGGCGCCCCGGGCGGTCACCGTGCGCGGGTCCTCGGCGCCCACCACGTCGAAGAGCTCGAGCAGGCGCAGCCGGACGGCGTCCCGCTCCTCCCCGGCGGTGCGCCGCACCAGGTCCAGCAGCCGGCGGAAGGCGTCCTCCACGTGGCCGCCCGAGACGTCGAGGTCGGCGACGGCCAGCTGCGCCGCCACGTCCTCCGGGGCGGCGGCGGCCTCGGCGCGGACCGTCGCGGCGTCCAGCGGCAGCACCCGCTGGAGCAGGTGCACCTGGGCGAGGGCGAGCTTCGCCTCCCGGTCCCCGGGGTTCTCGGCGATCGCCTTCCGGTAGGCGGCTTCGGCGGCGTCGACGTCCCCGGCCTCGAGGGCGTCCACGGCCTCCTGGTGCAGCGGGGGCAGGGGCTCCGGCTCGTCGTCGGGGCGGACGGGCTCCACGGTGCCCGTGATCCCGTTCTGCTCGGCGAGCGCGAGCAGCTCGTCCAGCAGCTGGGTCACCTGCTCGGCCGGGACCGTGGAGTTGAACAGCGGGACGGGCCGCCCGCCGAGCAGCGCCACCACGGTGGGCACGGACTGCGCCTGGAACATCTGCGCGATCTCGGGGACCGCCTCGGCGTCCACGGAGGCCAGCAGGAGCCGTCCCCGGTAGCGGTCCACGACCTGCTCCAGGGTGTCGGTGAACGCCACGGACTGCTCGCTGAAGCGGGCCCAGAGGGCGAAGACCACGGGGACCCGGGTGGAGAGCTCGGCGACCTCCTGGAAGTCCGCCGCCGTCACCTCCCGGCGGTACCCGCCCGGCCGGCCCTCCCCCGCGGGCTGCCCGCCCGGCCCGGCGGCGGGCACGGCGCCCAGGTCCACCGCGCCCCGCACCGACGACGGGAGCGGGGCCTCCTGCGGCGGCGGAGCGGTCTCGGCGGTGCGGCGGGGCTGCTGGTGCTGGAACTCGTTCACGGGGCGTCTCCTGAGGGCTCGTCGACGGGCACGGCGGTCCGCTGGGCCGTCGGTGTCGGGGCGGGATCGGTGGTCCGGTCCGCCGGGCCGGGGCGGCGGCCGGCGGCGGGACGGCGCCCGGCGGGCGCCGCGGGTCTTCCACGATTATCGGCCGCTGGGGGCGGCTCGGCCACCGGTGCGCCCGCGTGTCCGCTCCCGGCGTGACGCCGTGACGGCGGCCGCGCCGGGCGGGGCCGGGCTCAGCGGCGGGTGCGCCAGCAGCGCTCGTGCCAGTGGCGGCGGTCCTCGAAGGCGCTGCGCGCCCCCAGCAGGGAGTCCTGCTGCCAGACGACCAGGTGCGCGATCCCCGGCGGGATCGACCGGCCGCAGCCGGGGCAGGTGTAGGTCTTGACCGCGTTGGCGGGCCGGACGTGGCGGACCAGCCAGTCCCCGTCCGCCGAGCGCTCCACCGTGGGCGCCGGCTCCAGGACGCGTTCGACCGACCACGGCTCCTGGGCGGCGCCGCGCTGCCACTTGCTCGCGCGCGGGCCGCTGCCGGGGCCGCCGTGGCGGCGTCGGGAGGAGTGGTTGGAGCGTGGCACCGCGCCATCGTCTCACAGCGGGGGCCTCCGGGTCCGGGCCGGGTCCCGCGGAGCGCTAGGCTGGTCCGCGTGCGTCTTGTCATTGCCGATTGCTCCGTCGACTACGAAGGGCGTCTGCGCGCCCACCTGCCCGCCGCCCGGCGTCTCCTCCTCGTGAAGGCGGACGGTTCCGTGCTCGTCCACTCGGACGGCGGCAGCTACAAGCCCCTGAACTGGATGAGCCCGCCCGCCCGCCTGCACGTCGGCGAGCCGGAGGCCGAGCTCGCGGCCGAGGGCGTGCTGCAGACGTGGACCGTCCAGGCCGCCAAGAGCGACGACCGCCTCGTCATCCAGGTGTTCGAGATCCACGAGGACGTCTCCCACGAGCTGGGCACCGACCCCGGGCTGGTGAAGGACGGCGTCGAGGCGGACCTGCAGCGCCTGCTCGCCGAGCAGATCCACCGCCTGGGCTCGGGTCACACCCTGGTCCGGCGCGAGTACCCCACCGCGATCGGGCCCGTGGACATCCTGGCCCGCGACGCCGCCGGCGCCACCGTGGCGGTCGAGCTCAAGCGCCGCGGCGACATCGACGGCGTCGAGCAGCTCACCCGGTACCTCGAGCTGCTCAACCGGGACCCCCTCCTGGCGCCCGTGCGCGGGGTGTACGCCGCCCAGCTCATCCGGCCCCAGGCCCGGGTGCTCGCCGAGGACCGGGGCATCGCGTGCCTGACCCTCGACTACGACGAGATGCGCGGGCTCGACGACAGCGGCTCGCGCCTCTTCTGAGCCCACTCCTCCGGGCCCACCGGCGCGGGCCCGGGTCCGCGCCGGGCGCCGCCGGGGTCACGCGCTCGGCGAACAGCCCGCAACACGCGATGATCAGCAGGCGAACAACGTTGACCGCCCCCGGGGAGTGTGTGAAGCTGAACGTGTTCTTCGTTCCATGTTTTGCATGCTCGCAGAACGGGTAAGCGAGCGTGACGTTCGACCCTGGCCCTGGTCCTCCTCCTTCGGGAACGGAGACCGCGGCCCTCGGCTCATCTCGTGGTACCGCCCTTCAGTGCACGACCTGTGCACACGTTTCGCACCATCTCGCAAGGAGAGATCTTCATGGCCCAGGGCACCGTCAAGTGGTTCAACGCCGAAAAGGGCTTCGGCTTCATCACCCCCGACGACTCCGACTCGGACGTCTTCGTCCACTACTCGGAGATCCAGTCGGGCGGCTTCCGCACCCTCGAGGAGAACCAGCGCGTCGAGTTCGAGATCGGCCAGGGCCAGAAGGGCCCGCAGGCCACCGGCGTCACGCTCATCTGATCCGCTTCCCGCGCACCGGCTGAGCACGGAGCCCCGCACCCGTCCCGGGTGCGGGGCTCCGTCGTGCCGGCGTGCTCAGTACGCGGTGACGACCAGGTGCCGTTCGACGGCGGCCCCCGCGGCCCCGAGCTGCTCGACGAAGTGCTCGTAGCCGCGATCGACGTGCTGGACGCCGCTCACGTCCGTGGTGCCGACGGCGGCCATGCCCGCGATCACGAGGGCCGCGCCCGCCCGGATGTCCATGGCCTCCACCGGCGCCCCGGAGAGCACCGGCATCCCCGCCACCAGGGCGTGGTGGCCGTCGAGGCGCACGCTCGCGCCCAGCCGCTCGAGCTCGGCCGTGAAGCCCCAGCGGGCCTCGAAGACGTTCTCCGTGACCATGCCGGAGCCCTCGGCCACCGCATTGAGGGCCACCACGAACGGCTGCAGATCGGTGGGGAAGCCCGGGTACGGCAGCGTGGACACGTTGATCGCCCGCGGCCGCCGCGGTCCGGCGACCACGAAGCGGCCCCCGTCCGTGTCCACGCGGCAGCCCGCGGAGCGCAGCTTGTCCAGCACCACGGTCAGGTGGCCGGGCTCCGCGCCCTCGATCTCCACCGTCCCCCCGGTCACGGCCGCGGCGAACGCCCAGGTGCCCGCGACGATCCGGTCGGGTACCGTCCGGTGCTCCACCGGGCGCAGGGACGCCACCCCGGCGACCGTCACGGTGCTCGTGCCGAGCCCCTCGATCCGGGCGCCCATCGCCTGCAGCATCCGCCCGATGTCCACGATCTCCGGCTCGCGGGCCGCGTTGTCGATGACGGTGGTGCCCTCGGCCAGCGTCCCCGCCATCATCAGGTTCTCCGTGGCGCCCACGGAGGGGTAGTCCAGGCGGAAGTGCGTCCCGCGCAGGCTGCGCGGCACGGACGCCACGAGGTAGCCGCGCTCGATCTGCAGCACCGCGCCCATCGCCTCGAGGCCCGCCCGGTGCATGTCCAGGCCGCGGGAGCCGATGGCGTCCCCGCCGGGCAGGGCGACCTCGGCCACGTGGCACCGGGCGACCAGCGGACCGAGCACGGAGATCGACGCGCGCATCGCCCGCACCAGGTCGTAGTCCGCCTGGTGGTGCAGGACCGCCGGGACGTCGATGCGGACGGTCTTCTCGGCGCGCTCGTAGACCACCCCGCAGCCGAGCCGGCGCAGCAGCTCCGCCATGATCGTGACGTCGTGGATCTCGGGGACGTTCGTGATGGTCGACTCGCCCTCGGCCAGCAGGGTCGCCGCCATCAGCTTCAGCACGCTGTTCTTCGCGCCGGAGACGCGCAGGGTGCCGTTGACCGCGGTGGGTCCGTGCACGACGATCTTCTCTTCCATCCACTCTCCTGGGCGGTCTCGCCGGGGTCCCTGCGGGGCCCCGGGTACGGCCGCGGCCTCCGCACCGGTGGTGCGGAGGCCGCGATGTGCTGGGCGCGCGGGGCGGGGCCCCGCGCGGACGGGCGGGATCAGGCGGCGGCGGCGCCGGGCAGCTCCACGTTGTCCGCCACGATCGTCACCCGGTCGTTGTCGACGAACACGAAGCCGGCGTCGATCGTGCCCTCGAGCCGGGAGCCGTCCACGGGGTCCACCGCGAAGTCGCCGGGCTTGAGGATGCCGGCCACGGCCTCGTGGCCGGGCAGGATACCGATGTCGCCCTCGGACGTGCGGACCCGCACCATCCGGGCGGTGCCGGTCCACACGGCCTGCTCGAGGGAGACGATTTCGACGATCATCTCAGCCATGACTACTTGCCACCGGTCCGCTTCTTGATCTGCTCCCACTGCTGCATGACGTCGTCGAGACCGCCGACGTTGTAGAACGCCTGCTCCGGCACGTGGTCGAACTCGCCCTCGCAGATCTTCCCGAACGCCTCGATGGTCTCGGCGAGCGGGACCGTGGAGCCCTCGACACCGGTGAACTGCTTGGCGGTGTAGGTGTTCTGGGAGAGGAACTGCTCGATGCGGCGCGCGCGCGAGACGACGACCTTCTGCTCCTCGGAGAGCTCCTCGACGCCGAGGATCGCGATGATGTCCTGCAGCTCCTTGTTCTCCTGCAGGATCGACCGGACGCGGATCGCGACGTCGTAGTGCTCCTGGCCCACGATCTGCGGGTCGAGGATGCGCGAGGTCGAGGTCAGCGGGTCGATCGCCGGGTACAGACCGCGGGAGGCGATGTCACGGGAGAGCTCGGTGGTCGCGTCCAGGTGGGCGAACGTCGTGGCCGGGGCCGGGTCGGTGTAGTCGTCGGCGGGCACGTAGATCGCCTGCATCGAGGTGATCGAGTGGCCGCGGGTCGAGGTGATGCGCTCCTGGAGCACGCCCATCTCGTCCGCCAGCGTCGGCTGGTAGCCCACGGCGGAGGGGATGCGGCCCAGCAGGGTCGACACCTCCGAGCCGGCCTGGGTGAAGCGGAAGATGTTGTCGACGAAGAGCAGCACGTCCTGGTTCTGCACGTCGCGGAAGTACTCCGCCATCGTGAGCCCGGTCAGGGCCACGCGCAGACGCGTTCCCGGCGGCTCGTCCATCTGGCCGAACACGAGGGCGGTGTCCTTGAGCACGCCCGCCTCCTCCATCTCGACCCAGAGGTCGTTGCCCTCACGGGTGCGCTCGCCCACGCCGGCGAAGACCGAGGTGCCGCCGAAGTTGCGGGCCACACGCGTGATCATCTCCTGGATGAGCACGGTCTTGCCCACGCCGGCGCCGCCGAACAGGCCGATCTTGCCGCCCTTGATGTAGGGGGTCAGCAGGTCGATCGACTTGATGCCGGTCTCCATCATCTCCGTGGAGCCCTCGAGCTCCGCGAAGGACGGCGCCTTGCGGTGGATCGGCCAGCGCTCGGTGATCTCCAGGGAGGAGGTCTCGACGTCGAGGGCCTCACCGAGGACGTTGAAGATGTGGCCCTTGACCACGTCGCCCACGGGCACGGAGATCGGCTCGCCGGAGTCCTTGACCTCGGTGCCGCGCACCAGGCCGTCGGTCTGCTGCAGGGCGATCGCGCGGACCATGTTGTCGCCCAGGTGCTGGGCGGTCTCGAACGTGATCGTCCGCTTCTCGCCGTTGAGCTCGTACTGGGCGGTCAGGGCGTTGTAGATGCCGGGCACGGCGTGCTCGGGGAACTCGACGTCGACGACCGGCCCGATGACCCGGGCGATGCGTCCCGTGGCACCGCCCGAGACCGGCTGCCCGGCCTGTTCGCTGATGGTGGCAGTCATATCTCTCACTTCACTTGTTCGTGGTGGACACTTGCTGGATCGCCGGGACGGCCCGTCACAGGGCCTCGGCGCCGCTCACGATCTCGGTGAGCTCGGTGGTGATCTCGGCCTGGCGGGCGTTGTTCATCAGGCGCGTGTACTTCTTGATGAGGTCGTCGGCGTTGTCGCCGGCCGCCTTCATCGCCCGCTGCCGGGCCGCGAGCTCGCTGGTGGCGGCGTGCGCCAGGCTCGCGAAGAGTCGGGCGTCGATGTAGCGCGGCAGGACGGCGTCGAGGAACTCCTCGGGGTTCGGCTCGAACTCGAAGGTGCTGTCGGGCTCCTCCAGCTCCTCGAACTCCCGGGCGACCTCGTCGGTCAGCGCGTTGGCGTCCACGACCTCGAGCGGCAGCAGCCGGAGCACCCGGGGCTCCTGGACGACCATCGACTGGAACGACGTGTAGACGAGGTGGATCTCGTCGACGCCGCCGTCCTCGTACGCGGTCTCCAGGTCCTCGATCAGCACCTTGCGCAGCTCCCGCGCGCGGTCCGGCCGGGCGTTGTCCGTGTCCCCGGTCCAGTTCCGCTCGTACGGACGGCTGCGGAAGTCGAAGTACGCCTGGGCCTTGCGGCCGATCAGGTAGACCTTGGTCTCCTTGCCCTCCCCGTGCAGCAGCTCCAGCAGGCCCTCGGCCTCCTTGAGCACGTTGGACGAGTAGGACCCGGCCAGACCGCGGTCCGAGGTCATGATCACCACGGCCGACCGGCGCACCTCGTCGGCCCTCGTGGTCAGGGCATGGGAGACGTTGTGCTGGGTGGCGACCTGTGAGACCGCCCGGGTCAGCGCGTTCGCGTAGGGACGCGCCGCCTGCAGACCCTGTCGGGACTTGTTGATGCGCGAGGTCGCGATCATCTCCATGGCCTTGAAGATCTTCTTCATGGACTTGGTCGACGCGATCTTGTTCCGGTAGACCCGAATCTGCGCTCCCATGTGACTTCCTTTCGTCACCGTGTCCGGTGCGCCGCCGCGGCGGCGCACCGGACCGACCGGTTACTTCCTGACGATCCGTTCCTGGTCGACCGCGGACGCGTCGAGGGGCTCGTGCTCCTCGTGGCCCGGCTCGATCCCGTGCTTGGTGCCCCGGAAGTCCCGCTTGACCTCGGCGACGGCCGTCTCCAGCGCGGCGACGGCGTCGTCCTCGAGCTTGCCGGAGCCGACGATGGAGTCCATCACGTTGGTGGTGCGGCGCACGTGCTCCAGCAGGGCCTGCTCGAAGTCGAGCACGTCGGCGACCTCCACCTCGTCGAGGTGGCCGTTGGTGCCGGCCCAGATGGACACGACCTGGTCCTCGACCGGGTACGGGGTGTACTGCTTCTGCTTCAGCAGCTCCATCAGCCGGGCGCCGCGGGTCAGCTGCTGCCGGGACGCGGGGTCCAGGTCGGAGGCGAACATCGCGAAGGCCTGCATCGAGCGGTAGGACGCCAGCTCGAGCTTCAGCGTGCCGGAGACCTTCTTCATGGCCTTGACCTGCGCGGCGCCGCCGACGCGGGACACCGAGATGCCCACGTCCACGGCCGGACGCTGGTTGGCGTTGAACAGGTCCGACTGCAGGAAGATCTGGCCGTCGGTGATGGAGATGACGTTGGTGGGGATGAACGCCGAGACGTCGTTGGCCTTCGTCTCGATCATCGGCAGCCCGGTCATCGACCCGGCGCCCAGCTCGTCGGAGAGCTTGGCGCAGCGCTCGAGGAGGCGGGAGTGCAGGTAGAACACGTCGCCCGGGTAGGCCTCGCGTCCCGGCGGGCGGCGCAGCAGCAGCGAGACCGCACGGTAGGCCTCGGCCTGCTTGGACAGGTCGTCGAAGACGATGAGGACGTGCTTGCCGCCGTACATCCAGTGCTGGCCGATGGCCGAGCCGGCGTAGGGGGCGAGGTACTTGATGCCCGCGGCCTCGGAGGCGGGGGCCGCCACGATGGTCGTGTACTCCAGGGCCCCGTTGTCCTCGAGGGTCTGGCGCACGCCGGCGATGGTGGACGCCTTCTGGCCCACGGCCACGTAGATGCAGCGCACCTGCTTGTTGACGTCGCCGGACTCCCAGTTGGCGCGCTGGTTCAGGATGGCGTCCACGGCGATGGCCGTCTTGCCCGTCTGCCGGTCGCCGATGAGGAGCTGGCGCTGGCCGCGGCCGATCGGGATCATCGCGTCGATGGCCTTGATGCCGGTCTGCAGGGGCTCGTGGACCGACTTGCGCATGGTCACGCCGGGCGCCTGGGTCTCGAGGGCGCGGCGGCCCTCGGCCTCGATGGGGCCGAGGTCGTCGATGGGCGTGCCCAGCGGGTCGACCACGCGGCCGAGGAAGGCGTCGCCCACGGGCACGGAGAGGACCTCCCCGGTCCGCTGGACCTCCTGGCCCTCCTCGATGCCGCGGAAGTCGCCGAGGATCACGACGCCGATGTCGCGGGTGTCGAGGTTCTGCGCGAGGCCGAGGACGCCGTTCTCGAAGCGCAGCAGCTCGTTGGCCATGACCGAGGGCAGGCCTTCGACCCGCGCGATGCCGTCGGAGGCGCTGCTGACGCGGCCGACCTCGGTTCGTTCTGCGGTGCCGGGCTCGTAGGACGCGGCGAATTCGCTCAGCGCGCTACGGACGTCGTCGGCATTGATGGTGACTTCGGACATGTCCTGTCCCTGCTCTCCTAGTTCGTGATCACTGCCGTCAGCGGTGACCGTGAGTCCAAATCTGTGGCGGAACGCTGCGCTGGTCCACCGGCTGCTGCCGTTCGGCCGGTGGGGCGCCCGCCCGCGGCGGCGGCGTGGGCGCCCCCGGCGCTCAGGCGCCGATCCGCTGGCGCAGCTCGTCGAGCCGGGCCGCGACGGAACCGTCGATGACCTCCTCGCCGACCTGCACCTTGAGCCCGCCGAGCAGCGCCGGATCGACGTCCACGGTGAGCTTGAGGTCCTTGCCGTACAGCGTGTTCAGCTGCTGCTGCAGCCGGCCGCGCTGGTCCTCGGTCAGCGGTCGCGACGTGGTCACGTGCGCGATCCACCGCTGCCGGCGGGCCGCCACCTCCTCCGCGAAGCGCTCGACCAGACGGCCGACCAGGGCTCCGCGCGGCGAGAGCACGGCCTGCTCCACGAGGAGCAGTGCCTCGTCCGAGGCGCCCGGGGTCAGCCGGTGCGCCAGTCGCGTCTTGGCCTCGACCCCGGCGCGCTGGTCGCTGAGGGCGCGCTGCAGCTCGTGCGAGCCGTCCAGCACGCCCTTGAACGCGATCAACTGGTCCACGACCTGCTCGAGACCCTGGAGTCCGGCGCGGTTCTCGGCGGACGCCGCGGTGAGGGACACCCCGGCGTGCTCGAGGGCGTCGGCGAACTCGCGGTCGTCGCTCCAGCGCCGACCGGCGAGGTGCGCGACGATCTCCACGGCGTCCGGGGAGACCTTGTCGGCGAAGATCCGGCGCACGACCTGCTCGCGCCGCGGCCCCTCGTAGGAGGGGTCGGCCAGCGCGCGCCGCAGGGCGCCGTTCTCGTCGAGGATGGCGAGCACGGCGAACAGCTCACGGGCGAGCGCGGGGCTGGCGGAGCCGGCCCAGCGCTCGACCTCACGAGCGCTCTGCTGGGTGAATTCGTTCGCTGCGTCTCCCATTACCGCGCCGCACCTGCGTTCCGCTCCTGCTCCTGCTCGAGGTCGGCGAGGAAACGGTCGACCACCCGGTTGGACCGGGCGTCGTCGTCGAGGGACTCGCCCACGATCTTCGCCGCGAGCGTGGTCGCCAGGGCGCCCACCTCGTTGCGCAGGGAGACCACGGCCGCCGAGCGCTCCGCCTCGATGGTGCGGTGGGCGTTCTCGGTGATGCGCGCCGACTCGGCGTTCGCCCGGTCCTTGAAGTCCGCGAGGATCTTCTCCCCCTCGAGGCGGGCCTCCTCGCGGATCTTCTGAGCTTCCAGGCGCGCGCTCTCGAGCTGCTGGTTGTACTCGTCGCGGGCGGCGGCGGCCTCGGCCTGCGCGGCCTTCGCCTTGGCCAGGCCACCTTCGATGGCCTCGGTGCGCTCACGGTAGACCCGCTCGAACGCCGGCACGACGAACTTGACGACGAGGAAGAGCAGGATCAGGAACCCGATGCCGGTGATCAGCATTTCCCAGACGTTGGGGAAGAGGGGGTTCGCCCCTTCCTCGGCTGCCAGCAACAGTGTCATGTGCGCGATTCCTGTTCTCTCAGAAGGACGTGTACTTGGTCAGGCACTCAGGCGATGAACGCGAGCACGAAGCCCAGAATCGCGAGGGCCTCGACCACGGCGAAGCCGAAGAACAGCATCGGCTGGAGCACGCGCTGCGACTCGGGCTGGCGGGCGACGGACTGCATGTACGCGGCGAAGATCAGACCCACGCCGATGCCACCGCCGATGGCAGCCAGACCGTAACCAATAGCGCTGAGCGAACCAGTCATGAGGGGTATTTCCTTTCTAGGTGCCCGGGGGCCGGGCGTCGTAGCCGTGTCGGCTCTGAACATTTCGAGGATGGACTGCGGGGTCCGGCCGGGGCCGGGGCTGCTCCACCGGCGTCAGTGGCCCTCTTGCAGGGCACCCTGGACGTACACGGCGAAGAGGAGGGTGAAGATGTAGGCCTGGAGGACCTGGATCAGGATCTCCAGGAAGTAGATGAACACGCCGAGCACGGTCGAGCCCAGGGCGACGACGCTGATGGCGCTGGCCTGGGAGAGCAGGTAGCCCGTCATGGACGCCGCGACCATCAGGGCGAGGTGACCGGCGAACATGGTGGCGAACACACGCAGGGCGTGCGTGACCGGGCGGATGATCAGGTTCGAGAGGAACTCGATCGGGATGAGGAAGATGTAGAGCAGCTTCGGGACGTCCGGCGGCATGGTCATCTTGCCCATGAAGCCGCCGAGGCCGTGGCGCTTGATGCCCATGAAGACCCAGGTGACGTAAGCGATGCCGGCCAGGACGTAGGCGGAGCCCGCGTAGGAGAGGGTCGGCAGCTGCAGCACCGGGATGGAGCCGAACAGGTTGTTCACCAGGATGAAGAAGAAGAACGTGAACAGCAGCGGGACGTAGGGGCGGAACTCCTTCTCACCGATGATGTCCCGGCCGAGGTGGTTGCGGACGAACCCGTAGCCGCTCTCCGCGAGGTACTGCGACTTCGACGGGACGAGCGCGTTGCGGCGGATGGCCCACATGAAGAAGCCGGCGATCAGGACGACCGACAGGAGGATCAGCAGCGTCTGCTTGCCGAACTCGAAGGTGCCCAGCGCGAAGAACGGCGGCAGGTGCATCTCCTCGACGGTCGGGGCGGTGAATCCTCCGGTGGCGGGGAGCCTGATGAGGGCGGCGTTCAATGCGGGTCCTTTCTGCAGTGCTCTGGCCGGTGGTCACGGTCGGGGCGCCGAGTCCGGGCCGGACTGGTGCGGGTTGTGTGGATCTCGCCCATCGGAGGTCAGGCTGCGACGCAACCCCTCCTGCATGTGGAGGTACACGACGTAGATCCCGGAGGCGGCGCCGATGCACGCTCCCAGGACCACGATCCACCGGGTTCCCAGCACGCGATCCGCACCCCACCCTACCAAACTCCAGAACCCCATCCCGATCACCACGTAGAGGAGTGTCGTGAGACCTCCGGAGAGCCCTCCGCCCTCCACGAGCTCCCCCGCGGTGCGCAGTCCGGGGCGCTCCCCGGGCCCGTCCTGCGGGGCCCCGGGGCCCTCCTCCGGCGGGGGCGTTCCGTCCGGGCGGGCCGGGTCGTCGCGGTCATCCGCGCTCATGGTCGTCCGTGCTCATGGTCGTCCTGCTTCCTGTCGTCCGGGGTCCTGCCGTCGCGCGTGCCGTCGCCGGCGGGGCCGGGTGCGCCCGGGCCGTCCGGGTGCTCGGCCGCTGCCCGCCGCCGGGCCTCCAGCACCGGCTCCAGGGCGGTGCGGGTGCCGCGGGCGCCGGCGCGGGCCGCGAGCGCCAGCGAGACGACGATCGCGGCCAGCACCCCGGCCGCGCCCCAGCCCGGGACCAGCCAGCCGGGGGCCGGCACGGTGAGCAGGACCCAGCCGAGCAGGAGCACCTTCAGCACGTACGTCGCGGCGAGCACGGGGGCGGCGACCGGCCCGTCCGTCCCGGCGGTGGCCCGCGCCACGAGCACGGTCACCAGGTGGCTCGCGGTGATCAGCCCCGCGCCGAGCAGGACGCTGAGCAGGGCCGCGCTCACGGGCGGGTCCCCGTCCGGGAGCGGACGCCCGCACGGCGCCCGAGCAGCGCGGGCAGCACCAGGTAGAGCGCGAGCACCGCCAGCACGAACGCGCCGGCCACGGCCGTGGCGACGGGCCCCGTGCGCAGGCCCACGACCGAGGCGACGCTGACGAGGACGGTCGCGGCCGTGACGACGAGCGCGGAGCCCGTGTGGGACAGGCCCACGTCGGTGAGCTGCTGGTAGACGTGCTGGCGGTGCGGCCGGTACCAGGCCTCCCCCGCGCGGACGCGGCGGAGCAGGGTCACGGAGGTGTCGGCCACGTAGACCGCGAGCGGGGGCAGGAGGTACTCGACGTAGACGCCGGAGAGGAAGGCCGCGACCGCGATGCCGGCCAGCGAGCCGCCCAGCAGGTAGGAGCCCACGTCGCCGAGGAACACGGTGCCGCGGCCGAGGTTCCAGGGCAGGAACCCGACGAAGCCGCCCGCCACGGCCAGGCCGGCGGCGATCATCCACGGCAGGTCGTTGGAGGCGCCGGCCCAGGCGTACAGCAGCCCCGCGGCGAGGCCGTGCAGCCCCGAGATGCCGTTGATCCCGTCCATGAAGTTGGCCATGTTCACGTAGGCGGCGATCGCGAGGGTGCCCACGGGCAGCCACCAGGCGGAGGTGCCGAGCACCGCGACCAGGACGGCCGTGGCGGCCAGGCCGATGCCCAGCTGCGCGGCCAGGCGCGCTCGCACGGACACGCCCCGGTAGTCCTCGGCCCAGCCGAGGGCGGCGAACAGCCCGGTCACGGCCAGGACCACGAGCGCGACGGAGCGGTCGACCTCGATCGCGCCGGTGAGCAGGGCGGAGCCGTAGGCGGCGAGCACGGCGAGGGCCACGGCCAGGCCCATGCCCCGCACGACCGTGCGGTGGTGGGAGGAGCGCTCGTTGGGGACGTCGAGCACGCCCCACCGGGCGAGCAGCGGCTTGACGGCCAGGGGCAGCAGGAGGCTGAGCACGAGGGCAGGGACACCGACCGTGAGGACGAGCTCCCCCAGCCGGCGCAGCTCCTCCGGGTCGGGGGCGGCGCCCGGGTCGGTGAGGTCGAGCCCGGCGGGGAGCAGCACGACCGGGGCCGGGCTCACGACGCCCGCCCCGAGGAGCTGCGCGGGCGCTGGACCGACGTGGGCGGCGGCTGCGTGGACGGTCTGACGACGGGGATCGTGCCCGTGTAGACCATGCCGCCGCGCACCTTCCAGGTGTGCCGGTCCAGCTGGGCGGGGTCGAGGCGGTCGGCGCGCGCGTGGGAGATCTTGGGGTGGAAGGGCCGCTCGTCCTTCTCGCCGAGGCCGATGAGGTCCTCGTGCAGCTTCTCCCCCGGGCGCAGCCCGGTGATCTCGATCTCGATGTCCTCGCGCCCGCTCATCACGCGCAGCCGCTCGGCGATGTCCATGATCCGCACGGGCTCGCCCATGTCCAGGATCAGCACCTCGCCGCCGCGGGCGATCGCCCCCGCCTGGATCACGAGCTGGCAGGCCTCCGGGATGGTCATGAAGTAGCGGGTGGCCTCCGCGTGCGTCACCGTGATCGGGCCGCCCTGCCGGATCTGCTCGGTGAAGAGGGGGAGCATCGAGCCCCGGGACCCGAAGACGTTGCCGAAGCGCACCGAGACGTACCGGCGCCCGGTGCGGTCCGCCATCCACGCGGTGAGCTTCTCGGCGACGCGCTTGGAGTGGCCCAGGGCCGTGGTGGGGTTGGCGGCCTTGTCGGTCGAGATGTTGACGAAGACCTCGACCTCCGCCTCCTCCGCGGCCTGCAGCACGTTGAGGGTGCCGACGACGTTGGTCTTCCACGCCTCGTCCGGGTACTGCTCGAGCAGGGACACGTGCTTGAGGGCGGCCGCGTGGAAGACCACCTGGGGGCGGCGGTCGCGGAAGATCGCCCCGACGGACTCCGGGTCGCGGATGTCGGCGAGGACGGTGTCGCGGCCGTCGAGCAGGCCGCGCCCCGTGATGGAGATCTGGGTGCCCTGCAGCGCGGACTCGTCGCGGTCCACCATGATCAGCTCGGCGGGCTCGAAGCCGACGAGCTGGCGGCACAGCTCGGAGCCGATGGAGCCGCCGGCGCCGGTCACCAGGACGCGGCGGCCCTTCACGTAGCCGGCGATCTCCTCGACGTCGATGTCGACGGGGCGGCGGCCGATGAGGTCCTCCATGCTGATGTCCCGGAAGTCCGCGCCCTGGTGCTTGGCGGTGAGCACCTCGCCGAGCGGGGGCATGGTCATGACCCGGATCCCGGTGCCGGCCACGGCGTCCGCGACCCGGTGCATGATCCGGGGGTCCGCACCGGACATCGCCACGATCAGCACCGAGGCGCGGGTGCGGGCCATGACGTCGCGGAGGTCGTGCAGGGTGCCGAGCACGGGCACGGAGGAGATCCGCAGGTGCTTCTTGGCGGGGTCGTCGTCGAGCAGGGCCACGGGCAGGAACTCCGAGTGCGGGTCCTGCATCATCCGCTGGATGAGGAAGGTCCCGAGGTAGCCGGCGCCGTAGACCACCACGTGCTGGGCGGAGGCGCCCGGACGGGCGGAGGCCTCCTGGTACATCCGCTTGAGGTAGCGGAAGGCGGCCATGAACAGGCACGCGAAGGGGAACGCGATGAGGGCGGTGGAGCGCGGGATGCCGATGCTCGTGCCCACCACCAGGAGCAGCACCTGGACCACAGCCGTGACGATGAGGGTGACCACCACGAGGAGCTTGGCCTCATCGAAGCTGCCGAAGGAGTACCGCCCTTTGTACAGGGCGAAGGAGAAGCCGACGACGAGCTGGGCGGCCACGGCCACGAGGGACACCAGCAGCAGCCCGGGGGCGCTGATGAACTGGAGCTCCATCTCGTAGCGCAACACCAGGGCGAGCACGAGGGCCACGACCCAGGCCACGGAGTCCAGCAGCATCTGGATCCACAGCCACGCCACGGGCCTGTCCTGCGGGGCGCCGCGGGGCGGGAACCCCGCGGCGGGACCCCCGGGGGGCACCGCCGTGCCGGCGGTGCGCTCGGGAGAACCACTCATCGCAGAAGTTCCTTTCGTGGTCGGTGCCGGAGCCGGGGGGCCGGGCGGGGAGGGTGCCGGTGCGGGACGGTCAGGGGCGGGGTGCGCCGACCATGGCCCGGTAGGCGAGCTCCCGGAGCCGGGTGGGGACGAACCGGTAGCCGCCGCGCACCACCACGTTGCGCACCCATTGTAGGAACCCGACGTGGCCGATCCCGCGCAGGCGGGCCTGGAGGGCGAGCTCCGCGCGGAGCACGCGCCATCCGCCGCGCCGCTCGTAGGAGCCCGCCGAGACCCGGTAGCCGACCAGCGGTTCGGCCACGTTGCGCACGTCGGCGCCCGCGCGCAGCATCCGCACCCACAGCCAGTAGTCCTCGGCCAGGGGCACGTGCTCGTAGCCGCCGGCCGCCCGCACCGCCGAGCGCCGGAACACCACCGTCGGGTGGCTCACGGGGTTGCGGCGCCGGGAGACGGAGAGGATGTCCCGCTCCCCCACCGGTGCGCGGCGCAGGGCGATCGGGGTCCGCTCGTCGTCGCCGATCTCGTGCATCGACGAGCCCACCAGGTCGGCCCCGGCCTCGATCACGGGCAGCTGCACCGCGAAGCGGCGGGGGTAGGAGACGTCGTCGGCGTCGGCGCGGGCCACCACGTCGTGCCGGCACCGGTCCAGGCCGGCGGTGAGCGCCGCGGTGAGGCCCTCGTTGCGCTCCAGGTCGACCCGCACCACGGGCACGGGGAGCTCGCGCACCAGGCGGTCCAGCTCGGCCTCCAGCGCCGCGGGGACGGGGCCGTCCCGCACGACGACGAGCTCGGCGGGCCGGCGCCGCTGCTCGACGGTGGCCGACTCGGCCGCCCGGCGCACCCGCTCCGCGGTGTCGGCGCGGTAGACGGGCATGAGCACGGAGAACTCGAGCGGGGGGTGCGGGCTCACGGGGTCACCGCGGCCCGCCGAAGCCGCGGCCGCGCATCCCGCCGGCGTAGCGGCTCGCCCAGGACGCGAGACCGCGCACGTCCCGCCGGCGGAGGTAGAAGAGGGGGTAGCCGACGAGGTCGGCCCCGAGCTGGACGACCCGCTTGTACCGCCACGTGGTCCAGCCCCGGTTGCGGAAGAAGTGCTCGCGCTTGAACTCCGTCCCGGGCACCGCGACCTTGAGCCGGCCGGGGACCACGACGTGCTCCTCGTCCCAGCCCGGCGGGTGCGCCACGGCGGTGCGGGTGGTGGTGCCGAAGGGCAGCCCGGAGCGGCGCAGCCGCACCAGGAAGTCGACCTCGTCGCCGCGCAGGAAGAGCTTGAGGTCCGGCAGCCCGACCGTGAAGAAGACGTGCTCGGCCATCAGGGCGCCGTTGAAGAAGGTGGCGTAGCCGGGCAGGAAGCCGAGCGGCTCCAGGTCCGCCCGGGAGTGGGTCATCCGCCCCTCGAGGCGGTAGGAGAAGGCCAGCGCGCCGTGGTCCTGGGGTGCCACGACGAGCGGGGAGACGACCGACAGCTCCCGCCGCGCGGCCTCCTGCAGGAGGATCTCGAGGCAGTCGGGGCCCTCCGGGTGGGCGTCGTCGTCCATGAGCCACACCCGGTCGGCACCGGTGGCGAGCGCGGTCAGGATCGCGAGGGAGAACCCGCCGGCCCCGCCCAGGTTGGCGAGGGAGCGCACGAGCTCGAGCGCGAACCGGCCGCCGATCGCCTCCTCGAGCACCTCCCGCGGCAGCGCCTCGCGCCCCGCGTCGACGAGGCACAGGGAGGCGACGGGCACCGTCTGCTCCCGCAGCGCGGCGACGAGCGCGAGGACGTCCTCGTGCCGGTCCTGGGTCACGCAGGCCACCGCCACCGTGGGGGTGGGCGTGGGGTCGGACGGCATGCGGCTCCTCCAGGGGGTGACGGGCTGTGCGGTGACGGGCAGTGCGGGAACGGGTGCGGGGTCCGGCACGGTGCCGCGGGCGGGCGCCGGAACGTGCCGAGTCTAGCAAGCGGCGCCCGGACGGCCGGGCCGGCGGGCCGCGTCGCCCCGCCCCGGCGGTGGGCCGGTCTGTACGATGAGCGCAGGAATCCGGGCCCGGACGACGGCGACCGGAAGCGACCGGCAGAGAGGAAGCACCGTGACATCGACGACGTGGGCAGTCCTGGGAGCGACGGGGTTCGTGGGTTCCGCGACCGTGGCCCGGCTGCAGGCGGACGGCCAGACGGTGGTCCCGGTCTCCGCGCCGCGGCTGGGGTCCGGGGCGCGCACGGTCCACCACCTGCTCCAGCAGGCCGGCCGGCTCGAGTCCGTCATCGACTACCTCGCCGAGTCCTTCGCCGGTGCCCACGTGGTCGTCAACGCGGCGGGCCTGGCGGCCCCGGACCAGACGCACGAGGAGTCCCTCGTGGGGGCGAACGCGCTGCTGCCGGTGCTCGTGGCGCTCGCGGCGCGCCGCACGAGCGTGCGCCGGATCGTGCACGTCAGCTCCGCGGCCGTCCAGGGCGACGTCGACGTCCTCGACGAGACGCCCACGGTCCGGCCGTTCTCCCCCTACTCCTTCTCCAAGGCCCTGGGCGAGAGCGCGCTCCTGAAGCTGCGCCGCGACTGGGCGGGCGAGGACGGAGCACCCGCGATCACGGTGCTGCGCGCGACCTCGGTGCAGGGCTCCGGCCGGCGCACCACCGCGCGGCTGGCCCGCTTCGCGTCCTCGCCGCTGAGCTCGGTGGCCGGCGACGGCGGCGCGCCCACCCCGGTGACGTCCGTGCACGCCCTGGCCGAGTTCGTCTCCCGGGTCGGGCGCCACGGGGAGGCGCTGCCGCCGGTCGTGCTGCAGCCCTGGGAGGGCGCCACGACCGGCTCCATCCTGCGGGACGCGGGCCGCCGGGAGCCGCGCCACCTCCCCGTGCTGCTGTGCCGGCTCGTCGTGGACGCCGGGTTCGCGGTCTCGGCCCTGGCCGGGCACCGGTGGCACGGCGTGTTCCGCCGGCTCGAGGTCACCTGGTTCGGTCAGCGCCAGGTGCGCGGCTGGGCGGAGGAGCACGACGCGGTCCCCGAGCCGCGGATCAGCGAGGTCCTGCGCCAGGCGCACCTGGCCGCCGGCCGGGGCTGAGCCCCGCAGAGCTGCTCGGGGCCGCGCCGGGCCGCTCCCGGGACGGGCTCAGGCCTCGCCGCTGCCCCGCGCCACGAGCCGGGCGGCCTCCTCGACCGGCAGCGGCCGCGGCTGCCCCGGCGCCCCGGGCCGCTGGACGCGCGTGCGGTCCTGGTCCACGGCCGGGCGAGCGCCCGCCGCGGAGCGCGCCACGAGCGCGGCGGCCAGTCCCTGCGCCGTCGCGGCCCGCGCCGGCCCGGGCGCCGGAGGCTGCCGGTCCGCGGGTGCGGCCGCGCCCGCCGGGTCGGCGGGCTCCGCCGCGGGCGGCACGGCCTCCGGATCGGGCTCGCTCACGGCGTGCGATCCCGAGGCCGCCGGGCGGCCGGCGCCGGGCTCCGCGGGTCCCGCACCCGGCGCGGGAGCGCTGTCGAGCTCCTCGTCGCCGTCCGCCGGCACCACCGAGGGCACCACCGAGCGCAGCCGGGCCAGGCTCACGGTGCCGTGGCGCACCAGCAGCGGGGTCTCCCCCGTGCAGTCCACGATCGTGGAAGGGACCGGGTCCCGGTCGGCGGGTCCGCCGACCGGCCGCGGGCCGCCGTCCAGGTAGAGCTCCACGGAGTCCCCGAGCATGTCCACCGCGGCCCCGGCCGTCGAGGCGGCCGGGTGGCCGGTGCGGTTGGCCGAGGACACGGCCAGCGGGCCGCTCTCGATGAGCAGCGCCTGGGCGAGCTCGTCGTCGGGCACCCGCAGGGCCACGGTCCCGTGGGTCTCCCCCAGGTCCCAGCCCAGCGAGGGGTGGGAGTGGAAGATCAGGGTCAGACCGCCGGGCCAGAAGGCCCGGGCCAGCGCGCGGGCGTCGTCGGAGACCTCGTCGGCCAGGCCGTCGAGCACCCCGGCGTGGGCGATGAGCACGGGCGGGGGCATGGCCCGGGACCGGCCCTTGGCGGCGAGCAGGGTCGCGACGCCCCGGGCGGAGAACGCGTTGGCCCCGATCCCGTAGACGGTGTCGGTGGGCAGGACCACGCACGCGTCGGCCGCGAGGGCGCGCGCGGCGTGCTTGAGCCCGGCGGTGCGCTGGGCGATGCTGCTGCAGTCGTAGACGGTGGAGTTCACGGCGTCCATTCTCCCATTCCGGTCGTGCGGGCGCGGCCCTGAACGGGCGTCCGGCCGGCCGTGGCCCGGTCCCGGCCCGTCAGGTCCTGGTGGCCCTCGACGTCCTCGAGGCCCGCGGCGCGGAAGGCGTGCGCCACGGCGCGGGCCTGCACCTCGGCGTGCTCCATGACGAAGAACCCCCCGGGGCGCAGCAGCCGCAGGGCCGAGGCCAGGGCCGCCCGCGGGAGGTCGAGCCCGTCCTCCCCGCCCCCGTACAGGGCGAGGTCGGGGTCGTGCTCCCGGGCCTCCGGCTCGCGCGGGACCGCGTCCGCGGGGATGTACGGCGGATTGGAGACCACCACGTCGCAGCGCCCCTCGAGCTCCGGGAACGCGGTGCGCAGGTCGCCCCGGACGAGCTCCGCGCGCGTACCGCGCAGGTTCTCGGCCGCCCAGGCGTGGGCGGTCCCGGACAGCTCCACGGCGTGCACGCGGGCCTGCGGCACCTCGTGGGCCACCGAGGCGGCGATCGCCCCGGAGCCCGTGCCCAGGTCCACCACGTGCGGGCGGTGCACGCCCGCGGCCAGCTGCTCGCGCAGCTCGTCGACCACGGCCTGCACCACGGTCTCCGTCTCGGGCCGGGGCACGAACACCCCGGGCCCGACCGCCAGCGTCAGGTAGCGGAAGTGGGCGACGCCCGTGAGGTGCTGCAGCGGGATCCGGCGGGCACGCTCGGCCACGAGCTCCGCGTACCCCGCGGGCTCGTCCCCGCCGATGATGGCTCTCGCCTCGACTTCCCCCCGGGACAGCCCGGTGAGGTGGCCGGCGAGCAGCAGCGCGTCGGTGCGCGCGGAGTCGATCCCCGCCTCGGCGAGCACCTGCTCCGCCCAGCGCACCGCCTGGCCCAGTGACCTCGTCATCCCGGGGCCCCCGCTCAGCCGTCCTGCTGGCCGATGGCCTCGAGCTGGGCCTGCTCGTCCATCTCGATGGCCGAGCGCACGACCGGCTCGAGGTCCCCCGCCATGACGTGGTCGAGGTTGTACGCCTTGTACCCGGTGCGGTGGTCGTTGATCCGGTTCTCGGGGAAGTTGTAGGTGCGGATCCGCTCCGACCGGTCCATGGTCCGGACCTGGGAGCGGCGCTGCGCGGCGTTGTCCGCGTCGATCTGCTCCTGCTGGTGGGCCAGGATGCGGGCGCGCAGCACCCGCATCGCGGCCTCGCGGTTCTGCAGCTGCGACTTCTCGTTCTGCATCGCCACCACGATGCCGGTGGGCAGGTGGGTGATGCGGACCGCGGAGTCCGTGGTGTTCACGGACTGGCCGCCGGGCCCTGAGGAGCGGTAGACGTCGATCTTCAGGTCGTTCTGGCTGATCTCGACCTCCTCGGGCTCGTCGACCTCCGGGAAGACGAGCACCGCCGCGGCGGAGGTGTGGATCCGGCCCTGCGACTCGGTGACGGGCACGCGCTGGACGCGGTGCACCCCGCCCTCGTACTTCAGCCGCGCCCACACGCCCTCGGCGGGGTCCGTGGCGTTCGACTTGATCGCCACCTGCACGTCCTTGTAGCCGCCCAGGTCGGAGTCGTTGGTCGAGATGAACTCGGTCTTCCAGCCGCGGGACTCCGCGTACTTGAGGTACATGCGCAGCAGGTCCCCGGCGAAGAGCGCGGACTCGTCGCCGCCCTCCCCCGCCTTGACCTCGAGGATCACGTTGCGCCCGTCGTCGGGGTCGCGCGGGACGAGCAGCCGGCGCAGCTTCTCGCGGGCCGCCGCGAGCTGCTCCTCGAGGGCCGGGATCTCCTCCGCGAACTCGGGCTCCTCGGCGGCGAGCTCGCGCGCCGCCCCCAGGTCCTCCTCGAGGCGGTGCACCCGGTGGTGGGCCTCGACGATGCCGTTGAGCTCGGCGTAGCGGCGCCCGAGCTTGCGCGCCCTGCCCTGCTCCGCGTGCACGGCGGGGTCGGCGAGCTGGCGCTGCAGCTCGGCGTGCTCGTCGAGCAGGGACTGGATGGGATCCGGCATGGGGCGCTCCTTCGGAGGCGGCGGGGGCGTGCTAGCGGTCGCTCTCGGCGCGGGCCGACAGCGTGGTCTTCTGCACCTGGAGCAGGAACTCGGTGTTGGACTGGGTGTCCCGCAGCTTGTTCGTGAGCAGCTCGAGGGCCTGCTGCTGGTCGAGCCCGGAGAGGACGCGGCGCAGCTTCCACATGATCTTGATCTCGTCCGGGGAGAGGAGGTTCTCCTCGCGGCGGGTGCCCGAGGAGTTGACGTCCACGGCCGGGTAGATCCGCTTGTCCGCGAGCGAGCGGGACAGGCGCAGCTCCATGTTGCCGGTGCCCTTGAACTCCTCGAAGATGACCTCGTCCATCTTGGACCCGGTCTCCACGAGGGCGGTCGCGAGGATCGTGAGCGAGCCGCCGTTCTCGATGTTGCGGGCCGCCCCGAAGAACTTCTTCGGCGGGTACAGCGCCGCGGAGTCCACGCCGCCGGAGAGGATGCGGCCGGAGGCGGGGGCCGAGAGGTTGTAGGCACGGCCCAGGCGGGTCATGGAGTCCAGGAGGACCACCACGTCCATGCCCATCTCCACGAGCCGCTTGGCGCGCTCGATCGCGAGCTCGGCGACCGTGGTGTGGTCGTCCGCCGGGCGGTCGAAGGTCGAGGCGATGACCTCGCCCTTGACCGTGCGCTGCATGTCCGTGACCTCCTCGGGGCGCTCGTCGACGAGCACCATCATGAGGTGGACCTCGGGGTTGTTCGTGGTGATCGCGTTGGCGATCGCCTGCAGCATCAGCGTCTTGCCGGCCTTCGGCGGGGAGACGATCAGCCCGCGCTGGCCCTTGCCGATGGGGGCGACGAGGTCGACGACGCGGGGCCCGATCTTCTTGGGCTCCGTCTCGAGGCGCAGGCGCTCCTGCGGGTACAGCGGGATCAGCTTCCCGAAGTCCACGCGGTCCTTGTTCTCCTCGGTCTTCTTGCCGTTGACCGTGGTGAGCTGGACCAGCGCGTTGAACTTCTGCCGCGTGGCGTTCTGCTGCTCGCCGTCGCGGGGGGCGCGGATGGCGCCGACCACGGCGTCGCCCTTCCGCAGGTTGTGCTTCTTGACCTGGGCGAGGCTGACGTAGACGTCGTTCGGGCCGGGGAGGTAGCCGGAGGTGCGCACGAACGCGTAGTTGTCGAGCACGTCCAGGATGCCGGCGACGGGCAGCAGGACGTCGTCCTCGGTGAACTCCGTGTCGTCGACCTCGGGGCCGGTGCTGCGCCCGCGGCGGTTGCGCCGCTCGTTGCGCTCGGCGCGGTCGTTGCGGTCGCTGCGGTCCCGGTCGCGGTCGTTGCGGTTGCGGTTGCGACGGCTGCGGCGGCTGCCGCCGTCGTCCTGGCGGTTGTCCTGACCCCGGTTGTCCTGACCGCCCTTGTCCTGCCGGTTGTCCTGGCCGCCCTTGTCCTGCCGGTTGTCCTGGCCCTTGCCGTCCTGGGACTTCCCGCCCTCGGACCGGCCGTCGCGCCGGCCGCGGCCGTCGCCCCGGTCCTGGCCACCCTTGTCCTGGCGGTTGTCCTGGCCCCGGTTGTCCTGGCCGCGGTTCTGGTTGCGGCTCCGGTCCTGCTTCGACTGGTCGTCGTCACGGCCCTCGGCGGAGGAGCGCGCCTCGTCGGTCTCCTGCCCGGAGTCCTGGCCCCCGTTGCCCTGGCCGTTGTCGTCGCGGTTGCGGTTGCGGCGGCTGCGGTTGCGGTTGCGGCCGCCCTCGCTCTCGGCGCCGGAGGAGTCCTCGGCGGGAGCGGGCTGGTCGGCCGGCTGCTGCTCGGTGGCGCCCTGCGCCGCGGTCTGCTGGGCGGCGTCCTGCTGCTCGGAGCCCTGCTGCGCGGGGACGGACACCACACCGGTGCTCGTGGCGCGGCGGGAGCGCGAGCGCCGCTGCGGCTGGCCGCCGTCGGCGCCCTGCGCGGCGGAGGAGTCCTCGCCGGTCGTGGCGGCGGCCGGGGCGGCGCCCTGGTCGGCGCCGCCGTCGGCGGTCTTCTCGACCGTCTGCGCGATCTTCTGCTCGACGGCCTGGTCCCGGTCGGCGACGGCGCCGCCGCGCTGGTGGGCGGCGATCGCGTCGACCAGCAGGCTCTTGCGCATCCGGCGGGCGCCGGTGATCCCGAGCTGGGAGGCGAGCGCCTGCAGCTGGGCCAGCTTGAGCGCGGACAGTCCCGCGTTCCGGGGGTCGCTGGTGGTGGTCTCTTCCGTACCCGTGGAAAGGTCGGTGGTCTCGGTCACGAAGTGTCCTTCTCCCTCGGTGGGGGGCCCATGGATCTCAGAGTCCAGGACCGTGGATGGTTCCCGGCGGGCCGCGATCGCGGGCCGCCTGCGGCGGGGCGCACTTCAGGGCGCGGCAGCCTGGGCGAACAAGGTGTCACCCGGAGATCATGGTGCGCTCCGGTCCGTGTCGGTGCGGGCCGGGGCGCCGACGGCATCGAAGAAGCCGGTGCCGGCGGGGGATCACCGGAGGATCTGAGGCGGTGGAGCCGAGGACCCCGGGGCATCCGACCGGGGCGCTGCCCCTCATGATGCCCGCTGTCCTCGCCGCGCCGGGCGCGGTCTCCTACCCCTGGATCTGCTGCGGGTGCCTCTCCAGCTTAGCACCCTGACCGTCGACGCGCAGACGGAGGACACGCCAGGAGACGGAATCGGCCCCGGGGGCGGCGAGCTCCGTGAGGGCCTGCTCCGTCTCCTGCGCCTGGTCCCGATCCCCAGCGAGGACCAGGACGGTCGGCCCGGCCCCGGAGATCATGGCCGGCAGCCCGCGGGCCCGCAGCGCGGCCATCAGCCGCGCGCTGGGGGGCATGGCCGAGGCCCGGTACGGCTGGTGCAGCCGGTCCTCGGTGGCGGGCAGCAGCAGCTCGGGGCGCCGCGTCAGGGCTTCGACGAGCAGGGCCGTCCGCCCGGCGTTGACCGCGGCGTCGTGGTGCGGGACGGTCGCGGGCAGCAGGGAGCGGGCGAGGCGGGTGGGGACCTCGAAGTCGGGGATCGCCACCACCGGCACGACGTCCTCGTGGACGGTCACGGGGGCGCTGCGGTAGCCGTCCGCGTCGGTCCACGAGATCACGAGCCCCCCGAAGAGGGACGGGGCCACGTTGTCCGGATGGCCCTCCATCGCGGCGGCGACCTGGAGCAGGCGCCGGTCGTCGAGGGCTCGCTCCGCGGGCAGCAGCGCGTTCGCCGCGAGCACGCCGGCCACCACGGCCGAGGCGCTCGAGCCCATCCCGCGGCCGTGCGGGATCCGGTTGGTCGCCTCGAGCCGCAGCCCCGGCAGCTCCTCGACGCCCGCGGCCCGGAAGGCGGCCCGCATGGCGCGGACCACCAGGTGCTCCTCGGACCGCGGCACGGACGCGGAGCCCTCCCCGTGCAGCTCGAACTCCAGGCCGCCGCCGGTCACGGTGACGGCGAGGTCGTCGTAGTGGCCCAGGGCCAGGCCCAGGCTGTCGTAGCCAGGGCCCACGTTGCCGGTGGAGCCGGGGACGCTCACCGCTACCCGCTGGCCGATCTCGAACATCCGGGACTACTCCAGGCCCAGCGCGGCGGCGACGGCGACCACGTCGAAGGGCACGCGCGTGGGCTCGGCCAGCGAGGGGTCCTCCCGCTCGGCGGCCTTGATCGCCCACTGCGGGTCCTTGAGACCGTGGCCGGTCACGGTGATGACCACCGTCTGCCCCGTGGGGGCCTCCCCCGCGGCGTGCTTCTGGAGCAGGCCGGCCACGCCCGCGGCGGAGCCCGGCTCGACGAACACGCCCTCCTTGGCCGAGAGCCACCGGTGGGCGGTCAGGATCTCGTCGTCCGAGACGGAGCCGATGAGCCCGCCGGACTCGTCGCGGGCGGCGATCGCCGAGTCCCAGGACGCGGGGTTGCCGATCCGGATGGCGGTCGCGATGGTCTCGGGCTCCGTGACGGGGTGGCCGAGGACCAGCGGGGCCGCGCCCTCGGCCTGGAAGCCCCACATCACGGGCAGCTTCGTCGAGACGGCCGGCAGCTCCCCCGCCGTGGCGGAGGCGTAGGGCCGGGCGTACTCCTGGTAGCCCTTCCAGTACGCGGTGATGTTGCCGGCGTTGCCGACCGGCAGGATGTGCAGGTCCGGGGCGTCGCCGAGGGTGTCGACCACCTCGAACGCCCCGGTCTTCTGGCCCTCGATCCGGTACGGGTTCACGGAGTTGACGAGGAACACGGGGTAGGACTCGGAGAGCTTGCGGGCCACCTCGAGGCAGTTGTCGAAGTTGCCGTCCACCTGGATGATGTCCGCGCCGTGCGCCACGGCCTGCGAGAGCTTGCCCATGGCGATCCGCCCCTCCGGCACGAGCACCGCGCACGTGAGCCCGGCCTGCTTGGCGTAGGCCGCGGCGGAGGCGGAGGTGTTGCCGGTCGAGGCGCACACGACGGCCTCGGCGCCCTCCTCCTTGGCCTTCGTGATCGCCATGGTCATGCCCCGGTCCTTGAACGAGCCGGTCGGGTTCATGCCCTCGAACTTCAGCCAGACGGTGTTGCCGGTGAGCTCCGAGAGGGCGCGCGCCCGGATCAGCGGCGTACCGCCCTCCCCCATCGTGATGACCTCGGTGGAGCCGGAGACCGGCAGCCGGTCCCGGTATTCGTTGATGACGCCCTGCCAGACGTGTGCCATGTGCTGGATCTCTTCCTGTGGACTCGGTGGTGCGGGGGGGGTGCTCGTGCGGGGTGCTCGCGGGGGGCGTGCGGCGGCACCCCCTCCGGGTGCGGTGCCGCCCGCAGGCGGCACCGCGGGGCGGATCAGTCGGCGTGCTCCACACGGATCACGCCGGCGACCTCCTCGACGAAGGGCAGCTCGCGCAGGGCGTCCACCGTGGCCACGAGGTCCTTGTTCGCGCCCCGGTGGGTCACGAGCCGGATCTCCGAGAGCTGCGGGTCGCCGTGCGGGTGGTCCGTCTGCTGCATCGTGAAGATCGACACGCCGTGGTCGGCGAAGACCTGGGCGATCCGCGCCAGGACGCCGAGCCGGTCCTGGACCGTCAGGGTGATCGAGAAGCTCGTGCGGACGTCGTCCATCGGCGCGGCGGCGAGCTGGGCGTGGGGGTCCGCGCCCTGGGCCGGGCCGCCGAGCACGAGCCGGCGCGCGGCCGAGACGAAGTCGCCCAGCACGGCCGAGGCGGTGGCGGCGCCGCCGGCGCCCGCGCCGTAGAACATGAGGGACCCGGCGTTCGCTGCCTCGACGAACACGGCGTTGTAGGCGCCGTGCACGCCGGCCAGCGGGTGCTCCCGCGGGATCATGGTCGGGGTGACCCGCAGGTTCACCCCGCCCGGGCAGCGCTCGCACACCGCCAGGAGCTTGATGACGTAGCCGGCCTCGCGGGCGGCGGCGACGTCCGCGGCGGTGACCCCGGTGATGCCGCGGCAGTACACGTCGTCGATGGTGAAGGTCGAGTGGAAGGCCAGGGACGCGAGGATCGCGGCCTTCGCCGCGGCGTCGTGGCCCTCCACGTCGGCGGTGGGGTCCGCCTCGGCGTAGCCGAGCTCCTGCGCCTCGGCGAGCGCGTCGTCGAACTGCGCGCCGGTGGTGTCCATCTGGTCGAGGATGTAGTTCGTGGTGCCGTTCATGATGCCCAGCACGCGGTCCACCCGGTCCCCCGCGAGGGAGTCCTGCATGGGGCGCACGATGGGGATCGCCCCGGCCACGGCGGCCTCGTAGGACAGGGGCACGCCGGCGGCGTCGGCCGCGTCCTGGAGCTGGCGGCCGTGCCGGGCGATGAGGGCCTTGTTGCCCGAGATCACCGGCTTGCCGGCGTGCAGGGCCCGCAGGATGCGGCTGCGGGCCGGCTCGATGCCGCCGGTCAGCTCGATGACCACGTCCGCGGCGTCGACGAGGGCCTCGGCGTCGGTCGTGAGCAGCTCCTCGGGCAGCTCGACGGTCCGCCGGGCGGCGAGGTCGCGCACGGCGATGCCGATGAGCTCCACGGGCGCGCCCACGCGGGCGGCGAACTCGGGGCCGTGGTCGAGCAGGGTCCGGGCCACCTCGGCGCCGACGTTGCCGGCACCGAGCAGGGCGACCTTCACGGTCGAGGACGGGCGGGTGGTCTCAGGGGTCGAGGCGGTCAATCAGGCTCCCAGGTCGCGGGCGAACAGGTCTTCTTCGGTCTCGCCCCGCACGATGAGCCGGGCCTCCGGCCGGTCGCCGGCGGCGCGCACGGCGACGACCGGCGGGCGGGCGATCCAGTTGTAGTTGCTGGACAGGGCCCAGCAGTAGGCGCCGGTGGCGGGCACGGCCAGGACGTCCCCGGGGGCGAGGTCCTCGGGCAGGTAGACGTCCCGGACCACGATGTCCCCGGACTCGCAGTGCTTGCCCACCACCCGGGAGAGCACGGGGGCCCCCTCGGCGCGGCGGTTCGCGAGCACGGCCGTGTAGTCGGCCCCGTAGAGCACGGGCCGGGCGTTGTCGCTCATCCCGCCGTCCACGGAGACGTACCGGCGCTGCGCGCCGGACTCCGCGGTGACGGTCTTCAGGGTGCCCACGGTGTAGAGGGTGCACGCGGCCGGCCCGGAGATCGCGCGGCCGGGCTCGATGGACAGGTGCGGGACCGCCATCCGCAGGGACCGGGCCGTGGTGGCCACCTGGTCCGCGAGGGCCTCGGCGATCTCGCGGGCCGGGCGGGGGGTGTCGGCCTCGGTGTAGGCGATGCCGTAACCGCCGCCGAGGTCGAGCTCCGGGAGGGTCAGGCCGAAGCGCTCGTCGGCGGCGGCCATGAAGGCGAGCACCCGCTCCGCGGCCATCCCGAAGCCGTCGGCGTCGAAGATCTGGGAGCCGATGTGGCAGTGGATCCCGCGCAGGTCGAGCTCGGGCTCCAGGACGCACGCGGCGACGGCCTGCATCGCGGGGCTGTCCCCCCCGCCCTCGGGCGGGGCGAGGGACAGGCCAAACTTCTGGTCCTCGTGGGCGGTGGCGATGAACTCGTGCGTGGACGCGTGCACGCCGGGGGTGACCCGGATCAGCACGGGGGCAACGACGCCGAGGGTGCGCGCCAGGTGGGCCACGAGCTCGATCTCGGCGAGGGAGTCCACGACGATCCGGCCGAGGCCGTGGTCGAGGGCGCGGGTGATCTCGGCGGCGGACTTGTTGTTGCCGTGCAGGGCGATCCGGGCGGGCTCCATGCCGCCGCGCAGGGCGACGGCCAGCTCCCCGCCCGAGGCGGTGTCCACGTTGAGGCCCTCCTCGCGCAGCCAGCGCACCACCTCGGTGGTCAGGAAGGACTTGCCGGCGTAGTAGACGGAGACCTCGGCCCCGATCCGCGCGAACGCCTCGGTGAAGGCAGCGCGGAACTCGCGGGCGCGTGCCCGGAAGGTGTCCTCGGAGTAAATGTAGGAAGGAGTGCCGTAGCGCTCGGCGAGCTCCGGGACGGGGATCCCCGAGACGGCCAGCACGCCGTCCTCGCCGCGGCGGAACGCCTCGGGCCAGATGACGGGGTCGAGGGCGTCGAGGTCCTCGGGGACGCTGAGCCAGGCCGGCGCCAGGGGGGAGCCCCCGGTGCGGGTGGTCGGGTCGGCGGTCATGCGATCACATCCTCTCCGGCGCGGACACGCCGAGCACGCCCAGGCCATTGGCCAGGACCTGGCGTGCGGCGTCGTTGAGCCACAGGCGGGTGCGGTGCAGGTCGGTGACCTCGTCCTCGCCCTGCGGCGCCACGCGGCAGGCGTCGTACCAGCGGTGGTAGGTCCCGGCGAGCACCTCGAGGTGGCGCGCCACGCGGTGCGGCTCGCGGAACTCGGCGGCCTGGGCGAGCACCGACGGGTACTGGCCGAGGGCGGCCAGCAGCTCCCCCTCCATCGGGTGGTCGAGCAGCGAGGCGTCGAACACGGCCTCCCCCCGCTCGTCCGTGCGGGCGACCCCCGCCGCCTCGGCGTTGCGCCCCACCGCGCACGTGCGGGCGTGGGCGTACTGGACGTAGAACACCGGGTTCTCGTTGGAGCGCCGGGTCAGCAGGCCCAGGTCGATGTCGATGTTGGAGTCCACGGAGAAACGGGTCAGCGAGTACCGGGCGGCGTCGACGCCGACGGCCTCCACGAGGTCCTCCATGGTCACCACGTTGCCGGCGCGCTTGGACATCCGCACGGGCACCCCGTCCTTGACGAGGTTGACCATCTGGCCGATGAGGACCTCGACCCGGTCCGGGGCGTCGCCCAGGGCGGCGGCGGCGGCCTTGAGCCGGGCCACGTAGCCGTGGTGGTCGGCGCCGAGCATGTAGATGCACAGGTCCGCGCCGCGGTCCCGCTTGTCCTTGAAGTAGGCGATGTCCCCGGCGATGTAGGCGGCCTGGCCGTCGGACTTGATGACCACCCGGTCCTTGTCGTCGCCGTAGGCGCTCGAGCGCAGCCACCAGGCGCCGTCCGCGAAGTAGAGGGCGCCGGAGGTCTTGAGCTGCTCGAGGAGCTTCTCCACGGCGCCCTGGTCGAACAGGGACTGCTCGTGGAAGTACACGTCGAAGTCCACGCCGAAGTCGTGCAGCGAGGACTTGATCTCGGCGAACATCAGCTCGACGCCCGCGGCGCGGAACGCCTCCTGGGGGTCCCCGGAGTCGAGGACGCCGGGGTTCTCGGCGACGATGCGCGCGGCGATGTCGGTGATGTACTCCCCGCCGTAGCCGTCCTCGGGGGCGGGTTCGCCCTGGGCGCGGGCCAGCAGGGAGCGGGCGAAGCGGTCGATCTGCGCGCCGGCGTCGTTGAAGTAGTACTCGCGCACCACGTCCGCGCCCTGCGCCTCGAGCACGCGGGCAAGGGAGTCGCCGACCGCGGCCCAGCGGGTGCCGCCCAGGTGGACGGGGCCGGTGGGGTTCGCGGAGACGAACTCCAGGTTGACGGACGTCCCGGCCAGCGACCGAGCCCGGCCGAAGGCCTCGCCCTGCTCCACGACGGTGCGGGCGATCTCCCCGGCGGCGGCGGCGTCCAGGGTGATGTTGAGGAAGCCTGGCCCGGCGACGTCCACGGCGGCCACGCCCGCGGTGCCCTGGAGGCGGTCCCGGACCACGGCGGCGACGTCGCGCGGGGCGCGCCCCACCTTCTTGGCCAGCTGCATGGCGACGTTGGTCGCCCAGTCCCCGTGCTCCCGGTTCTTCGGTCGCTCGATCCGCACCTCCGGCAGCGGAGCGCCGTCGGCGAGGGCGAGGTCGCCCCGGGCCACGGCGTCCTGCAGGCATGCGGATACGGCGAGAGAAAGTTGTTCTGGAGTCACCGGACCAGTGTAACCGGGCGCCGTGGAGCGCCCGCGCCGAGTGGTCCACGAGCACCCCGCGAAACCTGCTAGTATCGTCGAGGTTCATCGCTGCGGCGGTGAAAGGCCCGCGTAGCTCAGGGGATAGAGCGTCTGCCTCCGGAGCAGAAGGCCGTAGGTTCGAATCCTACCGCGGGCACCACTCGGGACGAAGGCCCCGGACCACTTGGTCCGGGGCCTTCGTCGTGCCCGGCCCGGGCCGGTCAGCGGCGCTCCGCGGGTCGGCCGGTGCCGGCGCCCCGGCCCCTCGCCTCCTCGGCCCGCCGGTACCGGACAGGCTGCCCGCCGCGGACCCGGGCGACGGCGTAGAGCAGCACGCCCACGGCGAGGACGATCCCACCGCGTGCCCACACCCCGGCCTCCAGCTGGGTCAGCAGCACGAGGCAGGACAGGACGGCGAGCACCGGCAGGGGCGTCCAGGCACGGAAGTGCCGGTGCTCGACCGCCTCCCGGCGCAGCACGAGGACGGCGACGTTCGTGCTGATGAAGACGATGAGCAGCAGCAGCACCACCGTCTCCGCCAGCACGGCCACCCCACCGGTGAGGGTCAGCGCCAGCGCGGCGAGGGTCGTGACGACGATGGCCACCCACGGGGTGCCGCGGCCCGGCAGGACCCGGCCCAGCACGGCGGGGAAGAGTCCCTGCACGGCCATGCCGTAGGTGAGGCGGCTGGCCATGATCATGGTCAGCAGGGCCCCGTTGGCCACCGCGACCAGGGCGAGGAGGCTGAACAGCCAGCCGGGCACCGGGACCCCGGTGGCCGTCACCACGTCCAGCAGCGGGGCGCTCGAGGACTCCAGCCGGTCGGCCGGCAGGGCCACCGACGCCGCCGTGCCGACCAGCACGTACATCGCCCCGGCCACCAGGAGGGACCCGAACAGGGCCCGGGGGTAGACCCGCGACACGTCGCGGACCTCCTCGGCCATGTTGGCCGAGGTCTCGAAGCCCACGAAGGAGTAGTACGCGAGCAGTGCGGCGCCCAGCACGCCCAGCAGCGGGTCGACGTCCTCGCCGAAGCGCACCGCGCGCCCGACGTCGCCGCCCCCGCCGCCGAGCATCACGGCGACGGCCACGACGACCAGGACCAGCCCCGAGACCTCGAGCGCCGTCATGACGACGTTGGCGCGCAGCGACTCCTTGATCCCGCGCGCGTTGAGCAGGGCGATGGCGACGAGGAACACGATGGCCCCGGCAGCCGGGGGCACGTCCACGAAGACCGCGAGATAGTCCCCGCTGAAGGCCAGGGCCAGCGCGGACGCGCTGACCACGCCGGCGGTGAGCATGCAGAAGCCCACGAGGTAGGGCACGATCGGGACGCGGAAGGCGCGGTGGGCGAAGACCGCCGCCCCGCCCGCCCGCGGGTACTTGGTGACGAGCTCGGCATAGGACGCGGCCGTCAGCAGGGCCAGCAGCAGCGCCACGAGCATCGGCGCCCAGGTGACGCCGCCCACCTCCCCCGCGATGATGCCCACGAGGGCGTAGACCCCGGCGCCGAGGACGTCTCCGAGGATGAACAGGAACAGGAGGGGCCCGGTGATGTGCTTCTTGAGGCCCGGACCGTCAGCAGGCTGATTGAGCATGGGACGAGTCTAGGCCGACCGCCCGGCGCAGGAGGCCGGGGCCCCGGTCGTGGGCCCGTCAGTCGCGGGCGCCGGGGTCCCGGCGCCCCGGGCCGCGGAACTCGTCCGGGTCGTAGGGGCGCACGGGCCCGTCGCCGAACTGTTCGTCGAGCAGCCGGTCCTCCTGGCTGGGACCCTCCCCCGCCGAGCGGCGCCAGTTGAACCCGGCGATCGACAGGGCCCCTCCGCCGAGCAGGGTCACGGCGCCCACCACGACGACCACCACCGCGCGCCCGCTCAGGCCCGTCCCGTCCTCCGCCGAGACGCGCGCCAGGTGGTGGATGGCCTCGGGCACGGTGAACGTGGAGACGAACAGGGCCACCACGCCCACGGCCAGCAGCCACCCTCCGGTGCGTCGGCGGGCGTGGTGCGGGTCGGGGGTCTGGCTCACGGGGCTGCTCTCCTGGCCTTCTGGACGTGCTGCTGGGCTCTGCCGGGCGGACCGCCCGGCGACGCGCGACGGGGCGGGCCGTGCCCGGCCCGCCCCGTCCTCGTCCGCGCCGGTCGTGGACCGGCGGCCGGTGCCGTCCGGTCAGGAACCGTCCTCGGTCTTGACGCTCTCGAACAGCGTAGCGTCGTCGAACGCCTCCTGCCCCGCCCCGGGCTGCAGCCGGCGGAACTGCTCGAGCAGTCCGGGCACCGTCATCGACTGCTTCTGCGCGGCGTCGAGCTCGAAGAGGATCCGGCCCTCGTGCATCATGATGAGCCGGTTGCCCAGGCGCAGGGCCTGGTCCATGTTGTGCGTGACCATCACCGTGGTGAGGTGCTGCTCGGCCACGATGTCCGCGGTGAGCCGGGACACGAGGTCCGCGCGCTGCGGGTCGAGGGCCGCCGTGTGCTCGTCGAGGAGCAGGATGCGCGGCTCGGAGAACGTCGCCATGAGCAGGGACAGCGCCTGCCGCTGGCCGCCGGAGAGCAGCCCCACCTTGGCGCCCAGCCGGTTCTCCAGGCCCAGCTCGAGGCTGGCCAGCTTGTCGCGGAAGAGCTGGCGGCGGGCGCTGGTGAGCCCCGGGGCGAGCCCGCGGGACTTGCCCCGCTGGTACGCGATCGCCATGTTCTGCTCGACCGTCATGGTGGGCGAGGAGCCCTTCATGGGGTCCTGGAACACGCGGGACAGGTACCGGGCGCGCTTGTGCTCGGGCAGCCGGGTGACGTCGGTGTCGTCGACCCGCACCGTGCCGGTGTCCGGGATCAGGCTCCCCGAGATGGCGTTGAGGATCGTCGACTTGCCGGCGCCGTTGGAGCCGATGACGGTGAGGAAGTCGCCCTCCGCCAGGGTCAGCGAGACTCCGGCGAGGGCGCGCCGCTCGTTGACGGTCCCGGCGAAGAACGTCTTGTGGACGTTGTCGATGGTGAGCACGGCTCAGGCACCTGCCTTCGTGGTCGCGGGGGTGTCGGTGAGGTCGTCGACGAGCCGCGCCGCCTCGCTCGCCAGGTGCCGCTCCCTGCGGCGCCGGAAGAACTGCAGCTGGGGCACCACGAGCGCGGCCACCACGAGGACCGCGGAGATCAGCTTCATGTCGGACGGGTTGAGGCCCGCCTGCAGGGCCACGGTGATGACCAGACGGTAGACGACCGAGCCGAGGACGACGGCGAGGGTCGCCATCACCACCGTGCGCGAGCCGAAGAGCCCCTGGCCGAGGATCACGGAGGCGAGGCCGACGACGATGAGGCCGATGCCCATGCCGATGTCGGCGAAGCCCTGGTACTGGGCCACGAGGGACCCGGCGAGGCCCACGAGCCCGTTGGACAGGCACAGGCCCAGCATCTTCTGGTGGTCCGTGTTCACGCCGAAGGAGCGGATCATCTCCGGGTTGTCGCCGGTGGCCTGCATGGCGAGGCCGGCGTCCGTGTAGAGGAACCAGTCGAGGAGGACCTTGACCACGGCCACCCCGAGCAGGAACAGGGCGATGCCGATCCACGTCCCCTGCACGCCCATCTCGGCCAGCGGGGTGAAGACCGTGTCCTCGCGCAGCAGCGACAGGTTCGCGCGCCCGTCCATGACGCGCAGGTTGATGGAGTAGAGCGCGGTCATGGTGAGGATGCCCGCGAGCAGCCCGTTGATGTGGGCCTTGGTGTGGAGCAGGCCCGTGATGAGCCCGGCGAGCGCACCGGTCAGGAAACCGGCGGCGGTGGCGAGCCAGGGGCTGCCGCCGCCGAGGATGATCATCGCCGTGGTGGCGGCGCCCGTGGTGAAGGACTGGTCGACCGTCAGGTCGGGGAAGTCGAGCACCCGGAACGTGAGGTAGACGCCCAGCGCCATGACCGCGTAGAGCAGTCCGAGTTCGATACCGGCTATCACTTCTGCTGGATCCGTTCTGGTTGGTGGGAGACGGGGGCCGTCCGCCGATCGGGCGGGCGCGTCCTCCGTCGGAGGGGTGCCGCGGGGGCGGGGGCCGGGCGGGCCGGCGTCCGGGGTCTCCGGACGCCGGCGCCGTCCCGGCCGCCCGGGACTACTCGATGACCTGGTCGGCGGAGTCCTGGAGCTCCTGGGGGACCTCCACGCCCATCCGCTCGGCGGCCTGCAGGTTGATGATCAGCTGCGTGTCCTCCTGGGACTCGACGGGCATGGAGGCGGGGTCCCCGCCCTCCTTGAGGATGCGCACGGCCATCTCGCCGGTCTGGCGGCCGAGCTGCTCGTAGTCCAGGCCCTGGGTGATGAGGGCGCCGCGCTCCACGGAGTCGCCCTCGCCGGCGATGAGGGGGATCTTCTTGGACTCGGCGGCGGAGATCACGGCCTCGAGGCCGGAGACCACCTTGTTGTCGGTGGGCACGTAGATGGCGTCGGTGTCCAGGGACTCGGCGGCCTGGGCCACCTCGGAGGTGTTGGTCACCGACTTCTCGACGACCTCCAGCCCCTCCTCCGCGGCGGCCTCCTTCGCGAGGTCCACCTGGACCTGGGAGTTGGTCTCGCCCGAGCTGTAGATGATGCCCACGGACTCCGCCGCCGGGTCGAGCTGCTTGATCAGCGCGATCTGCTCGGCAACCGGGTTCATGTCGGTGGTCCCGGTGACGTTGCCGCCGGGGCTCTCGAGGGAGTCGACCAGCCCGGCCTCGACCGGGTCGGTGACGGCCGTGAACAGCACCGGGCGGTCGGTGACCGACTGGGCCAGGCCCTGGGCGGACGGCGTCGCGATCGCCAGGACGAGGTCCGCGTCGGAGGACGCCATGTTGGAGGCGATGCTGGTGGAGGTGCCCTGATCCCCGGAGGCGTTCTGGAGGTCGACGGTGAGGTTCTCCCCCTCCGTGTAGCCGCCCTCCTCGAGCGCGGCGAGGAAGCCCTCCCGGGCGGAGTCGAGCGAGGGGTGCTCCACGAACTGGCTGATCCCGACGGTGGCCTCCTCGGCGGCCTCGCCGCCGCCCCCGCCGCCGGCGGGCTCGGTGTCGGAGCCGCCGCAGGCCGTGAGCAGCAGGGCGGTGGAGGCGAGGGCCGCCGTCATCGGGAACAGTCGCTTCATGGTGGGTCCTTTCGGGAACGAGTGGTGTCAGCGATATTACCTTCCGTTCGGTCACAAAATGAGAGGCAGCTCACAAGTGGTGACATAACGGCTCCGACGGCGTGTCGGCGGTGCCCGATCGTCCACCGGGACCGGGCCCTCCGCGGCCCGCGTCCCCGGTAGGATCGGGGGGTCATGTCAGCATCCCTGAGCAGCCCCCGAACCATCGTCTACCCCGAGAACCTCCCGGTCTCCGCGCGCCGCGAGGACATCATGGGCGCGATCGCCGCGCACCAGGTGGTCGTGATCGCCGGCGAGACCGGGTCCGGCAAGACGACCCAGATCCCCAAGATGTGCCTCGAGCTCGGCCTGGGCGAGCGCGGCCTGATCGGCCACACCCAGCCGAGGCGGATCGCCGCGCGCTCGGTCGCGGAGCGGATCTCCTCGGAGCTCGGCGAGAAGATCGGCGGCACGGTCGGCTACCAGGTGCGCTTCACCTCCGAGGTGGGCGCGGACTCACGGGTCAAGCTGATGACGGACGGCATCCTGCTCGCCGAGATCCAGCACGACCGCCTGCTGCAGAAGTACTCGGCGATCATCATCGACGAGGCCCACGAGCGCTCCCTCAACATCGACTTCCTGCTGGGCTACCTCCGGCGGATCCTGCCCCGGCGCCCGGACCTGAAGGTGGTCATCACCTCGGCCACGATCGACCCCGAGCGCTTCGCCCGGCACTTCGCTCCGGAGGAGACCGAGGGCGACGAGCCGGGGCGGGCCCCGGTCATCGAGGTCTCGGGCCGCACGTACCCGGTGGAGATCCGCTGGCGCCCGCTGGCCCAGCCGCGCTCCGGGGACGGCGGCCAGGACGCCGAGGACGCCGGCGACGGGCTGGAGGACGAGGACCGGGACCCGATCGACGCCGTGTGCGACGCCGTCGAGGAGCTCTCCGCGGAGCCGCCCGGGGACATCCTGATCTTCTTCGCCGGCGAGCGGGAGATCCGCGACGCCCAGGAGGCGCTGCAGGGCACCCTGAAACGGGTCCGGGGCCTGGCCGACGCCGAGATCCTGCCCCTGTTCGGCCGGCTGTCCATGGCGGAGCAGCACCGGGTGTTCGCGCCGTCGGGCCGCCGCCGGATCGTGCTGGCCACCAACGTGGCCGAGACGTCGCTGACCGTCCCCGGCATCAAGTACGTGATCGACCCGGGCACGGCCCGCATCTCGCGCTACTCGGCGCGGACCAAGGTGCAGCGCCTCCCGATCGAGCGGATCTCCCAGGCCTCGGCGAACCAGCGGGCGGGACGCTGCGGGCGCGTCTCGGACGGCATCTGCATCCGGCTGTACTCGGAGGAGGACTACCTCTCCCGCCCGGAGTTCACCGACCCCGAGATCCTGCGCACGTCCCTGGCGGCCGTGATCCTGCAGATGACCTCGGTGGGGGTCGTCAAGGAGCCCGGGGACATCGAGCGCTTCCCCTTCGTGGAGCCGCCGGAGTCCCGGGCCGTCAAGGACGGCGTGGCCCTGCTCCGGGAGCTGGGCGCCCTCAAGGAGCCGCGGGGCGCGTCCCCGCGGGGCGGGCGGGACGACGACGCCCGCGGCGGGCCCCTCACCCCGGTGGGCCGCCAGCTGGCGCAGCTGCCGGTGGACCCGCGGCTGGGCCGGATGATCGTGGAGGCGGACCGGCGGGGCTGCGCCCGGGAGGTCATGGTCCTCGCGGCGGCGCTGACCGTCCAGGACCCCCGCGAGCGCCCCCTGGAGAAGCGGCAGCAGGCGGACGAGCTGCACAAGCGGTTCTTCGACGAGAACTCCGACTTCACGAGCTGGCTGCTGCTGTGGCGCTACGTGCAGGAGCAGCAGGAGGAGCTCTCCTCGACGCAGTTCCGGAAGCTGTGCCGGCGGGAGCACCTGAACTTCCTGCGCATCCGGGAGTGGCAGGACCTCTACGCCCAGCTGCGCCAGATGGGCCAGCAGGTCGGCATCCGGGTCGGCAAGGGCCGCGAGGTGGACCCCTCCGGGAAGGAGCGGGAGATCCACGTCTCGCTGCTGGCGGGGCTGCTCAGCCACATCGGGCTCAAGGACGAGCGCAAGCGGGAGTACCAGGGCGCCCGCGGCTCGCGGTTCGCCGTCTTCCCGGGCTCCAACCTGTTCAAGAAGTCCCCCGACTGGGTCATGTCCGCCGAGCTGGTGGAGACCTCCCGGCTGTGGGCCCGCGTCAACGCCGCGATCGACCCGCTGTGGGCCGAGGAGCTGGCCCCGCACCTGGTCAAGCGCAGCGTCTCGGAGCCCCACTGGTCCCGCGCGCAGGGATCCGTGATGGCCTACGAGAAGGTCACCCTCTACGGCGTGCCCGTCGTGGCCCAGCGCCGGATCAACTTCTGGCGGGTGGACCCCGCCCTGGCGCGGGAGCTGTTCCTCCGCCACGCCCTCGTGGAGGGCGACTGGCAGACCCGGCACCGGTTCTGGGCGCGCAACCGCAAGCGCCTGGCCGAGGTCGAGGAGCTCGAGAACCGGCTGCGCCGCAAGGACCTGCGGATCGACGACGAGGCCCTGTTCGCGTTCTACGACGCCCGGATCCCCGAGTCCGTGGTCTCGGCACGGCACTTCGACGCGTGGTGGAAGAAGGCCCGCCAGCAGGACGAGCACCTCCTGGACCTGGACCCCGAGGACCTGATCGCCGAGGAGGCCGGCGGCTACGACGAGTCGCTCTACCCGCGCCAGTGGGTCCGGCGCACCCGGGACGGGGAGCTGGTGCTGGACCTCGCCTACGAGTTCGCCCCGGGCTCCGACCAGGCGGACGGCGTGACCGTGCGCGTGCCCGTGCTGTTCCTCAACCAGCTGGAGCCGGAGCAGTTCCGGTGGCAGATCCCCGGGTTCCGCACCGAGCTCGTCA